>JBJDXT010000051.1:0-9995 GCA_051866795.1 Candidatus Onthomonas sp. | reverse complement strand
TCCCCGCCGGACACCACTATATCCCGGTGGCGCTGGATGAGGTGCCCCTCTTCCTCCGGCCGGACAGGCTGGTGCCGGTGGCAAAAGAGGTGGGCCTCTCGGTGGAGGACACCGACTTCCGGCATTTGGGCCTGCTCTCCTTTGTGAAAGACCGGGCGGAGTATCTGCTCTATGACGACGACGGTGTCACCCGGGACTATGACCGGCCGGAGCACTACACCCGTATTACTCTGGACACAGACGGCAGTCTCACTGTGGAGGGGGAGAAATCGGTACAGCTCTGACCCCCTGTCCCCTCCCCTTCCGGCCTATGATATACAGAAAGGACGCGCAATTTATGCTGCCTCAGGATCCCATTATTCTGCTCAGCTATGTAAACACCAAGCTCCGGGATGAATATCCCTCTCTGGACGCCCTGTGTGACGATCTGGAGTCCGACCGACGCAAAGTAGAGGAAACCCTCGGCGCCATCGGATATACCTATTACGAGGATCTGAACAAGTTTGTGTGAGCGTGCTGATAGACAATGCCCCGCAGGGTCATTCCTGCGGGGCAAATTGATTCAGATTAAGCAGTCATCCGGACGTCTCAAGGCACCATGTTTGCATACGCCAGCAGCTGGTCAAACCGCTCAATGGTTGGAATCGGGTCGTTTACCTGTCCCAGACCGTAGGAGGCAAAGATCATGGGCATCCCCGCCCGCTGGCAGGCCTCCCAGTCCCCCTGGGTGTCTCCCACATAGACCGGCGCCTTCAGTCCCTCCCGCCGGGTCAGCAGACGGAGGTTCTCCCCCTTGGGCAGGTGGGTATCGTCAAAGCACATGCCGCCCCGGAAGCATTCGGCCAGGCCGCTGTGCTTGATCACCAGCTCAATATAGCCCGCCTGACAGTTGGAGACGATATAGAGGGGATACTTTTGGGCCAGCAGAGGAATGGTCTCCAGCACACCGGGATAGAAGGATCCGGGGCGGCGCTCCAGCTCCTCGTTCTCCCCCACAAAGCAGAGCCGGGCCAGGCGGTAACGCTCCTCCGGCTCCAGATTGGGAAAGAGCAGGTCAGCGATCTCAGTCATAGTCTTGCCGAAGAGATAGGAGATGTTCTCCCCGGTATAGCCCGGGAAATAGCCCTGATCCTCCTGCACCACGCGGTTCCAGGCGTCGGCCACCACCTGTCGGGAGTCCCACAGGGTGCCGTCGATATCAAATATTATAGCGTCCATCTTACCCTCCGATACGGAAACCGTCCCCCGAAGATGGGTTCTCCGGGGGACATGAAGTTGGGATTATTTGAAGTACAGGGCGCCGGACTCGAAGATGGGCATCCACTTCTCGCCGGGGATGTTCTTTGCCACGCCGGGGTTCCAGCGCTCGCTGTGGCCCATCTTGCCGAACACGCGGCCGTCCGGGGAGAAGATGCCCTCGACGGCGCAGACCGAGCCGTTGGGGTTGGCGGAGATGTCCATGGAGGGGAAGCCGCCGCCGTCCACATACTGGGTGGCGATCTGACCGTTTTCGATCATCTGCTTCAGGATGGGCTCCGGGGCCACAAACCGGCCCTCGCCGTGGGAGACTGGGACGGTGTACAGGTCGCCCACATGGCTCTTGAGCATCCAGGGAGACTTCACCGAGGCCACCCGGGTGTCGCAATAGCGGCTCTGATGGCGGCCAATCAGGTTGAAGGTCAGGGTTGGACAGCTGTCGTCCAGATCTCGGATCTCGCCGTAGGGCACCAGTCCCAGCTTGACCAGGGCCTGGAAGCCGTTGCAGATGCCCAGCATCAGGCCGTCCCGGTTTTTCAGCAGGTCATGGACGGCGTCCTTGATCCGGGGATTGCGGAAGAAGGAGGCGATAAACTTGCCAGAGCCCTCCGGCTCATCGCCGCCGGAGAAGCCGCCGGGGAGAACGATCATCTGAGCGGACTGGATGGCCTTTTCCAGGTCGTGTTCCGAGGCCAGGAGCTGGTCCACGCTCAGGTTGCGCACCACCAGGATCTCCGGCTCGATGCCGGCCCGCAGGCAGGCGTTGGCGGTATCATACTCGCAATTAGTGCCGGGAAATACCGGGATAACCGCCTTGGGCCGGGCCGTCTTGACGGAAGGAGCCTGGACGGAGCGGGCGGTGCAGGAGAGCATGGGAGCGGACGCGCTCTCCGCCCCGGCCCGGGTGGGATAGACGTCCTCCAGGGTGTTCTCCCAGCGGCGGGACAGCTCTTCCAGAGGCAGGCTGACGCCGCAGGCCTTGATCATGGGCTGGGCACTGGTCTCGCCGATCTTCAGGCCGAAGCCGGAGATGTCCTCGGTAAGCTGGGCCACGATGGAGCCGTAGGACTTGGAAAAGAGAAGCTCCGGGGTGAGATGCTCATTGCCTTCAAAGCCGATGCCGTTGCCCAAAGCCATCTTGAGCAGGCCCTCGGCCACACCGCCGGCGGAAAGTGCCCAGGCGGCCTCTACCTTACCATCCAGCACCAGCTGGCGGTATTTCGCCCACATGGCCCGGGTGCCGGCATAGTCCCCGGCAGGGGCCTGGAAGAGGTAGACCGGCTTGTCCGTCTCCTTGAACTCGGAGGAGACGATGTGCTTTACCTGCTCCGGTGCGATGGCGAAGGAGACCAGAGTGGGGGGCACGTCCAGATCCAGGAAAGAGCCGGACATGGAGTCCTTGCCGCCGATAGCGGCGCAGCCCAGCTCAATCTGGGCTTTGTAGGCGCCCAGCAGGGCGGCAAAGGGCTTGCCCCAGCGGCTGGGGTCCTCATGAAGCCGCTCAAAGTACTCCTGCAGGGTCAGGTAGGCCTTGTCCGGGTCAGCGCCGGCGGCCACCAGCTTGGAGACGCTCTCCACCACGGCGGACTGAGCGCCCACGAAGGGATCCCGCTCCATCAGGTAGGGATCAAAGCCCCAGGCCATGACCGAGCAGGTCTCGGTCTGTTTGCCCGGGCCCACGGGAAGCAGGCCCACCATGGTCTGGGCGGGAGTGAGCTGATACTTGCCTCCATAGGGGGAGAGGACAGATCCAGCGCCGATGGTGGAGTCAAACCGCTCTCCCAGGCCCCGCTGAGAGGCCAGATTGGGATCTTCAGCCAGGGCATAGAAAGCTTGGGCCACATCCGCCACCTGAGCGGGGGCCTCCCGGCCGGGAAGCTGTGGGACGGACACCCTGGTGTGCTTGGGGGCTCCGTTGGAGTTAAGGAAGGCCCGGGACAGGTTGGCAATCGTCTGGCCGTTCCAGCGCATTACCATCCGGGGGCTCTCGGTGACCACAGCCACCTGATAAGCCTCCAGGTTCTCGGCGGTGGCATAATTGATAAACTTCTGGGCGTTCTCCGGGGCCACGCAGACCGCCATCCGCTCCTGAGACTCGGAGATGGCCAGCTCGGTGCCGTCCAGGCCGTCGTACTTCTTGCGCACGGCATTCAGGTCGATCTCCAGGCCGTCGGCCAGCTCGCCAATGGCCACAGAGACGCCGCCGGCGCCGAAGTCGTTGCAGCGCTTGATCAGCTTTGTGACCTCCGGGTTGCGGATGAGCCGCTGGATCTTCCTCTCCTCGGGGGCGTTGCCCTTCTGTACCTCGGCAGCCATGGTAGTAAGGGAGGAGAGGTTATGGGTCTTGGAGGAACCGGTGGCGCCGCCGATGCCGTCACGGCCGGTGCGGCCGCCCAGCAGGATGACCACATCGCCGGGATCGGGGCAGACACGGACCACCTGATCGGCAGGCACAGCACCCACCACAGCACCCAGCTCCATGTGCTTGGCCACATAGCCGGGGTGGTAGAACTCGCTGACCACGCCGGTGGCCAGGCCGATCTGGTTGCCGTAGGAGGAATAGCCCGCCGCGGCGGTGGTGGCCAGCTTGCGCTGGGGCAGACGGCCCTGAATGGTGTCCTTCAGAGGCGTCCGGGGGTCGCCGCAGCCGGTGAGGCGCATGGCCTGGTAGACGTAGGCCCGGCCCGCCAGAGGATCCCGGATGGCGCCGCCGATGCAGGTGGCCGCGCCGCCGAAGGGCTCAATCTCAGTGGGGTGGTTGTGGGTCTCGTTCTTGAACTGGAGCAGCCAATCCTGCTCCTGTCCATCCACATCCACGGGGATATGGATGGAGCAGGCGTTGATCTCCTCGCTCTCGTCCAGGTTGGGGAGCTGACCCCGCTTTTTCAGCACCTTGGTGCCGGCGGTGGCCATGTCCATCAGAGTGCGGGGCCGCTTGGCGGCCTTCTCCTCCCCGTAGACCTCCACCCGGCCGGCCAGGTATTCCTCGAAGGCGGCCTTGACGCCCTCATCCTGAATATCTGTCTCCTCAATGAAAGTGCCAAAGGTGGTGTGGCGGCAGTGGTCGGACCAATAGGTGTCAATGACCCGGAGCTCGGTGATGGTGGGATCCCGAGCCTCGTCGTTTTTAAAGTAGTCCTGGAGGAACTTCAGATCGTCCAGATCCATGGCAAGACCGTAGCGGGCCAGAGTCTCCTTCAGGCCAGCCTCGTCCTGGCCGATAAAGCCGGTGAGGGTCTCCACCGAGGTTGGGATGGCATACTGTTTGACCAGAGTCTCGGGCTTTTCCACGGATGCACGGCGGCTCTCCACCGGGTTAATCAGGTATTTGGCCACTCGGTCCACATCCTCCTCGCTGAGCTTGCCCAGCAGGACATAGACGGTGGCGGCGCTGACCAAAGGCCGGTCACAGCCCGCCAGCAGCTGAATGCACTGGGCGCAGGAGTCCGCCCGCTGGTCAAACTGGCCAGGAAGGGCCTCCACCGCCAGAATAGCGTGGTCGCCGTCGATCTCTGGCATGGTCTCCCGGTAGAAGTTGTCGCACATGGGCTCGGAAAAAACAGTGGTGGCAGCTTTGTCAAAAACAGCCTGGTCGATTTGATCCACATCATACCGATAGAGGATCCGAACGCCAGTGAGGCCCTGGATCTCCAGTTGCTCCTTCAGCTCCCGGAACACCTTCCCAGCAGCCACATCAAAGCCGGGACGTTTTTCCGCATAGCAGCGGTACACGTTGTTCATTGCGCAGTTCTCCCTTCTTTTTCTTGCTCCCCAGTGTGAGCAGGCCTGCTCAGATCCCAGTCCTGAAAATGGTAAAACAGGTTGGACTGAGTGGCCGCAAAGCTGCCCAGACTGCCCCAGTTAGAGAGAATGGAGTGCTTGAGAAAGCACAGGGGCAGTATCGGCGCCGCTTGACTGACGGCCAGGGACAGGTCATAAGCCCTGCCGGCCCGGCCCTCCCCGTCGGCAGCCAAATAGGCTGCCAGCGAGGCATTTATCTCATCGGCAGAGAATCCTGAAAAATTCAAACTGCCGTCAAGATCGAAAAATGGTGTGAGATCAAAATTGGGCTCCAGCTTGACCACGCCCAGATACAGGTCGTACGCTCCAGCTTCCAAGGCCGCACAGTAGGCGCTCCAGGAGAGGGCGGATACCTCCGCCTCCAGTCCCGCCTCCCGCAGGCTGTCTGCCAGGAAATCGGCAACGGTGGTACGGAAGGTGGACTCCGCGTTGACCAAAATGGTCACGGTCTCTCCCGCATATGCCTCCAAAGCAGCGGAATCCGGCTCCGAAAAGCGTTGAGCCAGGCGCTCATCATACCAGGGAGATCCCGCCGGAAAGGTCAGCGGATTGGGATCTGCATGGCCGGAGAGGAGCCGTTCAGCAATCGTCTCCCGGTCCAGGGCGGCCTGAAGGGCCAGACGAAAGGCCTGCTCCCGGCAGGGGCCTGTCTTTGTATTACAGCCCAGGTAAAGCAGATAGCTGGTGGGATAGTCCCGCACCTCGTAGCTGCCGGAATAGCCCAGACTGTTGGAGCCGGTGAGATCGGTGGAGACCATGGTGATCTGCCCGCTCTCAAAACCGTAGATTAGCATATCGCTGTCTGACGCCGGATAGAGGGCGATCTGCTCTGCGGGCAGCGCCTCTTCCTGCCACCAGTTGGGGTGGACAGAGAGGGCCTGAACGTCCCCCTCCTCATCCAATAGGGGCAGATAAGGGCCGGTACCCATAGGCAGACTGTCTCCTTCGGTGCCGGCCTGGACAACGGGAATCTCCAGCATCGGGGTCAGATCACCCAACGGCTCAGACCAGGTAAAGGTGAGGGTGTACTCCCCCGTCTGGCGCAAATCCTCCAGTGGGGCCAGCCGGTCGGCGTAGATACTCCCGGCGGCGGCTGCCGCACGCAGCGATGCAGCCACGTCCCCGGCGTCCAGCGTCTCCCCATTCCAGAAGGTGACGTCTGAGCGCAGCGTCAGCGTCCAGCTCCCCGTCCCGTCCAGGACACAGCTGAGGGCCAGACAGTTCTCTGTCTCAAAGTCCGGGCTCTGCTGAAACAGAGGCTCATAGAGCAGCCGGATCAGGCTCTGATTGGTAGTGTTATTGCAGGTGTAAGGGTTCAGCCCTTTGCCCTCATAATAGCCCAAGGTGAAGGGGCGCTCCCCCTCCTCCCCCGCTTCCTGTGCCGCCTCTCCCGCACCGGAAGGCTCCGGAGACGTCTCTTCGGACTGGGCAGGCCCTTCCGTCTCCTCTGAAGAGGCGTAGGGATCTGCGCAGCCGGCGAGCAGTAGGCACAAAGCCAGCAGCAGGGCAGTCAGCCTTCGAACGGTTTGGGATGTCAGCTTCATTCCTCCGCTCCCGCCGGGCAGTCTGATTGGACTGCCCCAGAAAAGGGTGCAGGGAGACAGCAGATCTGCGGCCTCCTTGCCAGGTTGTTTATTTCAGTGCAATCACCGAAGCCATGGATCCCCGGGCAGGGCCGGTGATACGGTGGCTCCAGTATTTCTCCGGGTGGCAGGCGGTACAGTCCGAGGACTGATCCACTTGGATTACCCCTGCCCGCTCCAGCAGCCAGGCGTTGATCCCCTTGAGATCCACCCGGAACCGGCCTTGCTCTGCCATCGGGAGAATCAGTCCCTCCGGCAAGCGGCCCAGAGACTGCTCCATGGCCTTGGGGACATCCTGATGGGTGGTAAAGCAGCATTGGGAGATGCCGGGGCCGATGGCGGCCTGGATATCCTCTGGCCGGCAGCCGTAGACCTCTCCCATCCGCCGGACCGTCTTTGCGGCGATACCCAGCGCCGTTCCCCGCCAGCCAGCGTGGCAGGCGGCGACAACACGGCGCATCGGGTCATAAAAGAGGATGGGAATGCAGTCGGCGGAAAAAATCACCAGGGGCAATCCGGGAATGTCGGTCATAAGGCCGTCGGCGTCATAGTCCCGCGCCCGGTCCAGGCCCTTGCCCCGGTCGGCCAGTGTGCAGACCCGGACGGTATCCTCGTGAATCTGGTGGGAGAGGACCAGGTTCTCTGTCTCCCCCACCCCGGTAGCTTTGCAGAAGCGGCGGTAGTTCTCCCGGACCGCCTGGGGATCGTCTCCCCGGGTGTGGCCCAGATTGAGGGAGGCGTAGACGCCCCGGCTCACGCCTCCCAGCCGGGTGGAAAAGCCGTGGGCCGCCCCGCCGGGGGCGGAGATTGCCCCGCTCTCCAACCAGACCAGGCCGTTCGCCTCCCGATGCTCCAGCAGGTCAGCCATCAATCCGCTTCCCGGTTGCGGCCGCAGCACTTCTTGTACTTCTTGCCGGAGCCGCAGGGGCAGGGGTCGTTGGGGCCGATCTTCTTGCCCTTGCGGACCGGGATGCGGCGGGGCTTCTCCTTGGGGTTCTCGCCCCCAGCGGATTCGCCGGTGACCTTGGCCACCGCCTTGCGCTCCACCTTGTCGGTGCGCACCCGGGCGATATAGATGCGGCGAATGGTCTCCCGCTGGATGTCCCGGTTCATCTGCTCGAACATCTCAAAGCCTTCCCGCTTGAAGGCCACCACGGGGTCCTGCTGACCATAGGCCTGGAGCCGGATGCCCTGCTTCAGGTCGTCCATGGCGTCGATGTGATCCATCCAGTACTCATCCACCACCCGGAGCAGCATGACCCGCTCCAGCTCCCGCATGACGGGCTCAGTGAGGATGGCTTCCTTTTTCTCGTAGATGTCGTGGGCCCGCTCCTTGACCTTGTCGGCCACCTGCTGGGGCGTCATCTGACCCAGTTCCTCATCGCTGTAGTTCAGCTCGTCCGGGAGCAGGAACACGTTGCGGTAGTCCTGGGTGGCGTCCCGCAGCTCCTCCGCAGTCAGATGGCGCCGCTCGCCGGCGATGCCCAGAATGGCCTGGTCGATCATATTGTCGATCATGCTCATGATATAAGGCTTGAGATCCTCGCCGCTGAGCACCCTGCGGCGCTCGCCGTAGATCACCTCGCGCTGGGTGTTCATGACGTCATCGTAATCCAGCACGTTCTTCCGGATCTGGAAGTTGCGGCTTTCCACCTTCTTCTGGGCGTTCTCAATGGCGCCGGAGAGCATCTTGGCATCGATGGGGGTATCCTCGTCGATCTTGAGGGTGTCCATCATCCGGGAGATCTTCTCAGAGCCGAAGAGCCGGAGAATGTCGTCCTCCAGAGAGAGGTAGAACCGGCTCTCACCTGGATCGCCCTGACGGCCGGAACGGCCCCGGAGCTGGTTATCGATCCGGCGGGCCTCATGGCGCTCGGTGCCCAGGATATACAGGCCGCCCGCCTGGCGCACCTGCTCCGCCTCGGTGGAGATCTCCTCCTTATAGGCGGCCATCCGCTCGGCGTAGAGCTTCCGGGCCTCCAGGATATCCTCATTATCGGTGTCAGCATAACCGGTGGCCTCAGCGATCACCTCGTCGTCATAGCCCTTCCGGCGCAGATCCGCCTTGGCCAGATACTCGGCGTTGCCTCCCAGCATAATATCGGTACCACGGCCGGCCATGTTGGTGGCCACAGTGACGGCGCCCAGCTTGCCGGCCTGGGCGATGATCTCCGCCTCGCGCTCGTGGTTCTTGGCGTTGAGAACGTTGTGGGGAATGCCCTGAGCCTTGAGCATCCGGCTCAGCTTCTCCGACTTCTCGATGGAGACGGTGCCCACCAGGACGGGCTGGCCCTTCTTGTGGCACTCAATGATCTGGTTGACAATGGCACGGTACTTGCCCGCCTCGGTCTTATAGACGCAGTCGGGCTGGTCAATTCGGGCCACCGGACGGTTGGTGGGGATCTCCACAATGTCCAGGCTGTAGATGGAGTTAAACTCGCTCTCCTCAGTGAGGGCGGTGCCGGTCATACCGGAGAGCTTGTGATAGAGACGGAACAGGTTCTGAAAGGTGATGGTGGCCAGCGTCTTGGACTCGTTGGCCACCTGGAGCCCCTCCTTGGCCTCGATAGCCTGGTGCAGGCCCTCATTGTAGCGGCGGCCATACATCAGACGGCCGGTGAACTCGTCCACGATGATGACCTGGCCGTCCTTAACCACATAGTCCACGTCCCGCTTCATAACGCCGTGGGCCCGGATGGCCTGGTTGATGTGGTGATTGAGGGTGGTGTTCTCCTCATCGGCCAGATTGTCCAGATTGAAATAGGCCTCTGCCTTGGAGATGCCCCGGGCGGTGAGGGTGCAGGTCTTGCGCTTTTCCTCCACCACGTAGTCGTAGTTCTGGTTGACCTCCTCGTCGATCTCCTTGTCGTCGCTCTCGGCGATGGTGAAGCGCCGGAGGGTGGAGACGAACTGGTCGGCCATCTGGTAGAGCTGGGTGGACTCCTCGCCCTTGCCGGAGATGATCAGAGGGGTACGGGCCTCGTCGATGAGGATGGAGTCCACCTCGTCCACAATGGCGAAGTTCTGGCCCCGCTGAACCAGATCCCGGTCGTAGATGGCCATGTTGTCCCGCAGGTAGTCAAAGCCGATCTCGTTGTTGGTACCGTAGGTGATATCGGCGGCGTAGGCCTCCTTGCGCTCCTTCCGGGTCAGGCCATGGACAATCAGGCCCACCTTGAGGCCCAGGAACCGATAGACTTTGCCCATCCACTCGGAGTCACGCTTGGCCAGGTAGTCGTTGACAGTGACGATATGGACACCCTCGCCGGACAGGGCGTTCAAATAGGCGGGGAGAGTGGCCACCAGGGTCTTGCCTTCGCCGGTTTTCATCTCAGCGATCCGGCCCTGGTGCAG
>JBJDXT010000050.1:0-10006 GCA_051866795.1 Candidatus Onthomonas sp. | reverse complement strand
CTGTCTCGGACAGCTCCGGCAACCAGGCGGTGGTTCGCTCTGCCCTCATTATCCACAGCCCGGAGGCGGAGAGCATTACCCTCAGCCAGCAGGGTCTCTCCCTGGACGGAAACGGACACTATCAGCTGGCCGCCACGGTGGAACCCCGCGCCTGGGCCGGAAAGCTCCAGTGGTCCTCCAGCGATGAGAGCGTCGCCGTTGTCTCTGATGGACTGATCTCCTGGGTGGGTACCGGTAGCTGCGTCATCACTGCCCAAGCCGGCGATGTGACAGCAGAGTGTCAGGTGACCTGTGGCTATGTCAGTGTCTCCTCCATCCAGTTGGATTACACCAGCCTGACGCTGGAATACGACGAGACAGAATCTCTTACTACTACGGTCATTCCCTCCAACTGGAGAGGAGCGGTGACCTGGATGAGCAGCGATCCAACAGTTGCCACAGTGGAGGATGGAAAGGTGACCTGGGCAGGCGTGGGTGAGTGCACCATTACCGCAACTGTGGACGGCCGGACAGCCACCTGCGATGTCATCTGCAAGGAACCGGAGATTGAATCGCTTACTATCGAGGAAGAGGAAATCAATCTCTCCGCCAACGGAACTTATGCGATTGTACCCACCATTCTTCCGGAGATCTGGAGCGGTGAGATCACCTGGACAACCAGCGACCCCTCTGTCGCCACAGTGGAAAACGGCCTGATTCGTTGGGTCTCGGCAGGTGAATGCACCATCACCGCCACTGCCGGCGAATGTACTGACAGCGTTGCTGTCCACTGCGCTGAGCGAGGTACCCTGGGAGATATTCTGGACGGTATTCTGGGCGGCGGCCACGGGGACGACGAGGAAAAACCGGACAGCCAGGACAATCACGAGGATTGACGAAGCATAGCCCTGAGAGGACCCAATAGGGCTCTCAGGGCTGTCGCTTTTTACAGGCATGGTACAGACTTGTGCCGTAAGTCAAATGAGGAGGGATGCAGCATGACCATAGAGATTCCGTCTGTACCCGGCGCTATTGTACGTCGGCTGAACCAGGCCGGCTATGAGGCCTATGTGGTGGGGGGCTGCGTTCGGGATGCCATGATGGGCCGGGTCCCTCATGATTGGGACATCTGCACGAACGCCCTGCCGCAGCAGGTACTGGAGGTGTTCTCGGACCGGCAGGTGGTCAAGACCGGCCTGCAGCACGGCACTGTCATGGTAATTGAGGACGGCGAGGGCTATGAGGTCACCACCTTTCGCACGGACGGAGCCTATACCGACCACCGGCATCCGGATCAGGTGACCTTTGTCCGCAGTTTGGCCGCCGACCTGGCCCGGCGGGATTTTACCATCAACGCCATGGCCTACCATCCTGACACCGGCGTGCAGGACTTTTTTGGAGGCCGGGAGGACCTGGCGGCCGGCGTCATACGCTGTGTAGGAGACCCGGATCAACGCTTTCAGGAGGACGGACTGCGGATCCTTCGGGCGCTGCGCTTTGCTGCTCGGTTTGGCTTCCAGGTGGAGGCGGAGACCGGAGTAGCCATGCACCGGAATCATGCTTTGCTGGACCACATTGCCGCTGAGCGCATCTTCTCCGAGCTGAAGGGCTTTCTGGTGGGGCAGGGGGTCTGTCCGCTGCTGCTGGAGTATCGGGACCTCATGGCCCAGATTCTGCCGCCGCTGGCGGAGATGTTTGACTTCCCCCAGCAAAACCCCCATCACTGTTACGACGTCTGGACCCACACCGCGCATGCGGTGGAGGAAGCCCCGGCGGAGACCGTCCTGCGGCTGACTATGTTGTTTCATGACTGCGGCAAGCCGGGCTGCTGGAGCCGGGATGAGGCGGGGATTGACCATTTCTATCAGCATCCCAAGCGCAGCGAGGCGCTGGCGTCGGAGATGCTGGCTCGGCTGCGCTGCGACAACAAGATGCGGGATCAGGTGCTGCTCCAGATCCGGTATCACGATGCTCCAGTGCCTCAAAATGACCGGTCGGGCCGCCGCTTTCTCCGGGCGCTGGGAGAAGAGGGAGCGTTTCAATCCCTGGCTGTCCATCGGGCGGACAATCTGGCCCAGGCTCCCGGGGAACGGGCGGCAAAACTGGCGCGTCTGGACGAGGCGGAGGACCTGCTGCGCCGGCTGCTGGCAGAGCAGGCCTGCTTTGGGCTGAAGGATCTGGCCCTGGGGGGCAGAGATCTGCTGGAGCTGGGCTATCCCAAGGGCCCCGCTCTGGGCCGGGAGCTGGAGCGGCTGCTGGAGCTGGTGCTGGACGGGGAATGCCCCAATCAGCGGCAGGCGCTGCTGGAACAGGTGCGGCTTCCGTCGGAGGAGGGGAATTAAATCTGCTTCGGTTTCTGTCATTTCCCTCTTGTCAAGCGCAGAAAAAAAGACTATGATAATAATTGAGCAAACTACTTTGCAGAACGTAAAGAAATGTAAAATATCACAATAGAATGCGAGGGATTCCTATGACGAACGCAGTAAAACGGATTGGTGTGCTCACCAGCGGCGGCGACTCTCCCGGCATGAACGCGGCAGTCCGCGCCGTGGTTCGTACCGCTCTGTTCCGGGGCATCGATGTGATCGGCATCCGCCGGGGCTGGAACGGCCTGATTAACGGCGATGTGCTCCGCATGGACGCCAATTCCGTGGCCCACATCATCAACCGTGGCGGCACCATCCTCTATACCGCCCGGAGCGATGAGTTCCGCACCGAGGCCGGCCAGAAGAAGGCAGTGGCCACCTGTAAGCTGTTGGGCATTGATGGCATTGTGGCCATCGGCGGCGACGGCACCTTCCGGGGCTGTCTGGCCCTGTCCAAGCACGGCATCTCGGTGGTGGGAATCCCCGGCACTATTGATAACGACATCGGCTGCACCCACTACTCCATCGGCTACGATACCGCCGCCAATACCGCCATTGAGGCCATCGACCGGCTGCGGGACACCATGCAGTCCCATGAGCGCTGCTCCGTAGTGGAGGTTATGGGCCACCGGGCGGGCAACCTGGCCCAGTATGTGGGCATCGCCACCGGCGCCACCGCCGTTCTGGTTCCGGAGCGTCCCTGGACCTTCCAGGCTGACGTGGCGGAGCGGATTCGTGCCGCCCGTCTCAACGGCCGTACTCATTTTATGATCATTGTGGCTGAGGGCGCTTTCAATGATGACGAGATCATGAAAAACCCGGGCAGCGCCGTTAAGGTGGCGGAGATGATCCGGGAGGAGCTGGGGATCGATCCCCGTGTGACCGTCCTGGGCCACATCCAGCGCGGCGGCAGCCCCAACGCCCGTGACCGCGTCACCGCTACCCGTATGGGTTACTGGGCGGTGGAGTGCTTGGCGGCCGGCAAGACCAACCGGGTCGTCTGCCACCAGGGAGGCACCATCTGCGACATGGACATGGATGAGGCTCTTGCAGTGCCGCATACCCTGAACGCTTCGGAGGACCGTGTGCTTCAGGCCATGATCGGCAGTGACCGTTAACTGTATATTGCCTGCCGGCTGCCGGTATCTGTGTCAACAGGTACCGGCAGCTTTTTTGCATCTTTGGAGGAATTGATAAACTTTTCTTTAAGCCTCGACCGGCGGCTTGACATTTGGACGCCGGAACGGTAGTATGAAAAACCAGAAAACCCAGCGGAGATACTGCTCTGCCTGATTTTCCTGATTGATTGCACAGTTGTACTGCGTTTGACACTAAAAGAGGTGTTATCTATGATGAAACGGTTATCCGCCTTACTGATGGCTCTGCTGCTGGCTCTGTCCAGCCTGACCGGATGTTCCTCCAAAGCCGCGGAGGAGTTCTATCAGACCGGGGAGGAGCTGGCAGCTACAGAGGACGCCCTGGTCAACCTGGTGATCCCCTATCACGGGGCAAATCTGTTGGTCAATGGCTATATCTGCCGCTCCAGCCAGACGGCGGACCTGATCTTTACCCTGGAGGGGGCCGGCAGCGGCGACGGCGTCTGGACTGAGCTGCGGGTGGACGAGAATCAGCTCTGGCTTAACGTGGCCCAACTGGCCCAGCGCACCCTGGCCTTTGATCTCCCCGCCCTGCGTAGAGGTGATATTGAGGATCTGCAGCGTGATCAGACGGCGAACTGGGTAAGCTATACCTGGAATGGAGACTTCTGGGCCGGGATTCCCGGCTGGGGTGAGCTGCTCAAATCCCTCTGGGAGGGCTGCAAGCCGGATCTGAACAGCCATATCTCCGGGAGGGACGGCAACTATACTCTGGAGTTGAACGGTAAGGATCTGCAAACCGCCGAGGGTAACCTGCTGCGCAATCTGATTGATGAGACCGGCAGCTTTCGGGAGAGTTTTCTCTCCTGGGCAGAGCAGCAGCCGGAGCTGATTCGCTCCACCCAGATGGAGGCGGATCTGGCCTTTGACAGCTATTGGACAGACTGGTCAGACCGGCTGGAGACAGTGGACAGCCGGACAGACGGCAGCCTGACCCTGACCATCTCCAAGAGCGAGAGCAGCTACGGCCTGGCCTGGATCTGTGACGGAGGAGACGGCTGGTCGGTCACTGTGACGCCTACCGGGGCTCAGCCAGTAGAGGCTCCTCAGGAGGCGATGGAGTTCGGCGCCTATGCAGACTGTATCTACTACCTGTTGGACTTTTCCAACAGCTACATCGGCGATGTTCTGGACGGAATTGAGATGGATCCGGAACTGGAACAGATCTTCCAGCAGACGGACGAGACGGATGTGCTGCCGGAACCGGAGCCCATGGAGACCGGCACAGCGGTGGGCTTTGACGACCTGAAGACGATCCAGTTCGTATCCGAGGGCGGGCAGGCCAGAAGCGTCCCGATTCTGGGCAGCTATCTCTATAACTCTGTGGTCAGTGAGGACAGCAGTGGCGCACGGGTCACCGACCTGACGCTGGGCGGTCAGGGCTGGTACCAGTTGGTCTACGCTGAGGATTCGGCGGGACAGGAGAGCAGCCTCTTCCTGGAGGAGAGTATTGCCGCCTACTATGACGCTTATATCAATCTCTCCGGCTATCTGCTGGTTCAGGATTTGACGCAGCAAGTAAGCTCCGATTCCGGCGCGCTGGCACAGGGCTTCAGCTACCGGGAGGACGACTACAGCGATACAGTGGCTCAGATTCTCATTCTGCTGCCCCGTGAGGGAAACGAGAGCTATATCGTTCTGGACCTGGAGCTGCATCTGGCTGAGATGAGCGAAGCAGACCGGGCGGCGGCAGGGCACCTGCTTGACTACCTGGGTCTGGAGCTGCCTCTGAGTCTGGAGCCATGAAATAACACAGAGACGTCAATGGGGACGCCGTATCGGCGTCCCCACGTTTCCGGGATTTTTGGAATCGTTTCACACGGGTTCTCCATAAAAGACCTGCTCCAGCATCAGCCCCTGGGGCGGCAGCGCCCCGGCGGCGGAGGCCCGGTCCCTGGCCTCCAGCACTTCAGACATGGACTCCGGCGTCCGCAGGCCCAGCCCCACTTCCACCAGGGTGCCGGAGAGAATCCGCACCATCCGGTTGAGAAAACCGTTTCCATGGAACCGGAGGGTGACCACCTCGCCCTCCCGGGAGATGGAGATGGAGTCGATCCGGCGCACGGTGGACTTTTTGTATCGGGTCAGGCCGCAGAAGGAGCGAAAGTCATGCTCTCCCTCCAGCAGCCGGCCGGCCTGCTCCATGGCGGCCAGGTCCAGAGCCTGGGGCAGGGCATAGCGGTATTTGCGGCCAAAGACGTCAGGAAGAGGACTGTTCCAGATCCGATAGGCATAGACTTTGCCCCGGGCGGAGAGACGGGCGTGAAACCGAGGCGGGGCCGGCGCGATGGAGAGGGCGCCGATGTCCTCCGGCAGATAGCGGTTCAGATAGGCCAATATCTCCGGACAGGAGAGCGCCGTCTCCAGCTGGCAGGAGACCACCTGCCCCATGGCGTGGACCCCGGCGTCGGTGCGGCCGGAGGCCTGGAGAGTCACCGGCTGGCCGCACATCCGCTCCAGCACCGCCTGCACCTTGGCCTGAATGGTATTTGGCGTATTCCCCTGGCCCTGCCAGCCCTGATAGCGGCTGCCGTCATAGGCCAGGATCAATTGATAGTTCTGCATTTTGGATCACCCAGGCCATTGTAACCGGAATCGGAAGCTCTGGCAAGGGGGAGAGAAAGGAGATCTTGTTATGAAGATCAATGAAACTGTTTTCCGCGGCCGCCCCAAGTACCCCCGCACTCCGGTGGAGGAGGCCATCTATGACAAGCTGGATGAATTGGAGATCAGCTTTCTCCGGGTAGACCATGAGCACGCCGACACCATGGAGGACTGCCGCGAGGTGGAGCGGGTGCTGGGCACCAAGATCTGTAAAAACCTGCTGCTGACCAACCGGCAGCAGACCCGGTATTATCTGCTCATGCTCCCCGGAGACAAGGTGTTCAAGACCAAGGACCTGTCCGCCCAGCTGGGCGTGGCCCGGCTCTCCTTCGCGGGGCCGGAGGCCATGGAGCGCCTGCTGCGCACCACTCCCGGCTCGGTGAGCGCCCTGGAGCTGCTCTTTGACACCGGACACGAGGTCACACTGGTCATGGACAAGGAGCTGGCTGAGGACAGCTGCATCAGCGGCCATCCGGGCATCAGCACCTCCACCCTCCGCCTGTTCCGGGAGGACATGATGGTCTATCTCTCCGAGGTTGGCCACAGCCCTGTCTATGTGGATCTGCCGAGAGCGTCTGAGGAGCCTGATGGGGCGACCCGCACCGACTAAATAAAAACAACCCTGAACCGACACTGAGTGGTTCAGGGCTGTTTTTTGTCAGGAGCCGGAGACCTGAAAGATCTCATCTTTCAGGTCCGTCCAAGCCTCTTCATGCTCTACATAATATTTGGGACAAATTTTTCCGGTCACGTCATAGTGGCGGATCACATCATCGTAGCTCAAGGCGTATCCGTGGGCCAGGTAACGCACCAGAGAGACCAGAGCCGCCCGGGTCTCCTCTGTAAAGGCGCCCTCCGCGTCCGGATGGCAGCACTCGATGGAGATGGTGTCTGCATTTCGGTGATTGGAGCAATAGGACTTTTCGTCCAGTGGGATGCACTGAATAATGGTGCCGTCGGTTCCGATGACAAAGTGGCTGCTCACCGATTCCTCACCGGTCTTCGCCAGGGAGGCGAAGTAATCCCGATTCTGCTGGGCAGTGGTGCCGGGATTGCCAACATAGTGGATGACAATGGCGCTGACCCCCTCCAGGGGAACGCCGGGACGGGAATACTCATTAAGGGGAATCAAATCCACAGTTACCCCCTCCACACCGTCCAGAACGGTGGGAATTTCCGGATCGGCTGCCATGGCGAAGGCCTGGGCCTGGGCCTCGGCCAGAGCCAGCTCTTCTGCTGCCTCTTCTGCAGCGGCTAAATCGGAAGCAGTGTCTGCCTCCCGGCTTTGCTGAGCTGCCTCTCTGTGCTCCAGTGAGGAAAAGGCCAGCCAGAGGAAAAAGAGCATTAGCCCGGCCAGTGCCAGCGCCAGCACCGATGTCAGCAGCCGGGAAAGGAGGTGCCGCTCCTTCCTGGGTGCCTGGGCCAGGCGAGAGGGGGATTGCTTCTGCACAAAATCACCGTCTTTGTCCGTAGTTTGCGAGAATCAGAAATGATTTTGTATTATACCATGAAATATGTCGTATGGGAAGGGAAAAGGTAAAAAGAAGGCGTATCTTGAGGCTGGAGGGCAGAGCACGGAATTCCACGGAAAAACTTTCAGAAACCCCCTATGCAAAAAAGGCAAAATGGATTAAAATAGATTAAATACATGGGGTCTCCATGTGCAATGAAAGTAGTTAGGAGAGGATCAAACTATGGATCAGCCAAAATATAAGCGGGTATTGCTCAAGATCAGCGGTGAAGCGCTGGCCGGCGGTCAGTCCCGGGGGCTGGACTTTGGCGTGATCGGCCAGGTGTGCGATGTCATCAAGGAATGCGTGGAAATGGGCGTCCAAGTGGGCATTGTGGTCGGCGGCGGCAACTTCTGGAGAGGCAAGAAGGACGGCGGAGAGAAAATGGTCCGGGTCCGTGCCGACCACATGGGTATGCTGGCCACCACCATCAACTGCCTGGCTCTGGCCGACGTGCTGGAGCAGAAGCACGTGGAGGTCCGGGTACAGACCGCCATTGAGATGAAGCAGATCGCCGAGCCCTATATCCGCTCCAAGGCCATCCGCCACCTGGAGAAGGGGCGTGTCGTCATTTTTGGCTGCGGCACCGGCAACCCCTTCTTCTCCACCGACACCGGCGCAGTGCTCCGGGCGGCGGAGATCGATGCGGACGTCATTCTGCTGGCCAAGAATATCGACGGCGTGTACAACGCGGATCCCAATGTGGATCCCGACGCGGTCAAGTACGACGCCATCTCCTATGACCAGGTGCTGGCCCAGCATCTGGGCGTGATGGACTTTACCGCCACATCTCTGTCCATGGACAACAAGATTCCGGTGCTGCTGTTCGCCCTCAAGGACCCGCAGAACATCAAGCGGGCGGTTATGGGCGAGAAGATCGGCACGATTGTCAACTGATACAAGGAGGAAAAACCGATGAACGAGATTACGAAAGCCGCTGAAAGCCGTATGCAAAAAACGGTTGCCGCCGTCCAGGCCGATTTCGCCTCTGTCCGGGCCGGCCGGGCCAATGCCCAGGTGCTGGACCGGATCTCCGTGGAGTACTACGGAACCCCCACCCCCCTGAACCAGGTGGCGTCCATCTCCTCTCCAGATCCCCGTCAGTTGGTGATCCAGCCATGGGACCGGAGCCTGCTCAAGCCCATTGAGAAGGCGATTAACACCTCTGATCTGGGCATCAACCCCCAGAATGACGGCAAGATCATCCGCCTGACCTTCCCCCAGCTCACCGAGGAGCGCCGCAAGGATCTGACCAAGCAGGTGCGCAAGTACAGCGAGGGCGGTAAGGTGGCAGTGCGCAATATCCGCCGGGACACCATGGATAAGATCAAGGCCATGAAGAAGAAGAGCGAGCTCACCGAGGACGACGTGAAGGAACTGGAGAAGGATATCCAGAAGCTCACCGACGATTACTGCAAGAAGATCGACGCCCTGACCGCCGACAAGGAAAAGGAACTGATGAGCGTGTAAGCAGTTCTGGGCTGAATACTGACGATAGGAACGAATTACTATGCCACTATTTCGCAAGACACCGGATGCACGAGAGTCTGTGGACTTTGCCGCGCTGCCCCGCCATGTAGCCATCATTATGGACGGCAACGGCCGCTGGGCCAAGCAGCGGGGCCTGCCCCGGACGGCCGGTCATGCTGCGGGGGCGGAGACCTTCCGCACCATCGCTACCTACTGCAAGGAGATTGGACTGGACTATCTGACCGTCTATGCCTTCTCCACAGAAAACTGGAAGCGCCCCCAGGAAGAGGTCAACGCTATCATGGGGCTGCTGCGAAAGTATCTACTGGAGGCCATCGGCCAGATGGAGCGGGACCGGGTGAAAATGGCCTTTTTCGGCGACCTGACTCCGCTGGACCCGGAGCTGCAGGCCCTGTGCCGCAGGACGGAGGAGATCTCCACCCACTATGAGGGCTGTCAGGTGAATATCTGCCTGAACTATGGTGGCCGGGATGAGATTACCCGGGCGGTGCGGGCGCTGGCGGCGGAGTGCGTTAGGGAGGGGAGAGATCCCGGCTCCATTACGGAGCGGGACATCTCCGACCGGCTGTTTTCCACCGGCGTGCCCGACCCGGATCTGATCATCCGCCCCAGCGGCGAGATCCGCACCTCCAATTTCCTGCTCTGGCAGTCCGCCTATTCCGAGTACTATTTTACCGACGTCCTCTGGCCCGACTTTTCCAAAGAGGAGCTGCTCAAGGCCATCGCTTCCTTCCAGAAGCGCTCCCGCCGGTTTGGAGGTGTGTGACATGGCAAGCCGAATTCTGGTGGCGGTCATTGGCATTCCGATGATATTGGCCGTTTTGCTGCTCTGCCCGTCCATCTGTATGGCGGTGGTCATCGGGCTGCTCTCCGCCATCGGCGCCTATGAGCTGATGGG
>JBJDXT010000049.1:0-10061 GCA_051866795.1 Candidatus Onthomonas sp. | reverse complement strand
GGCCTGGGTCGGGCCTGGATTGAGGGGATGCGGGCGGACAGCCTCTATCTCTTCGACACCGGCATCCGGGTCTCCCAGGCACTGGCGGTTCTCTCCGCTCTGGCAGCGGCGGGCATCATCTGGTACCGGCTCCGGCAGCAGAAAAAGAACCCTCAGCCCCTCTATGTGGAGCAGCTGAAGGCGGCGGCACAAACCCAGACAGAAGAGACAAAAGAGACAGACAAGGAGTGATCAGCTATGGCAATTATCATCGACGGAAAGGTCCTGGCAGCCAAGTGGAAGAGCCAGATTCAGGAGCAAATTGCAGCTCTCAGCCAGCGGCCGGGACTGGCGGTCATCCTGGTGGGCAACAACCCCGCCTCCCGGGTCTATGTGACCAATAAAGAGAAGGATTGCGCCCAGTGCGGCATCTACAGTGAGGAGTTCGCTCTTCCCGAGGACGCCGGGCAGAAGGCGCTGCTGGAGCTGATCGACGCGCTGAACCAGCGTCCGGAGATTGACGGCATTCTCTGCCAGCTCCCCCTGCCCAAGGGCTACGACTACGACGAGCAGGAGGTGCTGCTGGCCATCGATCCCCGGAAGGACGTGGATGCCTTCCACCCCTACAATGTGGGCCGGATCATGATCGGGGACTACACCTTCCTGCCCTGTACCCCTGCCGGCGTTATGGCCATGCTGGACGAGTACGGCATTGACCCCGCAGGCAAGCGCTGCGTGGTGGTGGGCCGCTCCAATATCGTGGGCAAGCCTCAGGCCATGCTGCTACTCCACCGTAACGGCACCGTCACCATCTGCCACTCCAAGACCCCTAATCTAGCGGAGATCACCCGTCAGGCGGACATTCTGGTCTCTGCTGTGGGCAAGCGGAACCTGATCACCGCCGACATGGTGAAAGAGGGGGCCGCCGTCATCGACGTGGCTATGAACCGGGACGAGAACGGCAAGCTCTGCGGCGACGTGGACTTCGGCCCGGTGGCCCAGAAGGCGGGCTGGATTACTCCCGTCCCCGGCGGCTGCGGCCCCATGACCCGGGTGATGCTGCTGCAGAACACGCTGGCGGCGGCCCGGCTCCACGGCAAGGGTTGATTTTACACAAGACATAAAAGAACGGCAATCGCCTCAGAACAAGAGGACGATTGCCGTTGCTGTTTCCGTTGCAGAGATCAGGCATCCGGGCTGTTTTCCCAGCCCTTGCACACATCCACCCAACCGTCAAACCGGTCGGCGCACCGCTCCAGCTCCTCGCAGGTGAGCTCCACAGCGGAGTTGGCGCTGCCGGCGGCAGGGAATACCGTCTCAAAGCGCTTCATGGAGATGTCCAGATAGGTTTTGACGCCGCTTTCCGGCAGCGCAAAGGGACACACGCCGCCGATGACGTGGCCGGTGAACTGAATCACCTGTTCGGCGCTGAGCATTTTTGCCTTACAACCGAACCGCTCCTTGAACTTGCGGTTGTCCACCTTGGTATCTCCGGCACAGGCGACCAGAATGGCGGAATCGCCTACCAGAAAGGACAGCGTCTTGGTGATGCGGGCGGGAATTACCCCTGCGGCCTGAGCGGCCAGTTCCACCGTGGCGCTGGAGACATCAAACTCCCGCACCCGATTTTCCAGGCCAAAGGGGGCCAGATAGGCTTTCACATTGGAAACAGACATTGTAGTTATTCCTCCTGATTGGTATAAGGCACTGGAATCAGCTCCTCCGGGTGCTGAGCAGTGGTCTCCAACTCCATACTTTCCTGAATGAGCAGCCAACGCACCTGACGTTCTGCCCGGAGTGGCTCTGCCTGCCCCAGCAGAACGGGGAACTGAGCCACCTGCTCCGAATCCGGATAAGCCAGAGGATTGGCCTGCCAGCTGGAATCCAGCAATTCAAATGCCTCTTCGGACGGTAAGGAAAAGCCGGAATAAGCCCCATTTTTGGCCATGTTGTCCTTTCGGCAGAGAAAATCCAGCAGCATGTGGGCCGTCTCCTGCTGCTGTGAGGCGGCAGGAATGGCATAGGAGTACAAAATCCGCCAGCTTCCCTCTGAGGGAATGACAAAGCTCAACTCTGGGAGCTTGGACATGATGCCTATAGCAATGCCCGCATAGCAGGGGGCCAGCACCGCCTGACCGGATGAAAATCGCTCTTCCAGCTCGTCCTGTGCACAGTAGGCAGCCACCTGAGGCTGCTGCTGGGTGAGGTAGCTGCCCGCGGCGGTGATATTCTCCGCCTGCTGGGTATTCACATCCAAGCCCAGGGCGATCAGCGCCACGCTGAAAGCGGTTCGGCTGTCGCTTGGCATCAGAATTTGCCCTGACAGACTGCCGTCAAAGAGGTTGATCCATCCAGTAACCCTGGTATCTGTCTGAGCAGGGTTGTAGAGCAGACCCATGGTAGTCCATAGGGCCGGTGCAGTGTACCGATTGTCTGGGTCAAAGGCCAGACTCTGGTATTCAGCATTGATGGCGGACCGCTGTTCCAACAGGCTTTCGTCCAACTCAGCAAGCTGGTCCTTCACTATGAGCTGCTGCAGCAGCTCCGTATCTGCCAAAAGCAGATCACAATCGGTGGGATCTGCCCCGGCCTCCTCGCTGCTGAGCAGACAATATTCGACTGCAATGCCGGTCTCCTTGGTAAAGGCATCCAGTACCCGCTGGCTGACCAGATCCTCCTGACTATACAGGGTCAGAGTGGTCTGATGATAGTGACCGACCACCTCCACGATCCCAATAGACAGCAGCAGGCATAACGCCAAGCCGAAAGACAGCAGTTTTTTCAAATTCATTCCTCCATGAGCCAGTCGGCCTCATTCCAAGTCAGTCAGCCGGAATTCCGGAAAGTAGGCGTCCAGAAAATCCACTGACGGAACCCGCCAGGTTCGACCGTTGAGGTAGGCCAGCTCTCCAGCGTCAGTGGTAAACCGGAAGGTCAGCGACCAGGAGCAGAGAGCCTGCTGACGCCGGCCATAGCGCCGGTTTATCTTTTCACTGCCGTATTTGCCGTCTCCCAGTAAGGGACAGCCGGCTTCAGCCAGCTGGGCGCGGATCTGGTGGGTGCGGCCGGTGAGTAGCTCGCATTCAATCAGGGAGAGCCCGTCCTTCCGGGCCAGCGTCCGGTATCTGGTGGCGGCGGACCGGCCGTTGGGCACCGGATGGTGGTAGACGGTGACCTGTTTTTTTGCCTCATCCTTGAGCAGAAAGCCCTCCAGCGTCCCCTCACGGGGCTGGAGGGAGCCCACGCCCACGCAGAGATACCGCTTTTCCAGCTCTCGGTCCCGGATCTTCTGGTTCATCACTCGCAGGGCCTCGGCGGTCTTGGCGGCGATGACGATGCCGCAGGTGTTCCGGTCAATCCGGTTGCACAGCGCCGGGGTGAAGGCGTGCTCCATCCGGGGGCTCCACTCCCGCTTCTGGTAGAGGTAGGCCTGGATGTGGTTGATGAGGGTGTTCACCTTTTCCGTCTCGTCGGCGTGGACCACCATGCCGGCGGGCTTGTTCACCAGCAGCAGGTGCTGATCCTCATAGAGGATATCCAGCCGGGGCTGAAAGAGGGAGAGAAAGGCGTTCTCCTCGGTGGGCTGCTCAAAGAACTCGTCGTTGATATACAGCTGCAGCACATCCCCCACCTGGAGCCGGGTGTCCCGCTTAGCTCCCTTGCCGTTGAGCTTGACCCGTTTGATGCGGATATATTTCTGCGCCAGAGGGGCGGGGAGCAGAGGCATGGTCTTGCCCATCCAGCGATCCAGCCGCTGCCCGGCGTCATTTTTTCCAATGGTGAACTCCCGCATAGCCTGTCCTCCCGCAGTCGTTGTCGCGTACCATTATAACAAAAGAAACTTCTCTCTGCCAATCCCATTTTGCACAGGAAAAAGGGCCATCCGCCCCGGATTTTGGAGCAGATGGCCCGAGTGAGGCAGGGGAGGGGCATAAAAAGGGAAGTGGAAAGGAAAAATACTTTCCAAGACCGGCAAAAAAGGGTTGACACCCGGAGAGGTTGCGTTTATAATCTCAATTGTGTCGTTATGCGAGGTGTGCTATGCGTCTTGATCTGCGTGACATCATCCAAGTACCGGGTGGTGTAAAAACCTTTGACTTCTCTCTGGACCTGTCTGAGCTGGACTTCTATGGGGAAAAGCCCATCTGTGAGCCGGTGCATGTCCAGGGACAGGTGGTGAACCGGGCCGGGCTTCTGGAAATGGAGGCCGAAGCGTCCAGTAATCTCCATCTGCGCTGTGACAGCTGCGGAAAGCCCTTCCAGCGAGTGAAAACGGTGGAGGTGCAGCGGATGCTGGCCACTGAGCTGCAGGACGAGGAGGATGACGATATCATTCTCCTAGACGGCTCCATCTTAGATGTCGGAGAGGTCATGACCACCGAGTTCATTCTGGAGATGGACATCAAGAATCTGTGTCGGGAGGACTGCAAGGGGATCTGCCCCAAGTGCGGCGCCGACCTGAATACGGAGCCCTGCAAGTGCAAGCCCGACATAGACCCTCGTCTGGCCGCTCTGGCCTCGCTGCTGGAGTGACGGACGAACCAAACCAGTCAATTTCCGAAAGGTGAATGAGGAGGTGTCATAGATGGCAGTCCCTAAGAGTAAAGTATCCAAGGCCAGACGCGACAAGCGCCGTGCCAACTGGAAGCTGGTCGCTCCCGGCCTGATCAAGTGCGAGTGCGGTGCATATCGCCTGCCCCACCGCATCTGCCCTGCCTGCGGCAAGTACAACGGCCGCAGCTATGCCAAGACGGAGTCGACAGAAGCCGCCAAGTAATCTGGCGTATGCGCAAAGTAAAGAGCCTGCCGGAACAGCAGGCTCTTTACTTTTGCCCTTTTTCTGGCTATAATATTTTTGATACTGGATTGTTTTACCCCTTCAGGGAGGAAGGACGTGATAGCGGATGAAACCAATGGTCGCCATTGTGGGACGGCCCAATGTGGGAAAATCCATGCTCTTTAACCGGCTGGCGGGTAAACGGCTCGCCATTGTGGAGGATACCCCCGGCGTCACCCGGGACCGGCTGTACGCCGACTGCGAGTGGCTGGGACACAGCTTCACCATTGTGGATACCGGCGGCATTGAGCCGAATACCGACAGTGAAATCCTGCGTTTTATGCGCACCCAGGCGGAGATCGCCATTGACAACGCCGATGTGATCATTCTGGTCTGTGACCTACAGACTGGCGTCACCGCCGCCGACATGGACGTGGCGGGAATGCTCCAGCGCTCCCGCAAGCCGGTGGTACTGGCGGTGAACAAGGCGGACAAGCCGGGCCATACCGATCCGGACGTCTATGAGTTCTATAACCTGGGCCTGGGAGACCCCATCCCGGTCTCCGCCATCCACGGTCTGGGTCTGGATGAGATGCTGGACGCCTGCCTGGCCTATTTCCCCAAGGAGCAGGAGGCAGAAGAGGAGGATGACATCATCCGGGTAGCCATCATCGGCAAGCCCAATGTGGGCAAGTCCTCCCTGGTCAACCGGATTCTGGGGGAGGAGCGGGTCATTGTCAGCAACATGGCCGGCACCACCCGGGACGCGGTGGACTCCTACTTCGAAAATGAGCATGGCAAATACTGCTTTATTGACACTGCCGGTATGCGGCGCAAGTCCAAGGTCACCGACCGGGTGGAGCAGTTCTCTGTCCTCCGGGCCACCATGGCCATCGACCGGGCGGACGTCTGCCTGATCCTGATTGACGCCCTGGAGGGCGTCACAGAACAGGACACAAAGGTGGCCGGGTTGGCTCACGAGGCGGGCAAGGCCTCCATCATCGTGGTCAACAAGTGGGACGCCGTGGAGAACAAGGACGACAAGACGATGGACAAGATGCGGGAACAGGTGCGCACCGGCTTCTCCTTTATGCCCTATGCCCCCATTCTGTTTCTCTCCGCCCTCACCGGTCAGCGGGTGCCTAAGCTCTTTGAGCGGATCAACGCTGTCCGGGAGATGTCCATGCTCCGCATCCGCACCGGAAACCTGAACAGTGTCCTGGCCGACGCCACCAACCGGGTACAGCCCCCCACCGACAAGGGCCGTCGGCTGAAGATCTATTATATGACCCAGGTGGGCATCCAGCCGCCTCATTTTGTGGTTTTCTGCAACGACGCCCGGCTGTTCCATTTTTCCTACCAGCGCTATCTGGAAAATCAGATTCGTAATACCTTTGGTCTGGAGGGGACGCCCATCAAGCTGACCATCCGCCAGAAGGGCGATAAGGAGGACTCCTGATGTTAGGTCTCAACGCTCTGGCCATCACCGCTGTGGCCGTCATCTCCTATTTTCTGGGTTGTTGCAACAGCTCCATCATCATCTCCAAATACGTCCTCAAGGACGATGTGCGCAAGTACGGCAGCGGAAACGCAGGCCTGACCAACTTCTACCGGGTTTATGGAAAGAAGAATGTGATCTGGGTCATCCTGCTGGATGTGCTCAAGGCGGTGGTCTCCTGCCTGATCGGCGGCGCCATTTTGGGCGCTGTCATGGATTGGGCAATCCTGGGCAAGTATATTGCCGGCCTGTTCTGCATGCTGGGCCATGTGTTCCCCTGCATGTTCGGCTTTAAAGGCGGCAAGGGTGTCCTTTCCGGCGGCGCCATCGCCATTATGCTGGACTGGAGGATCGCCCTGGTCGTCTGGGGCATCTTCATTATCCTGGTGGCCTTTTCCAAAATGGTCTCTCTGGGCTCTATGGGCGCGGCGATTTCCTTCCCTATCATGACCTGGACGGTCTATCACAGCCTGGTGCTGCTGGCGCTGTCGGTGGTCATCAGCATTCTGATCTGCTGGCGGCACAAGGACAACGCCAAGCGCATCGCCCACGGCGAAGAGAACAAGCTGGAATTTCACAAATAACGGAGGCAATTGGCAGCCATGAATGTAACGGTATTGGGCAGCGGCGCCTGGGGCACAGCCCTGGCCCTGCTGCTGCTGGAAAACGGAAACAATGTCACCCTCTGGTCCTATTTTCAGAAGGAGTCTGACCAGCTCCAGGAGACCCATGAGAATCCCATGCTGAAAGGGGTCCCCATTCCGGAGACGCTGAAGCTGACGGCGGATATCGCCTGCGTGGAGGACAGCGACGTGGTGGTTCTGGCCACCCCCTCCTTCGCCGTCCGATCCACCGCGCAGAAGCTGGCGCCTCTGGTCAGGACCGGGACCATTCTGGTCAGCGTGGGCAAGGGCATTGAGCAGGACACCTCCCTGCGCCTGAGCCAGGTCATCGGGCAGGAGGTGGGGGACAAGTGCCCCATCGTCGTTCTTTGCGGGCCCACCCACGCCGAGGAGGTGGGCCGCCGGGTACCCACTGCCATTGTGGCAGCCAGTCAGAACCGTCTGGCTGCCCATATGGTGCAGGAGCTGTTTATGAACGAGCGCTTCCGGGTCTATGCCTCTCCCGATGTGATCGGCGTGGAAATCGGCGCCGCCCTGAAAAACGTCATCGCCCTCTGTGCCGGCGTCATTGACGGCATGGGCTTCGGCGACAACACCAAGGCCATGCTCATGACCCGTGGCCTCACTGAGATCGCCCGTCTGGGCACCGCTCTGGGCGGTCGGGAGTCCACCTTTGCCGGCCTCACCGGCGTGGGCGACCTGATCGTCACCTGTACCTCCATGAACTCCCGGAATCACCGGGCCGGAATCCTGTTGGGCAAGGGAATGTCCATCCAGGACGCCATGAAGGAGATGGGCGGCGCCGTGGTGGAGGGCTATTATGCCGCCGCCTCCGCCCGGGGCCTGGCCCAGAAGGCAGGCGTGGAGATGCCCATTACTGAGGCAGCCTATCGGGTGCTCTATGAGGGTGCGGACATCCATGCCGTGTTCCGTCAGCTCATGATGCGCCAGAAAAAGGACGAGATCGAGGATACCTGGCTGTGACAAAATGAAAAACGGCTCCGGATTGCTGCCTACTCCGGAGCCGTTTTTACATGTATAGCTGCACCTTACCCCGGCATCAGCAGTTCCATCTCCAGGCCCCGCTGTTTTGCATATTCCAGGGTCTGATGGGTGCCCCCAGTGGGGTTGCCGTCATAGACGCCGATGACCTTACTGGCGTGCTCCACCAGGTAGTGATTCCGCTTGCGGAAGCAGTCCCTGCTGTAGCGGGGGGATACGATAATCAATTCCTCCTGACAGGCCTGAAGAATCCGCCGGTACTCCCGCCGCTCCGCCGCAGGCCACCGGTTTGCCTGACCGGGGTAGGGGAGTACCGGAATCAGCCGCACCTCAGGGTCCTCCTCCTGGAGCTGGAGCACCAGCTGGGCGCAGAGCAGATCCACCCCCTGGGCCATACCGGAGAGAAAGCAGGTATAGCCCTGCCTGTGGCTGTATTGAATGCGCTCCCACAGCGCCCGGCACAGAGCGCGGGTGCGCAGATCCTCCGGGTCTCCCAGCCAGGGGTATCGGTTGGGCCGGTGGCCGGTGAAGCAGCAGCAGTGCTGGAAAGTGTCCATAGGAGACGGCCTCCAATCGAACGGTTGTTTTATTTATCATACTCCATTTTTTTGCAGATGGCAAGGGGAATTTCTCTCTGCCTATTGCATTTCTGCGCAATCAGCGTATAATAGCAAATGAACAATTGGATAGACGTCTTCAGGGCAGGGTGCAATTCCCGACCGGCGGTAATGCAGCGATGCTGACAAGTCCGCGAGCCTCAGGGTTGAATCGGTGTGATTCCGGTACCGACAGTACAGTCTGGATGAAAGAAGATGTGTGTGTAGGAGCTTCTTTTGCGGGAGTTCCGACAGTTCACGCCTGTAGACCTATATCTGAGGCGTTCGAATCTGTCGGGGCCAATCCCCGGAAAAGGAGTCTTTTTTATGTACGCATCCAAAACCGTCTCCCGCACCCGCCGCCTCACCGTCACCGCCATGCTCTCGGCTGTGGCCTTCCTGCTCATGTTCCTGGAGTTTTCTCTGCCCATGCTGATCCCATCCTTCGTCAAGCTGGATGTGTCCGATCTGCCTGCTCTGCTGGGCTCCTTCGCCCTGGGGCCGGTGTACGGCGTGGTGATTGAGGTATTAAAGAATCTGCTCCATATCCTGCTCAAGGGCACCACCTCCGCCGGTATCGGCGAGCTGTTCAACGCCTCCATGGGCTCAGTCTTCGTCCTGGTGGCCGGACTCGTCTACTGGAAGGATCACACCCGCAGGGGTGCGCTGATTGGCTCCATTGGCGGTGCTGTAGCGATGGCGCTTGCATCTCTGCCCATGAACTATTTCCTGGTGTATCCCTTCTACGCCACCCTCTTCGGTGGGATGGAGGCGATTATCGGAGCCTATCAGGCGATTCTGCCCAATGTGGACGGCCTGTTCCAGTGCCTGCTGATCTTCAATGTACCTTTCACCCTTGTTAAGGGCCTTTTGGATGTACTGCTGTGCTTCCTGATCTATAAGCCGCTGTCCGGCTTACTGCATCAGTAAGGCAGGTTCGATCGTTATTTTCCCCGGCAGGTCTGCATTGGTCAGACCTGCCGCATTTTTTCCCGAACCTTATCCCGATTTTTATAAAATCTTAACCCGTTCGCCTTAACAGCGGAGGCAAAATGTGTTATACTAACCAAAGCGTGCCTGCTCTGAGCGGATGAGGGGCAATCTGCCTGTCCGCTGAGTGGATAGAAATTCGATCAAATATGAAGGAGCGATCCTCTTTGAAGCTGTTAACCTTTGCCGTACCCTGTTACAACTCGGCGGCCTATATGGACCACTGTATCGAAACCCTGCTGACCGGCGGGGATGAGGTGGAGATCATTCTGGTAGACGATGGCTCTACCGATGATACCCCTGCCATTGCTGACCGCTATGCCGCCCAATATCCCGATATCATCCGGGTCATTCATCAGCCCAACGGCGGCCACGGAGAGGGCGTCAATCAGGGTATCCGCAATGCCACCGGCGTCTACTACAAGGTGGTAGATTCGGACGACTGGGTAGACACCGATGCCCTTCAGAAAGTGCTCTCTATCCTGCGGGACTGGGTGGAGAAGGGCACCCTCATTGACCTGCTCATCTGCAACTATGTCTACGAGCATGTGGTGGACAACACCAGTCATACGATCCGATACAAAAATGTGTTCCCC
>JBJDXT010000048.1:0-10174 GCA_051866795.1 Candidatus Onthomonas sp. | reverse complement strand
CCTCGCCCTCGATGTCCACGCCCTCATAGAGCTGCTGGGCGATGGACATGGTGCGGCGGGGGGTCATGTTCAGCTTGCGGCTGGCCTCCTGCTGGAGGGTGGAGGTGGTGAAGGGGGGCGCCGGCTGGCGCTGCTTCTCCTTCCGGGTGACAGAGGAGACCACAAAGGGCTGAGTCTGGATGTCCGCCAGAATGCGATTGACCTCTTCTTCGCTGCCCAGCTCCGCCTTTTTTTTGCCCTCGCCGTGGTAGTGGGCCTTGAACTGGCCGATGCGGGGGGCGATCCGGTCCAGGGTCACGTCGATAGACCAATACTCCTGAGGGACGAAGGCCCGGATCTCGTTCTCCCGATCCACCACCAGCCGGGTTGCCACCGACTGGACACGGCCGGCGGAGAGGCCCCGGCGAATCTTCCGCCAGAGCAGGGGGGAGAGCTGATAGCCCACAATGCGATCCAGAATCCGCCGGGCCTGCTGGGCGTCCACCAGATCCTGGTCGATGGCCCGGGGATGCTGGATGGAGTCGTTGACCACGTTTTTGGTGATCTCATTAAAGGTGACCCGGTAGGTCTTGTCATCGGGAATGCCCAGCAGCTCCTTAAGATGCCAGGAGATAGCCTCGCCCTCCCGGTCCGGGTCGGTGGCCAGATAGACCTTGCCGCTCTTTTTCGCGGCCCGGGTCAGCTCGTCGATAATCTCTTCCTTGCCCTTGATGGGCTGATAGTCCGGGACAAAGCCGGCGGGAATATCCACCCCCAGCTTGCTCTTGGGCAGGTCCCGGATGTGGCCCATGGAGGCCTTCACTTGATAGCCGGGGCCTAAATATTTGCCAATGGTCTTTGCCTTGGCGGGGGACTCTACTATGACCAGATCGGTTTTCGCCATGCTTGGAAAGCCTCCGATAGTTTCCTGATTTCTGCTGCTCTGTCAGCCCAACGCCTCCGGCACCAGCTGGAACCGTCCGCCGGGCAGCTCCCGGACGGCGCCGGTCACAGCCAGCATGGTCAGTGTGGCAGCCACCAGACCAGCGGAGCTGCCGGTCGTGGCGATCAGTGCCTCCACTGTGGCGGGGCCAGAGATGAGGGCTTTTAACAGAATGCGCTCCTGCTCCGACCAGCGGCCGGAGGCATCTAGTAATTCAATATAGCCGCTGTCCCGGCCGGTGTCAACCTTTTTTTCCGGAGAAATATCAGAGAGCTCCCCAGCCGGGAGATTCTCGGTACCTTCTGTGCCGGCCGGGCCGGAAGCCGCCGACAGAATGCCGGGTGCATCCTCACCGGCTGCCGGCTTTTCCGATGCGGCGGGACAGCGCACCAGCTTCCAGCGAGTACAGTCTGTCTGGGCTGCCTGTTGCTGAGGGAGGAGGTAGGAGTAGCAGGAGAGAATATCCTCCGCTGTCAGTACCGGGCGGGCCAGCCCCTGGCGCAGCAGGTCGTTGGTGCCCAGGGAGGACTTAGCGCCCAGATTGGCTGGGATGGCAAAGACATCCTTGCCCTGCTCATTGGCCAGCTCCGCAACTCCCAGGGTGCCGCTGCGAAGCCCTGCCTCGATGCAGAGCAGGCCCACAGACAGACCGGTGAGAATGGCGTTTCTTCGGTGGAAGAGGGCGCCCTTGTGTCCGGTGCCTGGAGGGGCCTCGCTGAGGATTGCGCCCCGGCTGGCCACCTCCTCCAGCTGGCTGCACCCGGCAGGGGTGTCGGCATAGGGCACGTCCACGCCGCCCGCCACGACACAGACCAAAGGCCCGCCGGCGGACAGTGCGCCCTTTAGGGCGCTGGCGTCGCAGCCGGACACAATTCCGGTGGCCACCAGTCCACCGCCCTGGGTCAGCGCTTTTGCAAAGGTATAGGCAGCTTGGGTGCCGTAGAGTGTGGCCCTCCGGGTGCCAGCCATAGCGATCACTGCCCGCTCGTCAAACCGGAGCATCCGGCCCCGGAGATAGAGTACCAGAGGCGGCACCGCAATATTCCGCAACCGCTCTGGAAAATCGGTGTCAGAGTAGGTGAGGATGCGGATGCTCTTGCTGTCGCAGCGGGCGAGAATCTGCTCGGCAAAAGTGACCGACTTGCCCTCCAGAAGCTTCTGCTGCTGGGAAGAGAGCCCCTCAATGAGGCTGTATTCTCCGGGGTCGGCGAAATAGGCCTTTTCCGGGGAACCAAAGTGGCAGAATACTCGCCAGGCGGCGGCGGGGTCCAACAGGCAGGTGAGCCAGAGCCAGTATTTGACTGATGTCAACATTGGGGCACCTCCTCATTCACGGTATAGCTCCCACAACACCACGGCGGCAGCGGCGGCGGCGTTGAGGGACTCGCATTTGGGTTCCATGGGGATTTTCCAGGTCTGGCGGCAGAGGGAGAGCATCTCCTCCGAGATGCCCTGGCCCTCGCTGCCGATGACCACGGCGGCGGGGCCGCCGTCATAGCTGCGCAGATCGACAGTATCCGCCCGGAGAGCGGTGCCGTAGAGGGGAATGCCGCTGGCTTTTAGCAGGGCGGCAATCTGACCTGGCTCAGCCTCCCACACCGGCAGCCGGAAGGCTGCTCCCATAGTGGCCCGGATGGTTTTCCAGTGCCAGGGGTCGGCGCAGTGGTGGGTGAGAAACAGGCCGTCCGCTCCAAAGGCGTCGGCGGTGCGCCAGATGGTGCCCACATTGCCCGGGTCCTGAAGGCCGTCCAGAATGAGATACCGCTTTCCGGTCAATGCCTGGGGCAGGGCGGCCTGGGGCCTGCGACAGAGAAAGAGGACGCCCTGAGGGGTCTTGGCGGGGGAGAGGGCGGACATCAGGCCCTCCGGCACCTGCACCGCCCGGACGCCGGCGGGGAGCTCCTCCGGCACCTGGTCCGGGGTAAAGAGGACGGTGTGTAGCGGCGCCCTCCACCGCAGCGCCTCCTGGAACAGCTTGGTCCCGTCGCAGAGGCAGAGCCCCGACTCCCGGCGGTAGGCTCGGTCCTTTTCCAGACGGCGGATCTGGGTCACAAGGGGGTTGGAGCGGCTGGTAATCACTTCAATCTGTGGCTTCACGGCAGGTCACCTCGCGGCAGAGATTGGGAGACAGAAAAGGGAAAAGGCATAGCGGAAGCATCCGCTATGCCGAAAGGGTTATTCCTGAGGCTTCATGGTGGGGAAGAGCAGCACATCCCGGATGGAGTCGCTGTTGGTGAGCAGCATGACCAGCCGGTCCACGCCGAAGCCCAGACCACCGGTGGGAGGCATACCATATTCCAGAGCGTTGACAAAGTCGTAGTCCACCTGGGCACGGCTCTCGGGGTCCAGGGCCTTGCGCTCGGCCACCTGGCGCTCAAAGCGGCCCCGCTGGTCGATGGGGTCATTCAGCTCAGAGAAGGCGTTGCCGAACTCGGTGGCGTTGATGAAGTACTCAAATCGCTCGGTAAAGGCGGGGTCGTCCGGCTTGCGCTTGGCCAGCGGGCTGATCTCCACCGGGTAATCATAGATAAAGGTAGGCTGAATCAGCTTGTCCTCCACATAGGCGTCAAAGAACTCGGCCAGGATGGCGCCCTTGGTGGGCACCTCGGGCAGCTCCACCTCGTGCTCCTTGGCGCAGGCGATGGCGTCCTCGTCGGTCTTCCAGTCGTTGAAGTCCACGCCGGAATACTTCTTGACCGCCTCCACCATGGTCAGACGCTCCCAGTGGCCCAGGTCGATCTCATGGCCCTGATAGGGGATGACCAGAGAGCCGCAGACCTTCTGGGCGACCTCCTTCATCATATCCTCCACCAGATCCATCATGCCGTGGAAGTCGGTGTAGGCCTGATACAGCTCGATGGTGGTGAACTCCGGGTTGTGCTTGGGGTCCATGCCCTCGTTGCGGAAGATACGGCCTACCTCGTAGACCCGCTCCAGGCCGCCCACGATCAAACGCTTCAGATACAGCTCAGTCTCGATGCGAAGCACCATGTCCATGTCCAGGGTGTTGTGGTGGGTGTAGAAGGGGCGGGCGGAGGCACCGATCTCAAAAGGGGTGAGAATGGGGGTCTCCACTTCGAGGAAGCCCCGGCCGTCCAGGAAGGCGCGCAGCTCCCGCATGATCTGGCTGCGCTTGACAAAGGTATCCTTCACGTCGGGATTGACGATCAGATCCACATACCGCTGGCGGTAGCGCAGCTCCTTGTCGGTGAGGCCGTGGAACTTCTCCGGCAGGGGGAGCAGGCTCTTGGCCAGCAGGGTGACCTCACTGGCCCGGACAGAGATCTGCCCCTTCTCGGTGCGGAATACCTCGCCCTTGACGCCGATGATGTCGCCGATGTCGCACTTTTTGAACCAGGTGTAGGTCTCCTCGCCCACCAGGTCCTTGCGGACGTAGAGCTGCACCCGGCCGGAGCCGTCCTGCAGGTCGCAGAAGGACACCTTGCCCATGCCCCGCTTGCTCATCAGGCGGCCGGCCACCGAGACGATGGAGCCCTCCAGACGGTCAAACTGGTCGTTGATCTCCTGGGCGTGGGTGTCCACGTCGTACTTGGTGACCTGGAAGGGGTCGGAGCCAGCCTCCTGCAGGGCGGTCAGCTTATCCCGGCGGATCTGGAGCAGCTCGCTGACGCTCTTTCCCTCGTCGGGGTTGAAATTCTTCTTTGCCATAGTCTCTCTATCCTCTCAAGAACAGGTCAAAATCAATCAGCGGTTGACGGCGATCTTGGTCACCCGGTAGGAGAGGCTGCCCATGGGGGCCTCCACAGTGACCTCGTCGCCCACTTCCTTGCCCATCAGCGCCTTGCCGAAGGGGGACTCCTCGGAGATGCGGCCGTTCATGGGGTCGGCCTCCTGAGAGCCCACAATCCGATACTCCTCCTCCTCGTCCAGATCCAGGTCCAGCACAGTGACGGTGCAGCCCAGGCTGATGACGGTGTCGTCAGAGGCGTCCTCCTCGATGAGGATATAGTTGTCCAGAATGGCCTGCACCTCTGCCTCGCGGGAGAACAGACGGCCCTGCTCGTTCTTCGCCTCGTCGTACTCGCTGTTTTCGGACAGGTCGCCGAAGGAACGGGCCTCCTTGATCATGTCGGCCACTTCGTTCTCTCGGACGGTCTTCATCCATACCATCTCATCCTGCAGCTCTTTCAGACGGGCAGGAGTCAGCTTCACGGGATTTGCCATGAAAAATCACCTTTCTTCAGATAAAAGTCAATAAAATACTCCATTTTCCCCCGAAGCGGCAGCGATTTGTCAACTGCCGGCCCGGACGAAATGGCATAATAGTACATTATTGATTCAGTATATGCGGTTTTTATTGTGATGTCAAGGAAAAAGTGGAACTGTCAGACGGGAAACGGCGGAAGGGCGGCTCCGGAAGGAGCGGGCAGGAGCGGCGCTGTCTCCTCCGGCGGCGCGGGCGGGAGTACCTGCACCTCTGCCAGAGGCAGCCGTCCCGCCTCCAGCAGTGCGGCCAGCACCGGCAGCTCTGGACAGTCCGGGGGCAGCTCCAGCCCGGGGAGAAAGGGGCGAAAGCCGGGTACCGACGGGTCCTCTGCGCCCAAAGGAAAATAGGCGGGGCGGGCCACTCCGGGGAGAAAAGAGAGGGTCACCGCCCCCGCCCCCTCCACCAGGGGCAGCCCCAGCTCCCGCTGGAGATCCCAGCAGAAGGTCTCCTCCCGCTCCAGGGAGAGGGACAGGGCCTTGACCTCCCGGGCCAACAGGACACAGGTGCGGACATAGCTCCGGGTCATCCGCTCCCCGTGCAGAGCCACTACTGCCTTCCGGAGTTCCAGCCCCAGCTCCCGGAGGGCGGCCAAAGCTAAGGGGGCGGCCACCGCCTGCCACAGGCTCCGGGTGTGTACCAGCGGATAATGGGGCACCTGGGGACAGGGAGAGAGCAACCGGCGGCAGCCTGCCTCCTCCAGTCTGTCCAGCCCCCGAAAGATGCGCCGCCGGGCCAGACGGCTCTCCTCTGTGCCGGGGAGCCGGGCCTCCCAGACGGTGAGGCCCAGCACCTCGTGACGCCAGAGCTGCACCCGGCCTCGGCGTCCGGTAAAATGGATGTATCCCACCAACGTAAATCACCTCGTGGAAAAGGTATGCGCCGCCGGTGGAAAAAAGACCGGAACTATGGTACACTATCTCCGAGAAAAACCGGTTTTGACCGGCAGTTCCAACCCTTTGGGGCTGTTTTGAGGATAGGTGAGAAAAGATGCTGCAAATCAACAACCTTCGCCTGCCCCTGGAGGCGGACCGGGACGCCCTGGAGAAAAAGGCGGCCAAGCTGCTCCGGGTGAGCCGTGGAGAGCTGCAGGAGCTGCAGCTGGTCAAACAGTCCATCGACGCCCGAAAAAAAGGGGACCTCCACCTGGTCTGTACCGTCAATGTCCGGGTACCGGACGAGCAGTCGGTGCTGAGACGGGCGGACAGGTCGGTGAAGCTGCTGGAGAAAAAGCCTTATCAATTCCCTGAGACCAAGCCCTGGATCGGGCCTCGCCCTGTGGTGGTGGGCATGGGCCCCGCGGGGCTGTTCGCCGCTCTCTTTTTGGCCCGGGCGGGGATTCCCTCTCTGGTGCTGGAGCGGGGGCGGCCGGTGGAGCAGCGGCAGCGGGATGTGGAGCGGTTCTGGGAGACGGGAACTCTGGACCCCCGCTCCAATGTCCAGTTTGGCGAGGGAGGTGCAGGAACCTTCTCTGACGGCAAGCTGACCACCGGCACCCACGATCCCCGGATCTCCGCCGTGCTGGACACCATGGTGGAGATGGGGGGCCCCGCCGACGTAGCCTGGTCCTTCCGCCCCCATGTGGGCACCGACGTTCTCCGCCGGGTGGTGGCGGCCATCCGGGAGGAGCTGCTCCGGCTGGGCTGTGAGGTGCGGTTTGAGACCGCTCTCACCGGCCTGCGCATCGAGGGCGGAAAGCTGACCGGCATTGAAATCACCGGCCCGACGGGCAGGGAGACGCTGGCGGCGGAGCGGCTGATTCTGGCGCCCGGCCACTCCGCCCGGGACACCTTTGAAATGCTGTCCGGGTGCGGCCTTACCATGGAGCCCAAGCCCTTTGCCATTGGCGTGCGCATCGAGCACCACCAGCAAGCCATCAGCATGGCTCAGTACGGTCCTGCCTGGGATAAACTGCCTCCCAGCGACTACCATCTGGCCTGCCATCTGCCGGAGGGGCGCAGCGCCTTCTCCTTCTGCGTCTGCCCCGGAGGCGTGGTGGTGGCCTCCGCCTCGGAGCCGGGGCATCTGGTGACCAACGGTATGAGCTATCGGGCCCGGGACGGGGAGAACATCAACGGCGGCTTTCTGGTGGGGGTGAACCCGGGGGACTATCCGGGGACGGACCCCCTGGCCGGCGTTCGATTCCAGCGCCAGTGGGAGGCGGCGGCCTACGAACTGGGGGGGCGGAACTTCCATGCCCCCGCCCAGCTGGTGGGGGATTTCCTCCAAAAGCGGCCCTCCAAGGCGGGGGGAGCGATCTCGCCCACTTACCGGCCCGGGGTGACCTGGACGGATGTGGGCCTGTGCCTCCCTGACTATGTGGCGGACACTTTGCGGGGGGCGCTGCCGGTGCTGGACCGCAAGGTCCACGGCTTTGCCTGTCCCGAGGCAGTGCTCACCGGTATCGAGACCCGCTCCTCCTCCCCCCTCCGGGTTCTGCGGGACGACACCCTCCAGGCCAGCGTCCGGGGTGTCTACCCCTGCGGCGAGGGCTGCGGCTACGCAGGCGGCATTATGAGCGCCGCCGTGGATGGCATCAGAGTCGCGGAGGCGGTGGCAGCATGGTGACGTGCGTAGAATATCCCGTAGCGCGGTAGGGCGGGGCTTGCCCCCGCCGCTGCATTTTGTGCGGTTATCTCTGAAAAGATAGAAAAGAGGAATCCGAATGAAATCCTTTCTGCTGGTGGCCCTGGGCGGCGGTCTGGGGGCGGCCCTCCGGTACGCCATGACCCTTTTGCCTCTGGGCGGGGACTTTCCGGTGAAAACCCTGCTCACCAACATGCTGGGGGCGGTGCTCATCGGACTGGTGGTGGGCATCTCCGGCCGCATTCCTGCCCTGGAATCGGAGCAGACTTTGTTCTGGAAAACCGGATTCTGCGGCGGCTTTACTACCTTTTCGACTTTTTCTTTGGAGGCGGTCACCCTTTTGGAGACGGGGAAATATTTGCAGGGTGGGGCCTATATTCTGCTCTCGCTTGGCCTCTGCCTGACAGGAGTGCTTGCAGGGAAAACGCTGGCCGGAATGATAGCAGCATAAGTGAAACAGATCCATCGGCGAAGCTGAGAGATTTTGATTTGTATGAGTTTGGGAAGACCGGCGGTTCGCGGAGAATCGCCGGTTTTCCCACTTTTGATGCAGGACTGTCTTTTCCTGTCGAAATCTCCCGGATGAGACGGAAACAAGGCGGATTCTGAGCTCTTAAAATTTCCAAATTATGGAATATATGTTAGTAAATGGTACTTTCGGATAAAAGAAGACAAAAAACGATTTTGTTTTACAAATTGAAACGAAAAAGGGAAAAAAGTCGATCCCAATCAAATTTTGCAGAAAGAAGAGACGAAAAATGAGAGAAAAATGAATAAAGTTGTCGAAAAGCAATAATATGTCGAATTATACGGATAAAAAGATAACATTTTCAGGAAGAAAATGGTTGCGAACGCCGTTTGAATGTGCTAAATTATGTTTAGAGCTTCAAGGGGCCGGACAAGGTCTGCGTTTGAAAATCCAAATTAAAGGGGAAGAAAAACATGAGTACAATAAAAGTTATGATTGCCGATGCGGATGAAGAGGTCCGGACCAGTCTGGCAGAGGTGCTGGCGCAGGAGCCGGAGATCCAGGTAGTCGGCTCGGTAGGAGAGGGCGACAAGGTGATTCCACTGTTGCGGGAGACCGGCGCAGATGTGTTGGTCATGGATCTGCTGCTCTACGGTATGGACGGCCTGGACCTGCTCAAGCAGATTAATACGCAGGAGGCACGGAAGCCTGGAATCCTGATCTATTCCAGCTTTGTGACGGGCGGTGTGGCCGCCAAAACAGCGGAGCTGGGGGCGGACTACTTCCTGGCCAAGCCCAACAACAGCCAGGCAGTGGTGGAGCGGGTTCGTCTGCTGAAAAACAGCAGCACAGTTACACCCAAGGCTTATCAGAATATGGAGACGCTGGTCACTTCCATCATTCACGAGATCGGCGTGCCTGCCCACATCAAGGGCTACCAGTACCTGCGGGAGGCCATCATGATTGCCGTGGATGACATGGATGTTATCAATGCGGTGACCAAGGTGCTCTATCCCGAGGTGGCCAAACGCTACGGCACTACCGCCAGCCGGGTGGAGCGTGCTATTCGCCACGCTATTGAGGTGGCGTGGGACCGGGGCGACCTGGAGACCCTGCAGAAGTACTTCGGATACACTGTTTCCAACGCCAAGGGTAAGCCGACCAACAGCGAGTTCATCGCCATGATCGCCGACCGGCTGCAATTGCAGCGGAAGGAGCGGTGAAATCCAGTCATTGCAAGGGGGTTCTGGCTTTTGGAGTCGGGGCTGATAGCAATGAACACGGCAAAAATAGCTATGAAAAAGCACTGATTTCGCTATAAACTTTTTTGCTGACAGCTATGAACACTCTTAGTTTATTGGTTAAAAACCGATGAACTGGGGGTGTTCTTTTTTGCGTCAAAAGTTCAGAAATCAGGATTTTGACTATGCCATTGACGAGTATCTGTATTACTGCCAAAGCCGAAGATTGAGACAGAAGACTATGCAGAGCTATGAGCAAACATTAAGATTATTTGAAAGATGGGCAAAAGAGCGGGAAGGGATTAAAACCCTGACGATGTACGGCCTCAAACGATACGGCGCTATATCTGCGAGCTTCAGGAGCGGGGCAAATATACCTTCTATGCCTGTGAGGATCGGGCGAGAATCAGTTACCCAGAGCGGCGAAGGGACTACAGACAGCCTGTCAGCATGACTACCATTAACAACTACATTCGGAATCTGAGGACGTTTTTCAATTGGTATGCGGACGAGCACCCGCCCAGAGACAGCCCGATGAAGAAGATTCGTCTCTTAAAGGATGCGTTCAACTCACACCCTTTGCGTCCTCGCTCGGAGATGGGATAACGAACCGCGATCCCATCCGTCCTCGCGTTCCGACTTTTTTGTTTCTTTCCGTAAAACCATAACCACTAGCAAACTAGTATAAAAGAAAATAAATAAGAAGCTATTTATCCAAAAGTGTGCTATAC
>JBJDXT010000047.1:0-10234 GCA_051866795.1 Candidatus Onthomonas sp. | reverse complement strand
CGGACCGCCACCCTGGAGCTGGTCACCGGCTACATCAACGAGCCCCGGATGTACGCCAAGCGGGCGGTGGACAATGTCCGGGCCATGATGGGCCAGGTGGGCCTGTAAGCCGGAATGCTGGAAAGGATGCATTGAGATGTTTGTTGATATCCACGTCCATCCGGCCTTTTACGAGCCCATCAATCGGGACCCCCGCCGGGAGGAGCTGCGGCACGAGGCGCTGAACATCCACAAAAACGGCACCGCTCCCCTGGAGCACATCTTCAATCAGATGCGCTGCGCCGGTCTGGACAAGCTCTGCCTCCTGCCGGAGGACTATACCTCCACTGTGGGCTGCGCCCTGGTGGAAAATGAGGAGATCCGCCGTCTGGTGGATCTGGCGCCGGATAAGTTTATCGGATTTGCCAGCGTGGACCCGCTTCAGCCGGACGCCGCGGACAAGCTGGAGGACGCCTTTTCCCGCCTGAAGCTGAAGGGGCTCAAGCTCCATCCCGGCCGGCAGCATTTTATGCCCTCGGATCCCCGGCTGGAGCCCATCTATCAGCTGTGTGAGCGGTATGACAAGCCGGTTCTCTTCCACTCCGGACTTTCCTGGGAGCCGGATACCATCACCAGCTACTGTCACCCCCTGGCCTTCGAGCCGGTGGCACAGCGGCATCCCCGGCTGCGCATCTGCCTGGGCCACTTCGGCTGGCCCTGGATTCGGGAGAGCGCCATGCTGATGGTGAAATATGCCAACGTCTACGCGGACACCGGAGCCCTCTATTTTGACAGCGCCCGGGAATTCTATACCCAGACCTTCACCCGGGACATCCCCATCACCTGGATTGACCGCAGCCTGCGGCATCAGGTTCTGTTCGGCTCCAACAACCCCCGCTTCGAACAGATCCGCATGGCCCAGGCCATCGGCGAGCTGGGCCTGCGGGAAAGCACCCTGGAGCTGATCCGGGGCCGGAACGCCGTTGATTTTCTGGGCGGTCTGGACTGAGAGGAGGGGAACCGGCAATGTATGTGAAAACCATCCGTATTCTGACCAAGCAGTATGTGGAGCTGTACGTCATCACCCCTCAGGTGGAGGCGATTGTGGCTGAGAGCGGCGTCCAAAACGGCATGGTCACCGTACTGACCAAGCACACCACCACCGGCATCACGGTCAACGAGGCGCTGGAGTGTCTGGAGAGCGACATCGCCGTCGCCCTGGAGCAATTTGCCCCGGAGGACCGACCCTACAGCCACGCCCGGATGCTGAAGGACTACGGCTCCACCGCCGGAAATCCCACCGGACATCTGAAGGCGCTGCTCACCGGCAACCATTGCCACTTCCTGATTCAGGAGGGTCAGCTTCAGCGCGGCGGCGCCCAGGACGTCTATTTCTGCGAGTTCGACGGCCCGGCTCAGCGGAACATTCTGGTGATTGTGGAGGGCCAGCCGTAACCAGATTATGACAGCGGCGGAGGAGGCCCCAAGGACCTGCCGCTGTTGTGATATCGATTTTCGGTGATTGCAATCATCGAAAATCCCGCTCGGGAGTGACAGAAACAAGGTAAATGGCAGCACAGTAAGAGAAAGAAAACGATTGCAGGCGCGACGGTGTGCACAGCCGGACCGCCAACTGCGAAAGGAGCGTTATCCTCATGTCAAACCCTGAAACCAACAAGGAGCTAGGCCGTAAATTGGGCCTGGGCGCAGTCATCGCCCTGGGCGTCGGCACCACCGTAGGTTCCGGCATCTTCTCCTCTCTGTCTGAAGTGGCCGCCGCCGCAGGCAGCAGCCTCTTCTTGGTGCTCGCCTTCGTCATCGGCGGCGTGCTCCAGATTCCCGCCAACTTCTGCTATGCAGAGCTGGCCTCCGCCTATCCGGAGGATGGCGGCCAGTACGTCTACTTCCGGGAAGCCGGCTCCCGCCCTCTGGCCTTCCTCTGCGGCTGGATCAGCTTCTGGGCCACCGATCCTCCCTCCATCTCCATCATGGCTCTGGCCATCGTGAACTACCTGGCCTACTTCCTGCCCATCCACGGCCTGGTGCTCAAGCTGGTGGCTGTGGTGCTCGTCCTGATCTTCATGTTTGTGCATCTGCGCAGCGTTGAGGGCGGCGGCGCCTTCCAGACCATCATCACTGCCCTGAAGATTCTGCCCTTTGCCCTGATTATCGGCATCGGCCTGTTCTTCATCAACGGCGAGACCTTTATGTCCAGCGCCCCTCTGGCCGGCTTTACCTCCGGCGGCATTATGGCCCTGCTGGCCGGCGTCTCCGCCACCACCTGGTCCTATGACGGCATGGGCGCCGCCTGCTACATGTCCGGCGAGATCAAGGAGCCGGAGAAGAACATGCCCCGCGGCCTGATTCTGACCGCCATCGTCGTTCTGGTGCTGTACGCCGGCCTGACCGCTGTGGCCTCCGGCCTGCTGACCGTGGACGAGCTGGCCGCCTCCGACGCCCCCATCGCCCTGCTGGCCTCCAAGATCCCCCTGATCGGCGACTATGCCGGCACCGTGGTGGCGATCATGGCCATCATCGTGGTCATCGGCTCCCTGTCCAGCTGCATCATGTTCCAGCCCCGCATCGAGTACGCCATGGCGAAAGACGGCCTGTTCTTCAAGTCCTTTGCCAAGGTCCATCCCAAGTATGAGACTCCCTACTTCTCCATCATCGTGCAGTGCGCCGTGGCCATCGTGCTGATCTTCGCCACCAGCCTGTCCGACCTGCTGGGCTATTTCACCCTGGTCGCCCTGCTCAAGAACTTCCTGACCTTCGGCACCATCTTTGTCCTGCGCCGCAAGCCCGACTACAAGCCCGCTTACCGGATGCCTCTGGGCCCCGTGCTGCCTCTGGTGGCCATGTTCATGACCGGCACCCTGATCGTCTCCACCTTCGTGTGGGCGCCTGTGGCCGGCCTGGTCTGCGCCGTCATCGCTGTCGGCACCGGCCTGCCCGTGTACTACATGTGGGAGCGCAAGAACAAGCAGAACGCCGCCTGATTCCTCTGACCTGATTCAGAACGGCAGCCAAAAGGGCTGTACAGCCTCCCCGGAATTGACAAAAGCCCCTTTATGGAAAGGAGAACGCTTATGGAACGACGGCAGCCCATCCGCCCCCGGGCGGAGGCCATTGAGCTGATCGAGTGCTATATCCGCCGCCAGGATCTGGCCCCTCACGGGAAGCTGCCCGGCGAACGGGAGATGTGCGAGATGTGGGATCTGAACCGAACCACCCTGCGCAACGCCATCAAGCGGCTGATTGAGGAGGGAAAGCTGTACAGCCTCAAGGGCTCCGGCACCTATGTTGCCCGGCCCAAGCTGGAGCGCAATCTCCAGGACGCGAAATCCACCACCGAGTCGGTGCGGGGCGCGGGGCATATGCTGCGCAGCCGGGTCCTGGACGTGCAGGTGATCGAGGCCAACAAGTATATCTCCCGCAAGCTGCAGGTACCCTTGGGGCACAAGATCTTCTACCTGCGCCGCCTGCGGATTATGGACAATGCCCCCTATATGATTGATAACAACTATATCGATCTGGAGTGCTGTCCCGGCATTGAAGAGTATGACTTTAACGACGAATCCCTCTACCGCGTGCTGAGCTATCAAGGCGCCTATCCGACCAAGGGACAGGAATCGGTGGGCATCACCTATGCCACCGAGGACGAGGCGAAGTACCTCCAGGTGGAGGAGGGGGGATATCTCTTCTTCCTCACCGGAGTGACCTGCAATCCGGAGGGCCGGCCCATTGAATTTTTCAAGTCGGTGGCCCGGGCGGACAAGGTGCGGTTTTCCAGCGTCCTGCGCAGGCGGGGATCCGAATCCGAAAGGAGCAAAACGGAATGAAACTGGCGGCAGTCGGCAGCAACTGCATCGACTACTACAACAACATTGAGGGCGGCAAGGCCTACCCCGGCGGCGGGCCGGTGAACATGGCGGTCTATACCGTCCGGCTTGGGGGCCAGTCCTCCTATATCGGCCCCGTGGGCGACGATGTGTACGGCGAAATCATGCGCAAGGCCATCGAAGCCAAGGGGGTGGACACCTCTCATCTGCACACCAGGCCTGGCAAGACGGCCCTGACTCAGGTGGAGCTGGTGGACGGCGAGCGGGTCTTCGGCGACTATGACGAGGGCGTCCTCTCTGACTACACCCTCTCTCCGGAGGATATGGACTTTATCTGCACCCATGACGTGGTGGTCTGCGACCTGTGGGGCAAGGTGGAGGGCCAGTTCCAGGCGCTCCGGGCCCGGGGCATCCGGACTGCCTTCGACTGTGCCGACCGCCCTGAGGACGAGGCAGGCCAGGTGGCCATGCCCTACACCGACTATCTCTTCTTCTCCTCAGAGGACGGCGACACGCCGGAGCTCCGGGCGCAGATGAAGGAATACGGCAGCCGGGGGCCCAAGCTGGTGGTGGCCATGCTGGGCGAGCAGGGAAGCCTCTGCTGGGACGGGGAGACCTTCCACAAGTTCGGCATCATCCCCTGCGACCGCCTGGTGGACACCATGGGCGCCGGCGACAGCTACATTGCCGGCTTCCTCTCCGGCATTGTGGAGGGACTGTCCATTGACGCCTCCATGGAGAAGGGCGCCGCCAATTCCACTCAGACGCTGAAGTATTTCGGCGCCTGGTGATCTCCGGTCCGCCCCGGAGCAAGCCAACCACTCACTATGTCTGGAGGAGATCCTATGGCCGGCATGAGCTATCTATCCCCCATCTACCTGCAGCTGCGGGAGGTGGTGCGGACCAAAATCGAAGAGGGAGAGTATCCCCCCTGTACCGCCATTCCGTCGGAAAACGACCTGGCGGAGACCTACGGGATCAACCGCCAGACGGTGCGCAATGCCATCGACGCCCTGGTCAACGAGGGACTGCTCCGCCGGGTACCCGGCAAGGGGGTCTATGTCCTGGGCAAAAAGATGGAGCGGGATCTGGACGTCCTCCAGGGCTTTACCCAGACCATGCTGGACAAACACGTCAAGCCCTCCTTCAAGGTGGTGGCCAAGGTGCTGCGCAAGGCGGGAGAAAAGTACAGCCTCATGTTCGGCATCCAGCCGGAGGACGATATCTTCTATATCAAGCGCCTGTGCTATGCCGACGCCGAGCCGGTGTCCCTGGAGGAGATCTATATCCCCCAATACCTGGTGCCCAAGATGGGCGGCATCGACCTGTCCATCTTCTCCGTCTATGAGGTCTATGACTTCTACGGCATCCGGCTGGAGCGGGCCCGGCAGACCCTGGATCTGGTTCGGCTGGAGCAGAACGACGCCCGCATGCTGGGCATTGACGCAAACCTGCCGGTGATGTTGTTCGAGTGCACCAGCTACGATGACAAGAGCCGTATTATCGAGTTCAGCCGGAGTTATGCCCGGGGGGACAAGTGCAATTTCAGCGTCCACTTTCAGCGGTGAACCAGGGAGGCGTGTGACAAATGGGGCTGTTTCAAGGGGATTTCTATTCCGAAAGCCTGAGAATGACCACCCAGCTCAAGGTGATCTTTCCGGACCTGTCCAACGATGTGACGCCGGTGATGGAGGGGGAGCCCCGCGTGCTCTATCTGCTCCACGGCCTGGCTGCCAACAGCGGGGAGTGGACCCGGTTCTCCAAAATTGAGTACTACGCGAAAAAATACAACTTTATCATTATTATGCCGGAGGTGCAGCGCAGCTTTTACTGCGACAGCCGCTCCGGCCCCCGGTACTTCACCTATGTGGCCGACGAGCTGCCCCGGATCTGCAGTCAGTGGTTCCGGCTCAGCGGCCGGCGGGAGAAGACCTTCATCGCCGGGGAGAGCATGGGCGGCTACGGCGCAGTGAAGATCGGGCTGCGCCGGCCCCGGCAGTACGGCGGCATCGCCAGCCTGTCCGGCGTGCTGGACTATCCCGGCATGGCCCGGCGCATTCTGGAAGGGGTCTGGCCGGACGTGGCGCCGGAGGAGCTGACCGCCCTCCACGGCCCCGGGGGCATGCCCGGGCCGGAGGAGGATGTGATCGCCCTGGTGCGCCGGGCGGCGGCAGATCCCCGTCGGCCCAGGCTGATTCAGCTGTGCGGGACCGAGGACTTCCTCTATGCGGACAACCAGACCTTCCGCCGGGCCGCCCGGGAGGCGGGCTACGGACACACCTACCGGGAGGGCCCGGGGGATCATGAGTGGCCCTACTGGGACGTGGCGATTCAGCACGCCTTCCAGTTCTTCTGCGGGCTGGATCTGGACAAAACACCGATCTATTGACTGTAGATGTACATGAAAGGAGCAATTTGCTATGGCTTACGCAGCAAATGCGTGGAAGGAGACGGAGGGCCCCTCTCTGCGGGGCTTTGACGAGAAGGAGGCAGTGGACAGCGTCAACGGCGCTCTGGCCCTGCGTCCTCAGATTGAGCAGATCCTGGACCAGATCTGGGCGGACGGCTTTGACGGCATCTATTTCATCGGCATCGGCGGCACCTACGCCTCCAGCATGCAGGTGGAGGTGTATATGCGGGGCCGTTCCAGCCTGCCTGTCTATGTGGAGAACGCCGCTGAGTTTCTGACCACCGGCAACAAGCGCTTCACCTCCAGATCTGTGGTGATCTATTCCTCCGTCTCCGGCAATACCAAGGAGATGGTGCAGCTGGTGGACCGGGTGCATGAGATCGGCGCCCGCGTCTTCGCCTTCATCGACACCCCGGGCACCACCCTGACCCAGCCGGACAAGCAGGACTATCTGATCCTCTATCCCAAAAATGAGCAGCTCAAGTTCTACATGGTGGCCAACTACCTGATGTACAAAAACGGCGAGTTCCCCGAGTATGAGCGCTACAACCGGGAGATGGAGGCCCATCTGGCCCAGGCCCTGGCCGATGTGGAGAAGCAGGCGGACGCCTGGGCGTATGAATACGCCAAACAGCAGGTGGCCTTCCGCAATGAGCATCCCGACCTGCCCCACTACTTCATCGGCTCCGGCAACCAGTACGGCGCCACCTACTCCTACGCCATGTGCTATTGGGAGGAGCAGATGTGGATCCGCACCAAGTCCATCAGCTGCCAGGAGTTCTTCCACGGCATGCAGGAGATCATTGTGGCCGACACCCCGGTGACCCTGTTTATGGGCGAGGACGAGCAGCGGCCCCTGGCGGAGCGGGTCGCCCGGTTCCTGCCCCAGGTCAACGCAAACTACACCATCATCGACACCAAGGAGCTGGCGCTGGAGGGCATCAGCCCGGAGTTCCGGGGCTCCATCTCCCACCTGGTCATGCACGGCGTGAACAACCGCGTGGACGCCTATATGGAGCTGTTCCTCCGTCATCCGCTGTCCATCCGGCGCTACTACCGCCAGTTTGACTATTGATCCTGCCGCCTGAGCCGGAGAGCCGCCGTAACGCTGTTGCGGCGGCTTCTTTGCAAATGGCGCCCATCCATTATCACGCGGCAGAGCCGCAGAAGGAGATGTATCACTATGTTGTGGACAGAAGAGATGTTCGGCGTCAAAAAGCCGATTCTGGCCATGCTGCACCTGGATCCCCTGCCCGGAGATCCCCGGTTCCGTTACGGAGACACAATGGAGCGGGTGGTAGAGCACGCCCGGGCGGATCTCCGCGCCCTCCAGGACGGCGGGGTGGACGGAATCCTCTTTTCCAACGAATTCAGCCTGCCCTATCAGCGGCACATGAGCTTTGTCACCCCTGCCGCCATGGCCCGGGTGATCGGAGAGCTGAAGGGGGAGCTGCGGGTGCCCTTCGGCGTGGACTGCATTTCGGACGGCGCCGCCAGCATTGAATTGGCCGCCGCCGTGGACGCCCGGTTTGTCCGGGGCACCTTCTCCGGCGTCTATGTGGGAGACGGAGGCCTGTATAACAACGACTTCTCCGTCCTCATGCGCCGCCGGGCGGAGCTGCACCTGCAAAACCTCAAAATGCTCTATTTCATCAACCCGGAGTCGGACCGGAACCTGGACACCCGGCCCCTGGCGGACATCGCAAACTCCACCATCTTCAAGGCCCATCCGGACGGCCTGTGCATCTCTGCCAACGCCGCCGGCCAGGACGTGGACGAGGAGCTGATCGCCGGCGTCAAGGCCAGAGCGCCGGAGGTGGCGGTGCTGTGCAACACCGGCTGCCGCTCTGACACCATTGTGCGCAAGCTGTCGGCAGGGGACGCCGCCGTGGTGGGCACCTATTTCAAGGAGGGGGGCCGGCTGGAAAACGAGCGGCTGGAGAACGTCCGGGTGGACGTAAACCGGGTCAGGGAGTTTATGGAGGTTGTCCGTCAGTTCCGGAAGACACTTTAGAATCAGGGAGGAGGCAATTGACATGGGCAAAGCCTATTTTATGGGAATTGACACTGGCACCAACTCCAGCAAGGGTGTTTTAATCGACGAGTCCGGCCATGTCCTGGCCCTGCACGCCACCGAGCATGCCATGGAAAATCCCAAGCCCAACTATTACGAGCATGACGCAGAGCGGGACTGGTGGGGGGATTTCTGCACCATCAGCAGGGCGCTGCTGGAGCAGTCCGGAGTGAACCCCAGGGAGATCCGTGGGGTGGGCGCCAGCGCTCTGGGCGCGGACTGCCTGCCGGTGGACGAGCAGTGCAGACCGCTGCGTAAGGCCATCCTCTACGGCATTGACGCCAGGGCCGTGGAGGAGATGCGCCAGCTCACCGCGCTGTACGGGGAGGAGCAGATCCGCAAATGGTACGGCCGGCCCCTCTGCTCCAGCGACGTCATGCCCAAAATCCTCTGGATCAAGAACAACGAGCCGGAGGTCTACGCCAAGACCTACAAATTCCTCACCGGCTCCAGCTACATCACCGCCAAGCTCACCGGAAACTATGTGGTGGACCGTTTCCTGGGCCTGGCCAGCTTCAATCCGCTGTATGATCCCAAGACCTGGCAGCCGGTGCCCGAGCTGTGCGCCCCGGTCTGCCGTCCGGATCAGCTGGCCGAGGTGAGGGAGGCCGCCGACATCGCCGGCTATGTCACCGCCCAGGCCGCGGCGGAGACCGGCCTGGCCGAGGGAACTCCGGTCATCACCGGCACCGACGACTCCGGCGCCGAGGCCATCAGCTCCGGCGTGGTCAAGCCGGGGCAGATGATGCTGCAGCTGGGCTCCTCGGTCTATATGATTCTGGGCACCGCCACCCTGGTGGATGACGAGCAGCTGTGGCGGGAGGAGTTCATCGTCCCCGGCCTGTGCGACATCTCCGCCGGCACCAACGCCGCCGGCAGCCTGACCAAGTGGTATCGGGACAACCTCTTTCCCGAGGCGCTGGCGGCAGAGCGGGCAGGGGGCCCGGACGCCTACCAGACCATGCTGGAGGGGGTAGCGCAGGTGCCTGTGGGCAGCGGCGGGCTGATCACCCTGCCCTATTTCGCGGGGGAGCGGACGCCGGTGAATGACCCCAAGGCCAGGGGCATCCTCTTTGGGCTCACCCTGGCCCACACCAGGGCTCATCTCTACCGCAGCGCCCTGGAGGGGGTGGGCTACTCCATCCAGCAGCAGATCGCTCTGATGGAGGCCCATCCCCAGGTGCGGCTGGATCGGATCATCGCCGTGGGCGGCGGAACCAAGAACCCGGTCTGGATGCAGATCATCGCCGACATCCTGGGCCGGCCGGTCTCCACCCCGGAGGTGACGGTGGGGGCCTGCTTCGGAGACGCCCTGATGGCCGCCCTGGGGGTGGGCTGTGAGGGCTTTGAGGACTACGGCAGCCTGACCCGCTTTGTCCACGACGGCGTCACCTATCTGCCCGACCCGGAGCACCACCGGCAGTATCAGCAGTATCAGCAGGTCTATAACGCCCTCTATGGGGCCACCGCCGCGCTGGCGGGCCAGCTGACCGACCTTGCGGCGGAGTGAGGCAGGTTTGCGGATCGCCTGATTCCACAAATGTAGGTTTTCCGGACTGGCTCCGGCAGCATTCATGGCCTTGAGGGTATGTATTGCAGAGCTGGTCTGGGAAAACGAATTGTTATGCAAACTTGGTTCAGAGCGTGCCTGGAGTGCTGTACTATTTCTGCATTTTAAATTACATTATACATTTATGAGCCCTATCCCATGCACGGTGATTGGGCCCGCTGAAAGCAGCCCTTGGGAGCGCATCACATTCGCATTGTGGGGGTCGTCGGTTCGAATCCGATCAGGTCCATCCAAACCACCTGGAACGTTTTGTTTCAGGTGGTTTTCTTGTATTCCGAAAACCACTGGCTAGGCCAGTGGTTCAAAAAAGCCTAGGGCGATGAAGAGGACAGAAAAACTCCCTTTGCTATAATAGAAGA
>JBJDXT010000046.1:0-10392 GCA_051866795.1 Candidatus Onthomonas sp. | reverse complement strand
CTGCGAGGAGCACTCCGTCATCGGCGGTCTGGGCGAGGCTGTGTGCAGCCTGCTCAGCGAGAAGCTCCCCACTCCGGTGAAGCGGATCGGCGTCAACGACGAGTTCGGCCACTCCGGCCCCGCCGCCGCCCTGCTCAAGCAGTTCGGCCTCTCCGCTGACCACATCGTGGAAGTGGCCAAGGAGTTCGTGGGCAAGTAAGCCTCTCATCAACCTTTACGCACCAGGCCCGGAACGGCGTACACCGTTCCGGGCTTTTTGCGCGGCAAAGCAGTCTTTTTATCCCACCGGCTTGCGCAGTCATTGGCAGCCGTGCTAAAATAAGGTCGGAAAACCAATTTCCGCTATCAATTGATTTTACAGGAGGTACCGCTATGTCGATTACCAGCGCGCTCTTCGGCTATACCAAGGACGGCCAGGCCGTCACCCAGTACACCATGACCAACCAGAACGGCATGACCGTCCAGATCATCTCCTATGCCGCCGCCGTCCGCTCCATCCTTGTGCCCAACCGGGAGGGCAAGCTGGTGGACGTGGCTCTGGGCTATGACACCGTGGCAGGTTACGAGGCGGACAAGTGCTATTTCGGCAATTTTGTGGGCCGGTTTGCCAACCGGCTGCGGGATGCCCGGTTTGAGCTGGACGATGTGACCTATCAGCTGCAGCCCAACGAGGGCCCCAACCATCTCCACGGCAGCTACTGTTCTCAGGTGTTTGAGGGCGAGATCGAGAGCAATACCCTCACATTTTCCTTCCTCAGCCCGGACGGCGAGGAGGGCTATCCCGGCAACCTGTCCGTGGTGTGCAGCTACACTCTGACCGAGGACAACACCCTGCTGCTGGAGTACCGGGCCTCCACCGACAAGGCCACTATTATCAACCTGACCAATCACGCCTACTTCAATCTGTCCGGCCACGCCTCCGGCAGTATGCTGGACACCCGGCTCCAGATCAACGCCAGTCAGTTCACCGAGGCGGACGGGGCCAGCCTGCTGACCGGCGCCATTCTCCCGGTAGAGGGCACTCCCTTTGACTTCCGTACCCCCAAGACCATCGGTCAGGACATCTCCGCCCGGCATCCCATGATTACTTACGGCGGCGGCTATGACCTGAACTATGTGCTGGATCAGCCCTCCATGGAGGTCCCCTGCGCCACCGCCTGGAGCCGCAAGACCGGCATCACCATGGAGTACTTCACCACCCAGCCCGGCACCCAGTTCTATTCCGGTAATTTCATCTCCCCCATGGCACCCCGGAAGTGCAAGGACGGCGCTCTGTACGACAACCGGCAGGGCTTCTGTCTGGAGAGCCAGCACTACCCCTGCGCTCCCGACTTTGACCAGTTCCCCTCCGCCGTCCTTCGGCCCGGTGAGGAATATCACCAGCTCACCGCCTACCGGTTCGGCGTCAAGTAAATCTGAAGTCTCTGAAAAAGTCCAGCTTGCGCTGGACTTTTTTCATGCAATGCCGGCACAGCTCCTGGCAGTCTTCCAAAAAACATGCAGGACTCCGTGTGGATTTCCCTTTCTCACACGTCTTATAGGCGAGATCTCAAAACACCGGAAAGGAGGCGATGAGATGACAGAGGCCCAGCTTCTTGATCTGTTTGACCAGTACCACAACGACGTCTACCGGCTGGCCCTGAGCTGCACCCGCTCTCCTCAGGACGCGGAGGACGTGACCCAGACCGTCTTTCTCAAGCTTTGGGAGCGCCGTCCGGAGCTGACGCCGGGCAAGGAAAAGGCCTGGCTGACCCAGGTGACGGTGAACCAGTGCCGGGATCTGCTCCGGGCCCTCCGGCGGCACCGTGTGGAGCCTCTGGAGGCGGCGGCCGGGGTGACCTTCACCCACCCGGAGGAGTCGGCGCTGTTTGCCGCCGTCCTGTCTCTCCCCGCCAGGGAACGGGTGGCGGTACATCTGCATTACTACGAGGGCTACTCCCAGGAGGAGGTCGCAAAGCTGTTGAAGCTCTCCCCCTCCGCCATCTCCATGCGGCTGCACCGAGCACGCAAACATTTGAAATCAGCATTGAAGGAGGAATACGACTATGAAACAGCTCTACCGGAGCACCTTTGACCAGGTACGGCTGTCCGGCGAGGCAGCAGAGAGGATGCGGGAGCGGCTGGCGGCGGCTTCCTCCCATAAGGAGGTCTTACCGATGAAAAAACGTCTGTGGAAAACCATCCCTGTGGCGGCAGTTCTGATCGCCGCCCTGGCCTGTACCGCTTTTGCCTATGGAGATCAGATTCTCTGGCAGCTCCAGATGTTGGTCGGAGGCACAGTCACTTCCGGCACGGACGAGGAGGGTAACCACTTCGTTCATATGACATCCAGCGCCGACAGCTCTCCCGTCGAGGTGAAGGACGGACGCATCTGCTTTGTCCGCGGCGACACCCGGGAGGATATCACTGACCGGTGCAGCGAGGAGCGCTACTTCTCTTATGAGGAGACCGCCGAGGACGGCGCCCGGCAGGTGCTGGTCATCGGCGGCACTCCGGAACAGGTGGGCTACGTCAACTTCGCCTGGATGCCCGACGGCTCCTTTGCCAGCAGCGGCGAGGCGGAGGACGCCCCATGGCTGCGGCAGGCCTATGCGGACTACGGCGTAGAGTGGAATGAGGCGCTGTGGGACGGCACTCTGGAAGCCGAGCCTGTTCTTCCCTACGAAGTCCGGGACGGTCGGGTCTATTTCACCCTGGACGGCTCTGACCGGGACATCACCGGCCAGTGCAGCGAGGACAGCTGGTTTACCTACGAGACCATCGGGACAGACGGCAGCCGTCAGGTCCTTCTGATCGGCGGAGTGCCGGAGGAGGTCAACTATCTGGAGATCGTCTACGGCAGCGATCAGGACGGCGCCGTCAGCGTCAGCAATCCCGTGGGGGATTACGCCGGCTGGATGGACAGGGCGCTGGAGGCGTACGGACTGGAATCGCTGATGGAGCAGTAACCGCTCCGCTGGCAAAAGAGATGGGGACAGCAAACGCTGTCCCCATTTTCATGTGATTACCGCTGATATTCAAACTGAAGGCCGTACAGATCCACGGTGTCCCCGTCCTGAATCCCCTGGGCCTCCATCTGCTCAAACAGGCCGGAGGCCCGGAGCTTCTGGTCGAACCAGTTGCGGCTCTCGTAGTCGTCGAAGTTGACGTACTCCATGAGCTGATCCAGCCAGGGGGCCTCGGCGTACCAGACGCCCTCCTCCTGCCAGATCTCGGCGGCGGTGGAGGTGTCCACGCTGATCTCCTTGGGCTTTTCCACATACTCCGGCTCGTAGTACTTCACCGGAGGCAGATCTTTGAGCCGTTTGGCGATCTCCCAGACCAGCTCCTTCACCCCCTGATGGGCGGCGGCGGAGATCTCAAAGCAGGGATAGCCCTTACCCTCCACATAGGATTTGAACTGCTCCACCTGCTCCCGGTCATAGCACAGGTCGCACTTATTGGCGGCCACAATCATGGGCCGGCCCGCCAGCTCGGGGGAGTACTGCTTCAGCTCCTCGCAGATGGCGTCAAAGTCGGCGATGGGATCACGGCCCTCGCTGCCGGAGACATCCACCAGATGCACCAGCAGCCGGCACCGGTCAATGTGCCGGAGAAAGTCATGGCCCAAGCCGGCGCCCTCGCTGGCGCCCTCGATGATGCCGGGGATATCAGCCATGACAAAGCTGGTGCCCTCTTCCACCCAGACCACGCCCAGGTTGGGCATCAGGGTGGTGAAGTGATAGTTTGCAATCTTGGGATGGGCCTTGGAGACGACCGAGAGCAGCGTGGACTTGCCCACGTTGGGAAAGCCCACCAGTCCCACGTCGGCCAGCAGCTTGAGCTCCAGGATGACCTCTTTGGTCTCTCCGGGCAGACCCGGCTTTGCAAACCGGGGCACCTGCCGGGTGGGAGTGGCGAAATGCTGGTTGCCCCAGCCGCCCCGACCTCCACGGGCCAGAACAAAGGGCTGTCCGTCGGACATGTCCCGGATGATCTCATTGGTCCCGGCGTCCCGGATGACAGTGCCGTTGGGCACCTTGATGGTCAGATCCGCCCCATCCTTGCCGGAGCAGCGGGCGCCCGCGCCGTCGCAGCCGTTTTCCGCGGCGTACTTCCGGCGGTAGCGAAAGTCCATCAGAGTGGTCATGTGGTTGTCCGCCACCAGAATGACGTTGCCGCCCCGGCCGCCGTCGCCGCCGTCCGGGCCGCCGGCTGCCACATACTTCTCCCGGTGGAAGGCCACGGCGCCGTTGCCGCCCTTGCCCGCCTTGACGGTGATCTTCGCGGTATCCACAAAGGTAGATGCCATAGTAAAACCTCCATAACACAGGGGGTAGGGGCGATTCACGAATCGCCCGACCGTCTCCCCCGGCGATGATCGACGGGCCGTTCATGAACGGCCCCTACAGGGAAATACATCCCCGCACCGAAAAAACGCTCTGAACGATATGTCCAGAGCGTTTGTTTTCAAGTCAAATCTTACTGAGCCAGCTCGACAATGGAGACCTGCTTGCGGTCCTTGCCCTTGCGCTCAAACTTGACGGTGCCGTCCTTCAGTGCGAACAGAGTGTCATCCTTGCCCTTGGCCACGTTGGTGCCGGGATGGATCTTGGTGCCGCGCTGACGAACCAGGATGTTGCCGGCCAGGACGAACTGTCCGTCGGCCCGCTTGACGCCCAGACGCTTGGACTCAGAATCACGGCCGTTCTTGGTGGAACCGCCGCCCTTCTTGTGGGCGAAGAACTGGAGAGAAATGTTCAGCATGGGTGTTACACCTCCATTACAGTGAGATATTCGGGATATTGCTGACGCAGATCGGTCAGATAGACCATCATGCCGGTCAGCAGGTTCTGGCAGGTGTACTCGTCCAACTCGGACAAGCCGCCAGGGAGATGGAGGGAAATATGGGGCTCTTCCGGCTCGATCTTGACGGTAGCCGCCAGACCCAGCACGTCGTTGACGGTACACTCCACCATCTGAAGGGCGCTCACCACTGTGTTGCAGATGAGATCGGCCCCTTCCTCGGCGTAGCCGCTGTGCCCCCGGACGTCGACGCTGACGATCCGGGCACCCTCCATATGAAATGCGACGGTAGTCATCAGCCAGCGATAATCTTGCCGATGGTCACCTTGGTGTAGGGCTGACGGTGGCCCTGAGAACGCTTGTAGCCACGCTTGGGCTTGTACTTCAGGATGCGGATCTTCTTGTTCTTGCCGTTCTTCACCACGGAAGCCTCGACCTTCGCGCCCTCCACCACGGGAGCGCCAAAGGTGGCCTTCTCTCCGTCGATAATGGCCAGAACCTGGTCAAAAGTGACGTTGTCGCCGGCCTCAACAGGCAGCTTCTCGATGAACAGGGTATCGCCCTCTGCCACCTTGTACTGCTTGCCGCCGGTCACGATAATAGCGGTCATGCGGTTTGCACCTCTTTCCTTGATTACGGGCTCGCTCTCCCGGGCGTGGAGGCATGCTCCAGCTTTCTGCCCCTTCAAAGCGGCCTTTTCATTTTAACAGCCCAATGGGGGCTTGTCAACGGAAAGCGCCAATTTTCTGAAAAGATTTTTGGGAGAAAGCCGGGAAGATGATTGACAAACCGTTGTCGAAACGCCTATTTTTGTCGAAAACGGCTTTTGGAATTTGTGCAACAGGGAAATAACCGCCCGAGCTCCAAAAAAATCGGGAAAAACAGTGGATTTTCCCGTCTTGTTTGCTATAATGAGAATAGATTGTACTGCGGTACGCTTTTTCTTTTCCATTATCAAGTGAAACTTACAGATGGCTGAGCGATGTTAATCGACAGCAGAGGAGAGTAGAGAATTATGATTTCACACGGCAAGGACATCAAAATTTTCGCAGGAAGCTCCAATGTACAGTTGGCCAAGGCCATCTGCAGCGCCCTGGATGTGCCTCTGGGCAACGCGGAGTGCGGCCAGTTCTCCGACGGCGAAAGCTTTGTCTCCTTCTATGAGACCGTCCGCGGCAGCGACGTTTTCCTGATTCAGTCCACTTGCGCCACCGGCGTACGGGGCACTGCCAGCTACCGCTCTGTCAACGATCATCTCATGGAGCTGTGCGTCATGATCGACGCCTGCAAGCGGGCCTCCGCCGGACGGATCACCGCGGTCATTCCCTATTACGGCTATGCCCGTCAGGATCGGAAGACCAAGCCCCGCGATCCTATCTCCGCTAAGCTCACCGCCAACCTGCTGGAGAGCGCCGGCGTCAACCATGTGCTGACCATGGACATCCACTGCGCCCAGATTCAGGGTTTCTTTGACATCCCCATGGACAACCTCCCCGGCTCCCCCCTGTTCGTCAAGTATTTCCAGGCCAAGTACGCCGGCAGCGAGGACGAGACCGTTGTCGTCTCCCCCGACGTGGGCTCTGTGGCCCGGGCCCGGGCCTTTGCCCAGAAGATGAACATGCCGCTGGCCATCGTGGATAAGCGCCGTCAGAAGGCCAACCACTCGGAGGTCAAGAACATCATCGGCGACGTCCGCGGCAAAAACGTCATCCTGCTGGACGACATGGTGGACACCGCCGGCTCCCTGTGCGGCGCAGCCCGTGCTCTGGTGGAGGAAGGCGGCGCCAAGACCATCTCCGCCTGCGCCACCCACGGCGTCCTCTCCGGTCCCGCTCTGGAGCGGATCGAGAACTCCGTCCTGGACGAGCTGGTGTTTTTGGACACCATCCCCATGCCGGACGGCGCCAAGGGCAGCACCAAGATCAAGTATCTCTCCACTGCCAATATGTTTGCCGACGCCATCGGCCGCATTTACAACGAGGTGTCCATCTCCTCCATCTACGCATAATTCCGTCGAATTGAATCATATGTGGTCACAACCAGGGGGTGCCGCTGCGGCATCCCCTGTTAGGCGTGTCTCAGAAAAGGGGAACATTATGTTTTTTGGCAAAGCATCCTCCGGCGGCATTGAGTGGATTCTCTGCTGTCTGGGCAATCCCGGCCGGGAGTATGACAACAGCCGGCACAATGTGGGCTTTCTCACCGCCGACACCCTGGCATCCAAAAAGGGCTTTGAGATCAAGCGCATCCGCTTCAAGGCTCTCACCGGCACGGTGGAGATCGGCGGGCACAAGGTGCTGGTCATGAAGCCCAACACCTATATGAATCTTTCCGGCACCGCCCTTCAGGAGGCCGCCTCCTTTTATAAGGTACCGCCGGAGCGGTGTCTGGTGGTGTCCGACGACGTGACGCTGGACCCCGGCCGGCTGCGGCTGCGCCGGAACGGCTCCGCCGGAGGGCACAACGGCCTCAAGTCCATCATCAATATGCTGGGCACCCAGGACTTTCCCCGGGTCAAAATTGGCGTGGGCAAGAAGCCCCATCCGGACTACGACCTGGCGGACTGGGTGCTGGGCAAGTTCTCCCCTGAGGACCAGAAGCTGGTGGCTCAGGCGGCGGAAAACGCCTGCGACGCCATTGAATGCATTCTCACCCAAGGCATGGATCGGGCCATGAACCGGTATAATGGAAAATAGGAAACGGAGCGGAGGGGCAGGCAAAACTGCCCCTCCGTAGGGGCGATTCACGAATCGCCCGCCGGAAGGACCAGCGTCATCTGTCGGGCCGTTCATGAACGGCCCCTACAAGACGTTTCATGAAAAGGGCATCCGCCCTGAAATGCCCTCCCCTGAAAGGAGCCTCCATGAAGCAACTGAATCAGATTCTCTTCCGTCAGCCCGCCTTTCAGGAGCTGACGGCGCAGCTGGATGCCGGACGCTCCCCTGTGGCAGTGTCCGGCCTTTCCGGCGTTCACCGGGCCCACCTGGCCGCGGCGCTGCAGGAGCAGATGGACTGCCCTGTAGTCCTCCTCTGCCCGGACGAAAACGAGGGGAAAAAGCTGGCCTCTGATCTCCGGTCCCTCACCGGAGAGGAGCCTCTGCTGCTCATGGGCCGGGAGTTCACCTTCCACGACGCCACCATCTCCCACCAGTGGGAGCACAGGCGGCTGCGGGTGCTCCACGCCCTGCCGGAGGGGAAATTTTCCTTCCTCATCGCCACGGTGGAGGGTCTGATGCAGCGCACCATGCCCCCGGAGACGCTGAAGGGCTCCTGTCTCACCCTGTCCACAGGAGGACAGGCGGATCTCCAGCGACTGGCCGCCCAGCTCACCGCCGCCGGCTACAGCCGGTGCGACCAGGTGGAGGGCCCCGGCCAGTTCGCCCTCCGGGGCGGCATTCTGGACGTCTACTCCCCCGGCATGGACGCCCCGGTCCGGGCGGAGTTCTGGGGGGACGAGGTGGACACTCTGGGCCAGTTTGACCCCTCCACCCAGCGCCGGACGGGAAATCTCTCCCAGGCTCTGCTGCTGCCGGCGGCGGAGACGCTGCCTCAGCTGGCTTCAGGGGGCGCTCTGGGGCTGGTGGCCGAGCTGGAAAAGCACATCCGCAAGCTGGAAAAGAGCAAATCCAAAGACACCGCTCCTCTGCTTCAGACCCTGCGGCAGGACAGCGAGCAGTTGGCCCAGCTGGGCCATTTTCCGGCGGCAGACCGTTATCTGGATCTGATCTATCCCCGATTCGCCTGCGCCGCCGACTATCTGCCGGAATACGCCATGGTGCTCTGGGCGGACAGCAGTCGCTGCAAGGCCGCCGGAGAGCACTACCTCTGGCGGCTCACCGAGGACGTTCAGGCTCTGACCCAGAGCGGCGTTCTCCGGCCCGGCGTTCTCTCCCTGGCTGCCGACTGGGACAAATTCGTCCACCGGCTCACCCGGGACTATCCCTCCGCCTATCTGGACAGCTTTCTCACCTCCACCTGCCCCAGCGATCCGGTAGCTCTGGTCAACGTGACCTGCAAGCAGCTCCCCTCCTTCGGCGCCAGTCTGGAGACCGCCGTCTCCGATCTGCGCCACTATCAGAACGACGGCGCCGCCACCGTGGTTCTCTGCTCCACCCAGGGCCGGGTGAAGGCCCTGCGGGATCTGCTCCAGGAGCAGCAGGTGCCGGCGGCCATTGATCTGGATCTGAAAACGCTACCCAGACCGGGGGAAACCTATCTGACCGTCGGCGGTCTCTCTGCCGGCATGGAATATCCCGGCTTTGCCGTTCTCACCGAGGGCACCGCAGTCGCGGTCAAAAAGGCCCAGGTGTCGGAGAAAAAGAAAGCTACCAACCGTCAGAAGCTCCAGAGCTTCACCGACCTCTCACCCGGCGACCTGGTGGTCCACGAGACTCACGGCATCGGCCGGTTCGTAGAGCTGGTCAAGATGAAGGTAGACGGGGTGGAGAAGGACTATATCAAGCTGGCCTACTCCGGCGCGGACACCCTCTATGTCCCCGCCACCCAGCTGGATCTGGTGAGCAAGTACATCGGCGGCGGCGAGGACGCCAACGAGCGCACCAAGCTCTCCAAGCTGGGCGGCACCGACTGGGCCAAAGCCAAGACGAAAGCCCGGAAGGCCACCAAGGAGCTGGCCAAGGGTCTGATCCAGCTCTACGCCCAGCGCCAGCGCCAGCCGGGCTACGCCTTTCACCCGGACGACCCCTGGCAGAAGGAATTTGAGGATAAATTCGAGTATCAGGAGACGGAAGACCAGCTGCGCTGCATTCAGGAGATCAAAGCAGACATGGAAAAGCCGGTGCCCATGGACCGGCTGCTCTGCGGCGACGTGGGCTACGGCAAGACCGAGGTGGCCCTCCGGGCGGTGATGAAGTGCGTGCTGGAGGGCAAGCAGGCGGCGATTCTTGCCCCCACCACCGTGCTGGCCACGCAGCACTACCAGACCGCCACGCAGCGGTTCCAGGGCTTCCCGGTGAAAATCGCCGTGGTCAGCCGCTTCCAGAGCCCCAGTCAGATGAAGCTGATTCTCAAAGAGCTGGAGCAGGGGCTGATCGACGTGCTCATCGGCACCCACCGGCTGTTTTCCAAGGATATTCAGTTCAAGGATCTGGGCCTGCTGGTGGTGGACGAAGAGCAGCGCTTCGGCGTCAGCCAGAAGGAGAAGCTGAAAGAGATCACCAAACAGGTGGACGTGCTCACCCTCTCCGCCACCCCCATCCCCCGGACGATGAATATGGCCCTCTCCGGCATCCGGGACATGTCCACCCTGGAGGAGCCGCCGCTGGACCGGCAGCCGGTACAGACCTATGTGCTGGAGCACAACTGGTCCATGCTGGCCGACGCCATGGGCCGGGAGATCGGCCGGGGCGGGCAGGTCTATTATCTCCACAACCGGGTGGAGTCCATCGCTACCACCGCCCTGCGCATTCAGGAGATGCTGGGCGAGGACGTGAAGGTGGCCTACGCCCACGGCAAGATGACCGAGGATCAGCTCCACGCCGTCATGAGCAAGGTGATCGACGGCGAGATTCAGGTGCTGGTCTGCACCACCATCATCGAGACCGGCATCGACATCCCCAACGTCAACACCCTCATCATCGAGGACGC
>JBJDXT010000045.1:0-10564 GCA_051866795.1 Candidatus Onthomonas sp. | reverse complement strand
CAGATAATATACCAAATGCCGCGCCCGTTGTCAACACCTTTTTCGACTTTTTCTTTCAAAATGTTTACTCCTGCCGTCTGTCAATGCCGGCTCTGTCTTTTCTGCCTCACTGCGCGGATTACCTGCTGCACCATACCGTAGAGTGCCCACACCAGGCTGATGCCGGCAGCGATAGCCAGGGCATATTCGGCAGTACGAAAACCATAGGCCCGTGCTTCTGTCCACTGTCCCCGGACCGCGCTGCTCATAGCATAAAACAAAGATCCTCCGGGGATAGAGGGCATAATACTGGGCACCAGAAACAGAGTCGCCGGAGCCCGCAGTCGCTTGGCCATCGCCTCCGCATAGAGGGCGGCGGCTGCTGATGCAATCAGACAGGCGTAAAACACTGAGTTGAGCCGGGGCTCTAAAAGCAGATAGATGCCCCAATTGAGTATGCTCCCCAATGTGGCAGGGAGCAGAAGCTGGGGCCGCAGGTGGAAGAGCAGACAGTAGCCCATTGCACCCAGAAAGGCAGACCCCAGCTGAATGACCGCTTCCATCATCTTATCCTCCCCCCAGCAATCCAATGGCGATCATAAAGCCGCTGGCAAGAGCCCCCGCCCACAACAGGCTCTCCGTCAGCCGCATGATACCCGAGATAGTGTCGCCCACTAAGATATCCCGAATCGAGTTGGTCAGGGCCAGGCCGGGGATGAGCAGCATAATATCCCCAATCATCACCTTGTCCAAGTGAAATATAGGCCAAAGCCGAACTGTAGCACAAATTCCTGCGCCCACCAGCAAGGAACAGAAGAAATAGAACACCACATTGTTGGGGCACAGCGGAGCCAACCAACGCTTGAGCAGGCAGATGACCAGCGCAAACAGAGCTGCCATCAATCCGTCCCAGATGGTTCCGCCGAAAAAGATGGCAAAGCCGAAGGCCGCCAGCACGCTGCCCACATACAGGGTAGCGGGGTGCTCTGGCAGCGTCCGGGTATGAATGGCCCTGCCCAGCGCCTTGAGGGGGATAGGCCGGGCACAAACCCGACGACTGAGCCGGTTCATCTCCTCTAGGCGGGTGAAGTCCGTGGCCCCCGCGCCCCGAATGCGCCGGGTCTGGGTGCGCACATCTCCGTCAGGGAAGGTAACCGTGAGAATAATGCTGGAAGTAATGGCAAACACGTTAGTCTGCTCCGCTCCATAGGCGCTGCCCAGCCGCACCATAGTATCCTCAATTCGTTGGATCTCCGCTCCGGAACGGAGCATGGTTTCGCCCAGATCCAGCAACAAACGGAGCAGCTGAGGCCGCTCCTCCCGTTCCACAGTCATCTGTACCCCCGCTTTCCTCTGATAGGATTCCTAATATATCGCGGTTTTTACCACATTTATCACGAACTCGTATAAATTTTCTCACCAGCATTATAGCATAGCCCAAAAGCCGGAACAAGGCAAAAAACTGCCGCCGGATTTTGACTCCGACAGCAGTTTGAAGTGTCACAGGCGGATGATCTCCGCCCCCAGCAGTTCCGCCTCCTCCAGGCGGTGGGTAGTCAGCAGCAGCAGACGGTCTCCCCGCCGCTCCCGGACAAATTGGATCGTGCGCATCCGGGTCTCCTCGTCCAGGCCGGTAAAGGGCTCGTCCAGCAGCAGCACCTCTGACGGGCAGAGCACCGCCCGGGCAATCGCCACCCGGCGCTTCATACCTCCGGAGAGCTCCCGCACCGGCTGGGTCAAGCAGTCCCGGGGCAGAATCTCCTCCAGCGCATGGGTAATCGCCCCCCAATCCGGCCTTTGCTGTACCAGGGCGGCGTTGGTCACCGGGGAGAGATGCTCAAACAAGCGATCCTCCTGAAAGACCATGGATATCCGGCATCCCTGGAAACCCAGCACTCTGCCGCCGTCCGGCGCCTCCAGCCCGGCAAAGAGCCGGAAGAGGGTGGTCTTGCCCCCGCCGGAGGGGGCCATGATGGAGTAGACACCCCCTGGCGCAAAGGTCACATTCAGATCCTCCAGCACCGTCTGGGTGCCATACCGCTTGGTCAGATGCTCACAGCCCCAGGTCATCGGTTCCCTCCATTCGACCGGCCACCCAACCCAGTATCCACAGAAAGCCCCGCTCAAACAGAGCGCTGAGGACGACAATCACAAAGGTCCAGGCAAACAACCGGTCAATCTCCAGATAGATCTTGGCAAAATAGAGCTGCTGACCGATGGAGTGCAGCGGAGTGCCGATGACCTCCGCCGCCACACCGGACTTCCAGCTCATACCCAAAGCCAGCTGGCACCCGCTGATGAGCGATGGCATCATCGCAGGCAGGTAGACATAACGTAGTTTCTTCCAGCCACCCAGCCGAAAGACCCGGGCCATCTCCAGCAGCCTGACATCTGCCCGAGCCAACCCCTCCAGCGTCTGAAGATAGAGGACAGGAAAGACGATGACAAAGACGATGACAAAGGTCAGGTTCTGAGAGCCCACCCACACCAGGGCGAGGATGACAAAGCAGACCACCGGCACCGATTTCATCACCGTCACCGCCGGGGCAAGAATCTCTCCTGCCAATGGGCAACGGTGGGCCAGGGCGGCCAGGGCCACTCCGGCGCAGAAGGCCAGCAGAAAGCCCCCCGCGATCCGCAGCAGGGTAAAAGCCACCGTCTGCCAGAACTCCGCCGTCACCCCCATGGTCAGCAGAGCCCGGAAGGCCTCCACCGGCCCGGCCAGGATGACGCTCTGATTCACCCAGAGGCTGGCCAGCTGCCAGAGCGCCAGCCAGCCCAGGACGATGAATGCTTTTTTCCAGCCCGGCTTAGCCAAGGTAGTAGAAGTCGTCGCCGGGGACGCTGCCGCCCACGGAGGCGGGATTCAGGTCAAAGAGCACCTGGAGATAGGCGGAGACCATGTCCTTCATCTCCTGGCCAGCCACAAAAGTGACGTTGCAGGCGGGGATAGCCTTTTCCGCCACAGCGGCCTTTTCCATAATGCCGAAGGTCTCGGTGAGCTGGGCGGCGCCGGCCACATCCTCGGCCACATAGGCAGTGCTGGCTTCATGCTCCGCCAGGAACTGCTCCACCGCCTCGGGGTGCTCAGCCAGGAACTCATTGCGCACCACAGTGACGCCGGTGAGCAGGGAAGTCTCGCTGACCTTGTCCCACTCCTCCGTCAGGTTGAGCACCACGGAGAAGCCCTCCAGCTTGGAGACAGCGGCGGTGACGGCGGGCTGGGGCAGCAGGCCCACGCCCTCGGGATCGGCAGTCAGGGCGGCGATGACCTCGGTGGCCTCAGACTGATACTGGACGTTGACGTCCTCCAGGCTCATGTCGTGCTGGGCCAGCAGATACTGGAGCACGTAATCGGGAGAGGTGCCCTGGCCGGGGAGATAGATGGTCTTGCCCGCCAGATCCTCAATGGAGGCGATGGAGTCATCCGCGCTGATGACATAGAGAACGCCCAGGGTGTTCACGTCCAGGCAGGTGACGCCGGACTCGATCTTGCTGTACCAGATGGCGGCAGCGTTGGCGGGGATCAGGGCGATATCCAGATCCCCGGATACCATGCCGGTCATCAGGGCGGAGGCGTCAGTCTCCATGGTGAAGCTGTAGCTGGCGTTCTCCTCGCTCATCAGCTTGACCAGGCCAATAGATGTGGGGCCCTTCAGAGAGCCCACCCGGGTGACCACCGTCTCAGTCTCCTCCGCAGGCTCCTCAGCCGGCTCCTCCTCCGGGGCGGCCTCCGGCTCCTGGGTCTCCTCCTGGGCGGGCTCCTCAGCAGGGGCCTCCTCCTGGGCGCTCTGGCTGCCGCCGCAGGCGGCCAGGGACAGCACCATGATCATCGCCAGCAGCAAAGAAAGCAGTTTCTTCATTTTCATTTCCTCCTCAATGAGAGTTTTTATCTCAGCTCAAATTCCGGCAGCAAAAAAAGTCCATGCCGGAGGGCATGGACAGTCCACCCCGCAGGGCGGTTCTCCGTCTTTCCCCTCAGAACTTCTTCGGCGTCAGAACAGTATGAGATTTCGCTGTTATCCTATCATACTTTTTTCTCTCTGACAAGCCTGAATTGCAGCAAAATCCCTCTGTCTCGCTTGGGCGGACCAGCCTTTTTCCCGAGACACAAGACAGGCCGTGCAGTCAATCTTTCGCGTTTACGGGCAAAATACAGCACAGAAAGCGCAGCCGCCCTGTTGTCTTCAGCGCATCGATAAAGATGGACCCATTCGGGCAAGATCTGCAATTTCGTTTCTAAATGTGGCTGAGAAACGATATCTGACTCTATTTTACCGATGACGCAGCAAACCCCTGACAGATCGAACTTCTGTCAGGGGTCCCGCTCTGTTTTTTCGATTTTATCCGCCCAGATACGCCTTGCGCACGGCGTCATCGTGGAGCAGATCCTGGGCCGAGGCGGAGGAAACCACCCGTCCAGTCTCCAACACATAACCCCGGTTTGCGATGGACAAGGCCATCCGGGCGTTCTGCTCCACCAACAGGATGGTGGTACCTGTCTGGTTCAGCTTCTGAATGATCTCAAAAATCTGCTCTACCAGCAGGGGAGCCAGACCCATAGAGGGCTCGTCCAGCATCATCAGCTTAGGCTTGGACATGAGCGCTCGGCCCATGGCCAGCATCTGCTGCTCGCCACCGGACAGGGTGCCCGCCACCTGCTTATAGCGCTCCTTCAGCCGGGGAAACTGCTCATAGACCATGTCAATGGACTCCCGGATCTCCGCCTTGGGGCGGGTATAAGCCCCCATCTCCAGATTCTCCTCTACTGTGAGCTGGAGGAATACTCTCCGTCCCTCCGGGCAGAGAGCCAGGCCCCGGGAGACAATCTGGTGGGCAGGCACGCCCACCAGCGGCTTATCCTGGAAGGTAATGGACCCGACCCGGGGCTTGAGCAGGCCGGCTACCGTGTTCAGGGTAGTGGACTTACCGGCGCCGTTTGCGCCGATGAGGCAGACGATCTCTCCCTCCCGCACCTCGAAGGAGACGCCCTTGATGGCGTGGATGCTGCCATAATACACGTTCAGATTTTCAACGCTCAGCATACTCATGGGCTCAATCCTCCTTGTGCTTGCCCAGGTAGGCTTCGATGACCTGGGGATTGGACTGGATCTCCGCCGGGGTACCCTTGGCGATAATCTTGCCGTAGTTGAGCACCGCGATACCCTCACAGATACCCATGACCAGGCTCATATCATGCTCAATGAGCATAATCGCGATCTTAAAGGTGTCCCGAATTTTCTGGATATTCTCCATCAGCTCAGAGGTCTCGGAGGGATTCATACCAGCCGCTGGCTCATCCAGGAGCAGCAGCTTGGGGTGGGTAGCCAGGGCCCGGACAATCTCCAGCCGGCGCTGGGCGCCGTAGGGCAGAGAGCCCGCCTGATGTTGGGCCAGATCCTGCATGTCGAAGATTTTGAGCAGATCCATAGCCTCATCGTGGGCGGCCTTCTCTTCCTTCCAGTACCGGGGCAGGCGGAAGATGCCCTCCCACATATTGTAGTTGGTGTGGTTGTGCAGGCCGATCTTGACGTTATCCTCCACCGTCAGCTTGTCAAAGAGGCGGATATTCTGGAAGGTACGGGCGATGCCCGCCTTGTTCACCTGGATGGTGTTCATGCCGGAGGTATCCTTGCCGTCCAGTAGAATGGTGCCCCGGGTGGGCTGGTAGACCTTGGTCAGAAGGTTGAATACCGTGGTCTTACCCGCGCCGTTGGGGCCGATGAGACCGGCAATCTCGGTGGGTGCGACCGTCAGGTTGAAGTCGTCCACAGCAGTCAGGCCGCCGAAGTCAATGCCCAGGTGGCGAGCCTCCAGGACAGGGGGCTTATTCAAATCCCGCTCCGGCACTAGGCCATCGCTGGGGATGGGAATCATCTTACTCATTTGCACCCACTCCCTTCTTGGAACCAAATTTTCCGCGGATCCGGCTGACCAACTGCTTTGCTCCGCTGCCGTTGGTTACAATCATGACCAAAATGAGCACAATGGCATAGACCAGCATCCGATAGTCGGCAAAGCTGCGCAGCAGCTCCGGCAGCACAGTGAGTACGGCGGCAGCAATCATGGAGCCCCGGATGTTGCCCATACCGCCCAGCACCACAAAGACCAGAACCAGGATGGAGGTATTGAAGTCAAACTTCTTGGCTACGACAGTGGAGTAATTCAGGGCGTACAGGGCGCCGGCGGCACCCGCCAAGGCGGCAGAAAGGACAAAGGCCATCATCTTGTATTTGGTGACGCTGATGCCGGAAGACTCAGCGGCGATCCGGTTGTCCCGGATGGCCATAATTGCCCGGCCCGCCCGGCTGTTGACCAGATTCTGGACGATAAACAGGGTAAACAACACCAGCAGAATGCCCGCCAGGAAGCTGGAGATCTTGGTAATGCCCAGCGCGCCCATGGGGCCGTTGATCAGCATGGTGCCCTCCGGATCCATGTTCATCTTGTTGCTGTTGATCAGCGCCACATGGAGACCATTGCTGTCCAGACCCACATAGAGGCAGTTGACCACATTCTTGATGATCTCGCCAAAGGCCAGGGTGACGATGGCCAGGTAGTCGCCCCGGAGCCGAAGCACCGGAATGCCGATGAGGGCGCCCACCACAGCCGCCAGAGCTGCCGCGACGACGATGCAGATCAGCAGCCGCAGACCGGACAGGGGCACCGCGTCCATCAGGCAGGCGGAGACGATGACGCCGGTAAAGGCTCCCACACTCATAAAGCCGGCGTGGCCCAGGCTCAGCTCACCGGAGACGCCCACCACCAGGTTGAGGGAGACGGCCATGACCACATAGGTGCAGATGGGCACCAGCTGCCCGGTGAGGGAGCTGGAGAGAGAGCCGGAAAAGGCCTGAATCACCACAAAGAACAACAGGACGATGGCGTAGTTGATCCAGCCGTTCAGCGACTGCCGGCTCAGCTTGGGCGACTCGACAGGCTTGCTCTGCTTGCTCAGTTTCTTCATCTCTGTCACCTCAGACTTTCTCGGTGATCTGCTTGCCCAGCAGGCCCGTGGGCTTGACGATCAGCACGATGATGAGCACGGCGAAGACCAGCGCATCGCCCAGCTCGGTGGAGATATAGGCCTTGCCAAAAATCTCGATGATGCCCAGCAGGATGCCGCCCACCATAGCGCCGGGGATGGAGCCGATGCCACCAAAGACAGCGGCGGTGAACGCCTTGATGCCGGGCATGGAGCCGGTGGTGGGCATGAGCTGGGGATAGGAGGAGCAGAGCAGCACGCCGGCGATGGCGGCCAGGGCGGAGCCAATGGCAAAGGTCATGGAGATGGTGAAGTTCACGTTGATACCCATGAGCTGGGCCGCGCCCTTATCCTCCGAGCAGGCCCGCATGGCCTTGCCCATCTTGGTACGGCTGGTAAACAGGGTCAGGCCCACCATGATGATAATGCAGGCCAGGACGGTGATAATCGCCTCCGGAGAGATGAGGAGCTGTCCGCCGAAAAGGCGCAGCGGCTCCAGCTGGGAGACGACGGAGGTAAAGTTCTTGGGATTGGAGCCCCAGATCAGCAGCGCCGCGTTTTGCAGGAAATAGGACACGCCGATGGCGGTGATCAGCACGGCCAGGGCGGGAGCCTCCCGCAGGGGCTTGTAGGCCAGGCCCTCAATCAGAATGCCCAGGACGGTACAGACCGCCATAGCCAGCAGCACCGACACCCAGGCCGGCAGGCCCAGATACTGGGTGGTACAGAAGGAGATATAGGCGCCCACCATAATGACATCGCCGTGGGCAAAGTTCAGCATCTTGGCGATGCCGTAGACCATGGTATAGCCCAGGGCGATAATGGCGTATACGCTGCCTAAGCTGATGCCGCTGACCAGATGGGACAGGAACGTCATAATTTTGCACCTCTTTCAATTTCTCTTGTTTGCTTTGCAGGTGGCCAATGATACAAGCAACCGGCAGGCCATTGCTCTTATCATCGGCCGCCTATTGCCGCGCCGGGAAAGGGAGAAAAGGAGGTGCCGGAGTAACTCTGGCACCCCCTTTGATGTCATCCCTTTTCGCCAGCGGCAGCGAAATTACATGCCCACGTAACCGTAGACCATCTCGCCGTCCACCTCGGTGCCCTGAATCTGGACAGCCTTGGGGGTCTTGGTGACCTCACCGGTGGCCTCCCAGCTCATGGTGCCGGTGGTGCCGGTGATCTCGATGGTCTGGAAGGCGGCGATCAGCGCCTCGCAGGCGTCGGAATAGCTGGTATCAGCAGTGACGCCGGCCTCCTGAATGGCGGTATAGAGGGCATAGACGCAGTCATAGCCGTCAGCGGCGAACTGAGTGGGCGTCTCGCCGTAGAGCTCCACATACTTGGAGACAAAGTTGGAAGTCAGCTCATCGGTGGCATCGGCGGAGAAGGGGGTCAGCAGCATGACGCCCTCAGCCATAGCGGGGTCGAAGCCCTCCATGGTCAGGATGCCGTCCATGCCGTCCACGCCGAAGTACTGAACGTCGTACTCCATGGAGGCGGCGGCGGAGATGATCTGAGAGGCGGGAGTGTAGTAGATGGGCAGGAAGATCAGGTCAGCGCCAGCGTCCTTGGCGGCGGTCACCTGGACGGAGAAGTCGGTGGTGTCGTCGGTGAAGGTGGACTCAGCCACGACGTTCAGGCCCACAGCCTCGGCCTCAGCCATGAAGGTCTGATAGATGCCGGTGGAATAGGCGTCAGCGTTGTTGTAGATGACAGCCACGTTCTCGGACAGGCCGTTCTCCTTGATGTACTGGGCAGACAGAGCGCCCTGGGCGGGATCGGTGAAGCAGAGCTGGTACATGTTGTCCTTGCCCTTGGTCACGTCGGTGGAAGAGGCAGAGGGGGTCAGCATGAACATGCGGTCATTGTAGGCTTCGGTGGCCACAGCCACGCAGGGAGTGGTGGTGACGCAGCCCAGGATCATCTGAGCGCCCCAGTCCTTCAGGTTGTTGTAAGCGTTGACAGACTTCTCAGCGTCATGCTCGTCATCCTGGAAGTTCAGCTCCAGCTGGATGCCGCCCAGAGCGTTGATCTCGTCCACGGCAATCTGAGCGCCGTTCTTGGCGGAATTGCCATACACAGCGGCAGCGCCGGTCAGGGGGCCGATACCGCCGATCTTAATGGCGCCTTCGGCAGCGGGAGCAGCATCCTCCGCAGGGGCGGCGTCGTCAGCCGCAGGGGCCTCGGCGGCATCGCTCTTGTCAGCGCTGTCGGCAGAACCGCCGCAGGCCACCAGAGAGAAGGTCATCGCCAGAGCCAGCAGCAGAGCAAACAGTTTCTTCATTCTGGATTCCTCCTTATTCATTTGCGCCGACTAAATCCCGCGCCGCCTCCATTCACACGGCGCCGGACCTGCCGGCACTTTATGTTTATTATATGGAAAACCGAATAAATGTCAACACCCACCTTGGATTTTTGCCCTCTATCCGTTCCTTTTTGACACTATTGCACCGGTTTACGCAACCTTTCTTTCGTTCTTTGTCTATATTTTACAATCAAGTTGACAGTTTATCTCTCAGTTGACTGTTTTCGCCACGGTTTCGCGGGTGTTTTTCCCCAATTTTTTCGGTTTGGGTGGGCCTTTTTGTAAGATTTTAGCGCGGCAGCTCTCTCTTTTGGCTGCGGACCCGCAGAAAGAGGGACGAGCCGAAGCTCGTCCCTCTGAGGCTGTCGAAAAACGACAGCCTCTCGAACCGAATGCAAGCATTCGGTTCGAAAATGCGGCCGAACCGCGCGCCCTTACGGGCACACTCCCGGCCTCCCTGTGTGCTTTTTGCCGGCGCAGGTCCGGCTAAAAGCACGTATTTCACTTTATTTTGTTGCTAACGCAACAAAACTCCTGCGGAGGGCTTTCTAAACTTTTAGCCCCAATTAAAAATCGCCAGACATACTTTTTTGACAGGCTGAGAGGGACGAGCCGAAGCTCGTCCCTCTGGCAAAGCAGATATGGAATTACTGGATCTGGGGGAAGATGGGCTTGAGGGCGGGATAGATCAGGCGGTACTTCTGATAGCGCTCCTCATACCGGGCAGCGATGGCGGGATCCGGCTCCACCGTCTCCACCACCTTGACCAGCTTGTCACAGCACTCCTCCACCGAGGCGTACTCTCCGCAGGCCACAGCGGCCAGCATGGCGCCGCCCATGCCGGGGCCCTGCTCGGACTCCAGAATGTCCAGCTTGACATTGAGGACGTTGGCCATAATCTTCTTCCACAGGGGGCTCTTGGCGCCGCCGCCGCAGATCTTGCTCCGCTCGATGGTGATGCCCAAGCTCTTGGCCACCTCAAAGGAGTCGCGGATGGCGAAAGCGACGCCCTCCAGCATGGCCTGGGTCATGTCGGCCCGGCTGGTGTCCATGGTCATGCCCACAAAGGTGCCACGGGCGTTGGTGTCGTTGATGGGGCTGCGCTCGCCCATCAGGTAGGGCAGGAAATAGACGTGGTTGTTACCCAGCTTGTCATCGGTGATGGGGGCCTGATTGCCGGCATAGTCGCTGGTGCCCACCACGTCCTCCATCCACCACTTGTTGCAGCTGGCGGCGGAGAGCATGCAGCCCATAAGATGATAGTAGCCGTCGGCATGGGCGAAGGAGTG
>JBJDXT010000044.1:0-59680 GCA_051866795.1 Candidatus Onthomonas sp. | reverse complement strand
GATATGATCGACACGCTGCGCGTAGAGGATACCCTCTATAAGAAGGAGACAAACGCATGACGCTGGGAACAGCTGTTCTTCTGCTAGCACTGGCTGTGGCAGGCATCGTGCTGACCTTTCGGTATTTGCGTAAAAAGCCGAAACTGCGCATCATTTGTCTCGTACTGTTGTCTCTGATCGTGCTGGTTCTCGCCGGATATATCGGTCTGACTCTGATTCTTGTGGATGTGGCCAGAAACCAACCGCCTGCGTGACAGGGCGGAACAATAATTGAGAAGCGAAAAGCGAAGGTCTCCTTCAGGATACCTTCGCTCTTTGCTGTCTCTGCGCAATTTGAAAAGGGCAGCGCGATCATGGCTCAAACTCAAAGACGTGCCGTCCACAGGCGTTGAGAATCCGAGTCTCCCCATAGGCCTGCCAACGGGGAATTTGATAGCCGTAATTGAGATGTACATGGCCGTGGACCATGTATTTGGGGTGATATCTGTCCATCAGATGACCAAAGGCGGAAAAGCCGATGTGAGAGGGGGAGGTCTGATCGTCCCCCAGACCGAAAGCAGGGGAGTGGGTGAGCAGAATGTCCACGCCTCCGTGGCGGAGAATGTCCAGCCGGCGCTTCTGATACCGCCAGTTCATCTGCCGCTGGGTGTACTGGTAGGGGCCGGGATTGTACCGGATGGAGCCGCCCAGCCCCAGAATACGGATGCCCTTGTAGCAGTAAATGCGGTCTTCAATGCACTCACAGCCCTCCGGCTCCACTGCCTTATAATGTCCGTCATGGTTGCCGTGGACATAGAGCAGGGGACATCTGGCCATGGTGACCAGGAAGGTGAGGTAACGGGGATCCAGGTCCCCGGCCGAGAGAATCAGATCAATATCGTTCAGCATACCCGGCCGGTAATAGTCCCAAAGATAGGCCTCCTCCTGGTCTGCGATGGCCAAAATTCTCATGCTACGCCTCCTGCTCCTCTTCCGCCTGCTTGGCGACCTTTTCCACGCCGACTACATCTACAGTAGCCTTGCCCTCATAGCTGAGCTGCTGGTAAGACGGCAGCTCGCCCACCACGTTTTCCGCCAGCCAGTCCATAGTGATGATCTCCTCCGGTGTGGCGGAGTCCTCCTCACTGCCGTGAATGATGCCGTTCTGGGATTTCAGCACACCGTCAAAGGGGTGGAACTCCCCGGACTGGATGGAGGAACGGATCAGCCGGGCCAGCTTGTGGACGCTGCCGGGCAGCCGCTCCGAGCAGATCACGTCCACCACGCCGGAGGACATGCCCCACCAGTAGTTCTGCGCCTTGTTTTTCTCGCCGTCCTGGAGGAAGGTGCGGTTGAGGACGCTGCGGATGATATATTCGTAGTAGGGGCCCCAGTGCCAGACCGGCATGGCCAGCGTCTGCTTGCTCTCGCCGTCCATATAAAACAGGCCGAAGGCGCTGGGAAGGGAGCTGGACAGCTTGGTCATGTCCCGTCCGGAGATGAGCCGGATGCCCTGGTTTTGGAGCCGCTGAAGGGCGTTCAGATAGCCATCGTTCATCCACTCCAGATAGATTTTGGCCTCCGGATTCACCATCTGGGCACCCAAAGCAAAGGCGTTGATGCCGGCAATCATGCCATAGATGGGATAATCGCAGATAAACCCGATCTTTCCATCCTTGGCCATAGCGCCGGCCACTGCGCCGGTGACGAATTTGGCCTCATAGGCCCGGGCGTAATAGGTGCGGATGGCCCGGTGAGAGGTGTTGAGAGAGCAGTTCATAATGATGACGTCCGGATAGTCCAGTTTGACTGCCAGACTGGGGTTGAGCAGCCGGGGCGTCGTGGTGAAGATGAGATCGGCTCCGTCCTTGACAGCCTCCCGGATGTGCTCAGCCGGATCCCCCTCCAGGGCATTGAAGTAGCTCTTGGTCTGGATGCGGCCCTGGAAAACCTGGTCCACATGGCGGCGGCCCAGCTCGTGGAGATAGGTCCAGCCGGACTGCTGGGTATCCTTGTCGTGGACAAAGGCTACCTTGAGCACACCGGTGCCGCCGGAGAGCGTATCAGTCAGCTTACCCAGCAGCTTTCGGTGTCCGAATTCCGGATTGAGCACCAGCTCGATGGGCTTCTCTTCCCGGAGCAGGGTGACCTCCTCCCAGATCTTGGTCAAATTGCGGCGCAGCTCCTGATTGGACATCTCCAACGCCTTGCCGTAGCTATAGATGTTGAGAAAGACCAGCATGGCGTCTGCCGGGGTGGCAGGAAGCTTTTTCCCGCCCAGGGATTCAAAGCTTTGACGAAAATAGTAATAGAAACGCTGGAAGGCCCGCTGCTCCTCAGTTGTCCATTTTTCCTGGGGCTTTTTGCCCAGCAGCTGCAGCAGCTTCTTGTAGCTGCCCAGCCGGGTACACCAGATATAGTTCACCTCTGAGACCCGGTTGAAGTCCAGGTACTCGTAGTACAGCTTGCTCTCGGTGGAGTCGTTCTTGGGCGGCATCACCCGAGTGACAATGGCGGGGATGGACACCGCGCCGAAATATTTCAGCACGCTCACCCGCTTGTTGCCCTCCTGGACATAGTAGCGGTTGAGGTACTCGTAGACCTTGACGCTGTCCCGGATGCCCTCGTTCAGGTGCGCCTGGCACAGCTTCTCCCATTTCATTGCAAACTCGGTATTGGGCGCCAGCAGCGGCATAAAGTTCCGCGCAAAGGCGGTGGTCCGGCCGGAGGTCTTGGTGCCTACCACAAATTCCGCCGGAATCTGTTGGGGCCCCAGATCCACCATGTTCAGACCGGGCCGGTCTGCCAGGATATCGTCCAGAACCGGGAGATAGGGATATTCGCCCCTGGTCAGGCAAGCCCGGTACTCCTTGGTGCCTGCCCGCAGTGCGCTGGGATAATCAGTATTGTTAGCCATAAAGCCCCTCCATTCATCACATAGGGTGCTCCGTCTCCGGAGGCCCGGAAAATGTAATAAGGAAAACCGCAGACCCTGGGCGCGCCGGTTGGATTGTCCATATCATGCTGATCTCTGATAAAAAGGTGTGATACCTTTTATCGCGCTGAAAGCGCGTCAGAGATCGCATGAGACGTCTTTTGCGCCATGGGCGCAAAAGGGACAGCGCCGTCAGGCGATGTCTTTCTGATCAAAATAACACATTTTAATCAGAAGCAGTATCAGGTCATGCGGTTTGTTTGGCAGTTCCATTATAGAAGCTCCCAGTCTCCGCGTCAAGGCTCCCCTCATCAAAATGTACAAAGTTCGCAGTACATTTTTGCCTCACTTTTAAAAAATAATATATAAAACCCTATTGACAAAAGTGGAGCGCCGTGGTATTATTAAGCCATCCAAAGGAAGGGTAATCCCAACCAAAGGGAAGCCAAAATCCCGAGGTGAACGACAAGTTCATCAAATTGCGTGAGCTTTTAGGCAGCGGAACAACGTAAATCTTTCCGGCAACAAACCCTATTGGGAGAGGGCATCAAGAGAGGATGCCGAAGGTTGCGGCAGGCAGGGAGCGCGGAGTTGCTGTTTAAAAGGATTCGGGGCTCGCGAATCTGGGAAAGCGAGGTAAACAACGGATGCTAGATACCAAGAATTCAGAGCGCTGACCCCTATCCACAAGTTGATGGATAGGGGTCGCGCTTTGTCTTTGGGTATCTGTCTCCTGTTTGCCCAAACCGGAGGAGAGAATGCTCATGACGATTTTAGATCGCGCGATTGTCGTAGCCACCCGAGCCCACAGCGGCGGAGTGCGCAAGGGCGGCCATACGCCCTACATTCTCCACCCGCTGGAGGCGGCAGCTATCTGCGCCACCATGACGGACGATCTGGAGGTGCTGGCCGCGGCGGTGCTCCACGATACCGTGGAGGACACCGCCTATACCGCTGCCCGGCTGGAAGCGGATTTTGGTCCCCGTGTGGCCGCCCTGGTGGCGGCTGAGACGGAGGATAAGCGGCCTCAATGTGATCCGGCTGAAACTTGGCGGATCCGCAAGCAGGAGACAATCTGCCGCCTGCAGGCGGAACAGCGCATTGAGGTTAAGATGCTGACACTGAGCGACAAGCTCTCCAATCTTCGTGCCATGTACCAGGCCTTTCTGACCCAGGGTAGCGCCTTCTGGGCTTGTTTTCATCAGAAAGACCCGCTGGAGCACTGCTGGTATTACCGCCAGGTGGGTGTTGCGCTGGAATCCCTGCGCGGCTATCCCGCTTGGGAGGAATACTGGTTGCTCTATCACAAGCTATGGCCCACGCAGCCCATTCCCTGATAGGGAAGAGACGACGGACGGCCAGGCGTATTATGGCCCCCTCTCTCTCCCGTGAGGCATTATCATGAATATTACTTATATCGGACACAGCGGATTTTACCTGGAGTTGGAACGCTGCGCCATGCTGTTTGACTATTGCCGGGGCACGCTTCCCGCCTTTGATTTCAGCAAGCCGCTGTACATCTTCATCAGCCACCATCACGGCGACCATTTCAGTCCTATGCTCTTTCCTCTCTTCCGCGGTCATCCCTCGGTGACCTTTGTCCTTTCGGATGACATCCGGGAGCGTTTCAGCCGCAGCACGCTCCGCTGTCTGGGCGTCACCGACGGCGAATATGAGGCGTTTCACTTTATTGCCCCCGACCAGCACTGCTGGATTGATGATCTGGAGATTGAGACCCTGCGCTCCACTGATGAAGGCGTGGCTTTTATCATTCAGGCCGAGGGGAAAACCATCTATCACGCCGGGGATCTGCACTTGTGGCTCTGGCCTCGGGACACGGAGGAGTGGAATACCTCCATTCGCCAGCGTTTTGAGGAGACAGTGGAGCCTCTGCGGAACCGGCACTTCGATGTAGCTTTTCTCCCACTGGATCCCAGACAGGAGGAGGACTTCTATCAGGGCTTTGACTACTTTATGCGCCTGACGGATACTGACGCCGCCTATCCTATGCACTTCTGGGATAAGGAGGAGGCGGTAGATCAATTCTGTGCCATGGACTGCACTCAGCCCTACCGGAGCAGGATCTGCCGGGCGGAGCGGAGCAATCCTCATGTGAAACTGTTCTCCAATTTTGAATTCTGAATATCTGTACATTGGACGGTCCATCTCTCTGAGATGGACCGTCAGTGCATTGGCGGGCGGAACGGCGAAAATTGGACTTTTTGCCATCTTGCACCGCTATTGCCGCCATGTTATAGTAACTGTAAAGGAATTATGTCATCTGGCAGAGCCGGTCAGCCGCCGGAGCTGCCTTTTGCCTGCTATTTGACAGGACAACCCATGAAAGAGAGCAGATAAATGAGAGCAAACAGACAGAATCGTCCCCTTCCTGGCCGCCTGCTGGCGCTGCTGCTTACAGCGGCAATGGTTGTGTCTCTGACGCTGGAGAGCTCAGCATTGACACTGGAGCAGCCGGATCTGGAAACGCCGGATCAGCAGGAAGAACGGCTTACAGAGGAACCTGTCCGGGAGAATACGGATAACGCTGCAGAAGATGAGGCGTCAGAGATTGTGGCAGAGCCGGAGAACCAGGAAATACCTGAGACGCTGGAAGAGGAAAGCGATACACCGTCTTTTCTGGAGACGAAATCGGAGCAGGGGCAAGAAGAAGTGCCTGCGCAGGAGTGTTCCGAAGCGGCACTTCCGGAAGAGAATGCAGACGAGGCCTATACGCTGAGTGTGTCTGCCGTGGAACAGCTTACACTGCAGTACGATGACCGGTATGATTTCACCAATCTGATTGAAGGCTATGTGGTTTACAGCATCCAGACGGAGCAGGTCTCATCTAACCAGGTTTCCGGCGGCAGCAAGACCAGCCAACTGGACACGGATGTGCTCCGGCTGGAAGAGGATTCCCAGACTGAGGTGGTTGCTTCTGGTGTGGGATCGGCCAATGTACTTCTGGTGCCTGAAGAGCAGATGGAGCGGCAGAGTGCAATTCAGGTCAGCGTCACGGTCAAGCCAGCCAGACTTACGATGATCTTTTTGGCGGGCCAGAGCAATGCGGAGGGGTGTTGCTCTGCCTCTGCCGGCTATAAGAGGTCAGATTCTGTTGTCTGTCCGGAAGGCCAGGTCTATTCTACCTATGCGCCCAAAAGCGAAAGCCATGGCTGGACAATCGGGCATATCTCTAAGGACGCATTTACAACAGATCCTCAGGCCATTGTAGCCGGATCTCTGACCAGTACAGAGAGTAGGAACGGACAGGAACTGAACTATCCGCTATATGCTCTGACGGAGCAGGGGGAGGGCAAGACGGGGCCGGATAGCGGCATCGCCTATGAGTGGAACCGTTTGACTGGAGATAAGGTATGGATTGTAAATGCAGCGTCCAGTGAATCCGGCGTTTCCCTTTGGAAGCAGGGTGGTTCCTGCTATACTCGGGCACTGAACATTTACAAAGCTGCTGTGAAGACTATGGAGGCAGAGATCAGTGCCGGCCATTATACCAAGGGCAATCGGCTGTTGTTCTGGATGCAAGGCGAGGCAGACAGAAATTATACTGCCAGTGAGTACCTTAACGGTTTCCAGTCGATGCACAAGGGCTTTGCCAACGCCCTTGATATTCAGTACTTTGGTCTGATTACCGCTCGAAGCAGTCAGGGCTCCTACACGAACGCAGAAGACATCTATATGACTGGTCCCCGGATTGCTCAGTACTACATGGGAAATTCCGGTGATACGGAGTATTCTGACGTCTATGTGGTGAGCAATGCCAATGAGCAGTGGGTTTCAGACGGCGGCGTACGCTCCTATTTCCGCAGTGCCTATCCTGGAGGGAGCCTCACCTATCCTTTGCGTGCCAACAGCTCCCTCTCCGGACTGCCCACCACAGTGGAGGAGGTCCACAGTGATGCCCACTATTCTCAGGTGGGTCACAATGAAAACGGTCTGACAGCGGCCCGCACCATGTATGATATTGTCAAAGGAAAGGGACTGGAGGCTGATGTCTCTGTCTCTTGGCGAAACACTCAGGGAAAGGTGATCGATCGGGATCTCTCACTCAAGCGCGGGGCATCTACCATAGTCGTGCCGGTGGTGGAGCCGCTTTATTGCGCAAAACAGGTCAGCTATCAGGTCAGTTCCCCGGTGCTGTCCTATGACGCTGCCAGCGGAAAGCTGACAGGAAATACAACGGGTACTGCCGCGTTGCAGGCATGCAGCCCCTCCGGCACGCAGGTTTCCTCCCTTGGCATCATGGTGGCCAATCTGCCGGCGCCTAACCTCCAGTCCATCTCGAACCAGACCAGCGGTGTGCGGATTGCCTGGAGCAAGGTGTCCAATGCCAATGGCTATCGGATTTACCGCAAGACAGAGGGGGAAGGTTGGAAGCAGATTGGCACCACCAGCGGGACCAACTATACGGACACGACTGCAACCTCCGGAACCGGCTATACCTATACGGTGCGGGCCTATCAGGGAAGTAACCTCTCTGCCTATGACACCAAGGGACTATCCATCACTTATCTGTCATCGACTACTGCTAAGCTGGCCAACACTGCTTCAGGCGTCCAGGTTACCTGGCAAAAGATCTCAAAGGCAGATGGATATTATGTCTACCGCCGCTCTGCGGGCGGAAGCTGGAGCAAGATTGGGACCATCAGCAATGCTGATACCCTGACTTATACGGATACCGGCGCAGCCAGCGGGATCAGCTATGAATACGCGGTGGCGGGGCGGTTGAAAAACGTCCAGTCCGGCTATACCGCTGTCTCTTGGGTCTGGCTGTCCACTCCGGTGCTGGCTGGCGCTCAAAATGTGGAGACCGGCATCAGGATCAGCTGGAAGAAGGTCTCCGGAGCGGAGAGTTATGCTGTGTATCGCAAGTCCAGCGGTTCTGGCTGGAGCAGAATCGACACGCTGAGCGGCGGAACAACGGTGAATTATACCGATACTGCCGTGAGCGATGGGACTTCCTATACTTACACGGTCCGGGCAATCCAGGGAAAATACGGCTCTTACTATGATGTAGCAGGCATTACCGCATTGTGTGTTCAGACACCGGTTATCACTGCTGTGAAAAACAGCGAGCAGGGCGTCCGGATTACCTGGGAAAAGGTCTCCAATGCGCAAGGTTATACTGTCTACCGTAAGGAGGGCAGCTCCAGTTGGACGAAGCTGGACACAGTGACAGGCACAGGTTATACGGATACCAGTGCACTGAAATCTGGCACTACATATTTTTATACCCTCCGGGCGCAGGTGGGCAAGACAATTTCCGGCTATCGGTCCGAAGGATATTCCATCCTTTACCTGTCCACACCGCAGATCACGAAAGCAGTGAATACCACCGATGGGATTCAACTCACCTGGAATCAGGTATCCGGGGCCGAAAACTATGTGGTTTATCGGAAAAATGGCTCCGGCTGGACTCGGCTGGGCGCCACCTCCGGCACCAGCTACACTGATGCCGGCAGCTTGAAATCCGGGACAGAGTACTATTACACCTTGCGGGCGGAGAAGGGAAAAGCGACTTCCGGCTATCGCAATGACGGCTATGGGGTGCTCTGCCTGTCTGCTCCCAAGATCAGCAAGATCTCAAACAGCACGCAGGGAATTCAGGTGACCTGGAACCAAGTGTCTGGCGCTGCGGGCTATCAGGTCTATCGTAAGAGCGGCAGTTCTGGCTGGACGCTGTTGGATACTGTGACGGAAACCAGTTATTTGGACGCAGCGGCTTCCGGTGGCGTGACGTATACCTACACGATCCGGGCGGCCAACAGAGGTGTGCTCTCTGGCTATGACCGCACAGGCCAGACGCTGTGCCGACTGACAACTCCTGTCCTGACGCAGGCGCAGGCAGTTTCCGGCGGCATAGCGGTGCATTGGAAAGCGGTGACCGGAGCGGAGCACTATGCGGTCTATCGCAAGAGTGGCGGCTCCAGCTGGACCCGGGTAGCCAATGTGACTGGTACCACCTATACCGATAAAAATGTGACTTCCGGCACCACCTATACCTATACGGTACGGGCCAGTCAAGGCAGTATGAACTCTGATTTTGACCGGACAGGAATTTCTGCCACAGCAAAATAAAACTGACGTCCGCACCCGGGTACTCCGGATGCGGACGTTTTGCTGTCGCAGAAATATTAGACGCGGGAAAGCCTGTGGGGCCTGGCCGGATGCATGGGATGCTCCAGATGCCGGATGCAGAGAATGGTGGCGGGAATCAGGAAGGCATCGGCCAAAAGCCAGGCCAGGGGAGAGGCCAGGCAGGCGGCGGCGAAGCCCCAAGCGGGCACCAGGAATATACCAACAGCGCCTCGAGCGATCATCTCCATCAAGCCAGCCAGCATAGCAAGCTGACTGAAGCCCATGCCCTGGATGGAAAAACGCAGGATGTTTACCAGAGCCAAAAAGCCGTAGGCCAGGGCGTTGGTGCCCAGATGCCGGACCACCAGAGAGATGACTCTGGTTTCAGTGGGTTTGAGGAAAAGCAGCGCCAGGGTTGGGCCGCCCAGACACATGACAAGAGCGGCCAGCACATAGTACCCCATGCCCAGCCAGGTGCAGGCCAGAATACCTTGGCGCAGCCGGTCCAGCTTGCCCGCGCCTACATTCTGGCCGCAATATGTGGCCATGGTGGCCCCCATGGCGTCGTAAGGACAGGCGAAGAAGCAGCTCAGCTTACAGGAGGCGGCCACGGCGGCCACATAGTCGGTGCCCAGGCCGTTCACTGAGGCCTGGAGTAGGATAGAACCCAGGGCGGTGATGGAATACTGAAGCCCCATGGGAAGGCCCATGTTGCACAGGCTGGTCAGGGCAGCACGATCTGCCCTCCAGTGGGAGTGACGGGTGTGTAGCAGCGGCACCTTTCTCCGGATGTAGAGCAAAGCTGTCAGTCCAGACACCAACTGTGAGATGACGGTAGCCACAGCGGCGCCGGCGACACCAGTCCGGAAGACGGAGAGAAACAGAATATCCAGTCCAATGTTCAATATAGAGGAGAGGGCCAGAAAAAGCACCGGGCTTTTGCTGTCACCCAGGGCCCGAAGAATGCCGGAGAGGTAATTGTAAAAAATGGTGGCTGGAATGCCGGCGAAGATAACAAAGATGTACTGATAGGACTGAAAATAGATATCCGACGGCGTGTCCATAATCCGGAGAATGGAGCCGCACAGCAGGGTGGTGGACAGTGTAATTGTAACGCCGAGAATCACACAGAGCAACCCACCGTTACCTACAAACAGGCGCATCTGTTCATGGTCTCCAGCACCAAACTGCTGTGCGACTGGAATGGCAAAGCCGCTGCAGATGCCGGTACAGAAGCCGATTACCAGAAAGTTCAGGGAGCTGGTGGCGCCCACCGCTGCCAACGCACCGGAGCCCAGCAGTTGGCCCACAATCATGGTGTCCACAACATTATAGAGCTGCTGGAACAGCAGCCCCAGCAGGGTGGGCAGCGCAAAGCCCAGAATCAGCTTCATGGGGCTGCCTTTGGTCATTTCCTTGGTCATAGTCCATTTCCTTTCCAAACGAAAACACTTTCTTAGCGAAGATAAACGTTTATTGCTTCGAAAGCAATAGCTATTTTACGCATTTGTATGTCAAATGCAATGGGCAGAACCGCCAAAATCCGGCGTCCGAAGCAATTGGGATTCTCCATCGGGAGCGTTTTCAGAGAAAAGGTTTCCGGACCTCCGGCTGGGCGCGGGGCGGAAAAAGTTCCCGCCAGGGAATTGACATCCCCTTTTTCCGGAGTACAATAGAGAAAGCATTTCGGTTTTCCGGGAAACGGGGTTTCAATATGATTCTGGCCATTGACATCGGTAATACCAATATTGTTCTGGGCGGTCTGGAGAAGGGAAAGCAGGTTTTCTCTGCCCGCTGCGCCAGCGACCGCAACAAGACGGAGGATGAGTACGCCCTGATCTTCCAGGGGATCCTGGCCATGCACGGCGTGTCCGTGGAGGACATTGAGGGAGGGATTCTCTCCTCTGTGGTGCCCTATCTCCGGACGGTGGTGCCCAAGGCGATCTATCTGCTGACGGGCAAGCAGATCCTGGTGGTGGGCTCCGGCCTGAAAACCGGCCTGAACATCCGCATGGACAACCCCGCCTCCCTGGGCAGCGACCTGGTGGTGGACGCCGTGGCCGCCCTGGCCAAGTACCCCACTCCCATCGCCATCTTTGATATGGGTACCGCCACCACCCTGTCGGTCATTGCGAAAAACGGGGACTACATCGGCGGCATGATTATCCCCGGCCTCCGGGTGTCGGTGGATGCCCTTTCTGCCCGGGCGGCGCAGCTGCCCTATATCAGCCTGTCTGCCCCCAAGTCTCCGGTAGGCACCAACACCATCGACTGCATGCAGGCTGGCGCCGTCTATGGCTGTGCTGCCATGATGGATGGTCTGTTGGACCGGGTGGAGGAGGAGCTGGGAGAGCCGGTCTCCGCCGTGCTCACCGGCGGCCTGGGCAATGTGGTGGTGCCCTACTGCAAGCGGGAGATCCACTTTGAGCCCTCCCTGCTCATCGACGGACTCTATGTTCTCTACGAGAAAAATCAGGCCAGACGGAAAAAATAAGGCTGGGACTGCCAATTTTCCCTTGCAACCGACCTTCTGAGGTGCTATAATAATAACGTTGCCTCAGAGATGCAGGTGTAGTTCAATGGCAGAACTCCAGCTTCCCAAGCTGGCCACGAGGGTTCGATTCCCTTCACCTGCTCCACGAAAGAAACCTCTTTTGTCTGCCAAGACAAGAGAGGCTTTCGTGCTTTTTGGGCAAAATACGGTAAAAATTGCATAAAGTGAGCAAAATGGACTTCGGAATGGCTTTCACAACTGTTCCGAATCCTTTTTTATGTTTTTGAGGGACAAAACAGCCCGAAATGGCTGGTATTTTTTTGTTTCTACCTGCAAAGAAAAATCAATCGACAAATTGATGGGACTCGAATAAATGTTTTGCTTATGTATTTGAAGCAGTCACTTTTTGTTGCTGCAGGGATTATTTATTGGTCAGAATACAATTCATTAGTAACCGATTTATAATAATTGCCGAAATTAGCCAGCGCATCAACAATCGGAAGCATCTCTTTACCCAAATCGGTAAGACCATACTCTACTCTGGGAGGCATTTCCTGATAATCATGGCGATATGCCAGACCATCATCAATCATTTGACGCAAGCTGTCGGTCAAAACCTTTTGAGAAATACCTTCCAGATCCCGCTGTAATTCATTAAAACGCCACGGCCTTGTTCGCAGATTCCGCAGGATCAGTAGTTTCCATTTGCCTCCGATCAACGCTACCGAGGTTGCCACCGGGCATTCCGGTAATTCATCTTTCGTTTTCATTGCTATCACCTCTTATTTCAATTATAGCACATTTATTTCTGAATGTACAGTTATAAAAAGGTGCGTACTTGTTTTTGAGTGTGCTAACCTATATCATAAAGGCAAGCAATGAGAAATTGCCATTTCAATTTGGAGGTAAACCACTATGAATTACACAAAAACAAATGTTGGAAATGAGGGAAGGACAGAACTGCACGAAAAGCTCTGCCTGACTGGTGCCGAAATCAGCATCAATCAACTTCCTGCCGGCGCAACTGTTCCTTTTGTACATGCGCACAAGAACAATGAGGAGATTTACGGCATTCTCTCCGGAAAGGGTATTGCAGTGATTGATGGGGAAGAGGTCACACTCGCTGCCGGAGACTGGCTGAGAATCGCACCTTCTGCTAAGCGTCAGTTCGCTTCTGCAAATGATGAGGGAATCAGCTATGTCTGCGTTCAGGTGAAAGAAAACTCTCTGGAGGGCTATACCGCAGACGATGCCATCATCTATTGATCCATCAAAATGTAATTCACACAATGAAGGCATCCTGATCATTATCGATTGGGATGCTTTCTCGATCTCAATTCTGCTCCGTTTGGTTACTCTTTGGCAATAGAAAAGCCGCTCCTCGTGTTGAGAGGCGGCTTTTTCATGCGGAGAATGGCGTGCCTGTAGATACAAAAAGAGACCGCCGACCGGCGATCTCTTTCCATCTCAATCCGAGTAGTGCGACTCGAACGCACGACATCCAGCTCCCAAAGCTGGCGCGCTACCAACTGCGCTATACCCGGATAAGCAGTACTCAGTATAACGGATTTTCCGGAAGAATGCAAGGGGCATTTTCCGTTTGCAACTCCCGTTGACAAAAGCTGCACTTTCCCCTACAATAGGGCGAGAAATGAGGGATTTTTATGACTGCATATCTGGATAACGCCGCCACTACCCGGGTCAGCCCCGCCGCCGCCCAGGTGGCCCTGGAGGTTATGACCCAGGACTTCGGCAACCCCTCCGCCCGGTACCCCCTGGGAGCCGGAGCGGCTAAGCGGCTGAAAGAGGATCGGGAGCAGGTGGCAAAAGCGTTGGGCTGCGAGGCAAGGGAGCTCTATTTCACCTCCTGTGGCACCGAGGGAGATAACTGGGCCATTCAAGCTGCCCTCTGGAAAAACCGCCGGGCGGGAAAGCACATCATCACCACAGCCATCGAGCATTCCGCCATCCTGGAGCCCTGCAAGCGGCTGGAGCAACAGGGCTATGAGGTGACCTATCTGCCCCCCAACCGGGAGGGAGGGGTGAATCTTTCCGATCTGGAACAGGCGCTCCGACCGGACACAGTGCTGGTTTCCATGATGCTGGTGAACAACGAGCTGGGCACCATCCTTCCGGTGAAGGAGGCGGTCCGTATCACCCGGCGGTTGGCGCCCCAGGCCCTGTTTCACACCGACGCCGTCCAGGGTTTCCTCAAGCTGCCCTTCACCCCCAAGGGGCTGGGGGTGGACCTGCTGACGGTCAGCGGCCACAAGATTCACGCGCCAAAGGGGATTGGCGCCCTCTATATTCGCTCAGGACTGCAGATTCAACCCATGATTCTGGGGGGCGGCCAGGAGAGCGGCATGCGCTCCGGCACCGAGCCCACCGCCCAAATCGCCGCGCTGGCCGCCGCCTGTGCTGAGGGCAAGGCGAATTTCGCCCGGGACGCCGCCCACATGGCGGAGTTGAAGGCCTATACCTTGGGACAGCTCTCCCTTCGGGTGCCGGAGGCGGAGCGGATCGGAGCCGGAACCGCTCCTCACATCCTGGCCCTGACCCTGCCGGGCTACAAGGCAGAGGTGCTGGTGCGGGCGCTGGGGGACATGGGCATCTGCGTCTCCGCCGGCTCTGCTTGCCACCGGGGAAAGCCCAGCCATGTCTACGCCGCTATGGGACTGGACAAGGCCCGCCGGGAGGGCTCCTTCCGGGTGTCCTTCTCCGGGGATACTACCCGGGAAGAGGTGGACGCCTTTGTGGAGGGACTGGTCAAGGCAAGGGATATGCTGTTTACTTCTATGTCCTGAAAACTGTGGAAATGGCCGGATGCCTGCGCATCCGGCCATTTTCGTGTCGATCAAAACTCCCGCTTCTGATAAATCCGGAGAGACACCAGATAGGACACCCCTAGCAGCACCAAGGCGGCGGGCAGAGCAAACCGGGCCAGAATACCCACCCAATGGTCGATGGAGATTTCAGGCAGGCTGCCGTCCTCTGTCAGCAGCCCGCTGATGACGCCACTGGTGCTGAAGAAGAGGGCCAGCATGACCAGCATCAGCATCCGGGACTTGGTGCTGCCGAATTTATAGGCCAGAGGCAGCAGCAGCGCCAGCACGATCAGCCCGGCGGAGAGCTGCAGCACCAGCAGGGTCACCGCATCGCCTCCCATGATCAGCCCGGCGGCCAGGAAGATGGGCAGAGCGCAGGCGGCGGAGAGCAGGGCGGTGACATAGCGCTCGGCCACCACAGCGGTGCGGCCCACCGGCATGAGCAGCAGCAGGGCGTCCACATGGGTGTTGTCACTCAGCTGCAGCAGATAGTAGGGCATCATGCAGAGAAAGAGAACGCTGAAGCCCAGAAAGGCATAGCTCTGGCTCATCAGGGCCATGACGGCGTAGAACGCGATGAAGAAGAGAAACAGCTTGAGCTGCTTCCAGAGGGTGTACCAGTCCAGCAGTAACAGGCTTTTCATGGTTATTTCTCCTTTGCCAGCAAGATAATCAGCTCTTCCAGGCTGACGGCGTCCACTGTCAGGCCGGCAGGCACCCGGTCCCGCTCCACCAGCGCCTCCACCCCGTAGTGGTGCACCCGCCTGGCGAGCACGGCGGAGGGATCCAAAGCGGCCAGATCGGCTTCGCTGCATTTCAGCAGGCCGTACCGTTCCAGCAGACGATCCTTCTCATCCACCAGGATCAACCTGCCTTTGTGCAGAAAAGCGATGTAGTCGCAGATCTTCTCCAGATCGCTGACGATGTGGGAGGACAGGAGGATGGCGTGTTCCTCGTCGCAGAAGTCGTAGAGGATGTCCAGAATCTCCTGGCGCACCATGGGATCCAGCCCGCTGGTGGCCTCGTCCAGGATGAGCAGCCGGGCGTGATGGGACAGGGCGGCGGCCAGGGCCAGCTTCATCTTCATGCCCCGGGAGAAGTCCTTATACTTCTTGTCAGAGGGGAGATCCAGCTTGGCGAGACAGGACTGGTAGCCCTCCTCGTCCCAGTTGGAATAGGAGGCAGCCATCAGCTTTCCCACCTCCCGGGCGTTGAAAAACCCGGGGAAGGCCATCTCATCCAATACCACGCCGATCTCCTCCTTGAGGGAGGGATAGGCGTCGGGAACCGTTTGGCCCAGGACGGTGACGGAACCGGCGTCCGGCCGGACCAGGTCCAGGATGGATTTTAGCGTGGTGCTCTTGCCGGCGCCGTTCTCGCCCACCAGGCCAAGAATGGTCCCCATGGGCAGGGTCAGATCCAGAGGGCCGAGCCGGAAGGATTGGTAGGATTTTTGCAGGCCGCGCAGTTCAATGGCGTTCATAGGTTATTCCTCCAAATGTAAGATTGAAAACATTTCCATCAGGTCCTCATTGGTCAGCCCGCAGCCCGGAGCCAGCCGGGCGATCTCCTCCATGAGGGACTCGATCTTGCGCAGCTGTTCCTCCCGCACCAGCTCCGGATTTCGCCGGGCCACAAAGCTGCCCTTGCCGGGAACGGTGTAGATATAGCCCTCCCGCTCCAGCTCCTCATAGGCCCGCTTGGTGGTGATGACGCTGATGCGCAGATCCTTGGCCAGCAGCCGGATGGAGGGAAGCGCTTCCTCCGCCTCCAGACCGCCGGACTGGATCAGCTGCTTGATCTGGGTGCAGATCTGCTCGTAGATGGGTTGGCCGCTGCTGTTGGAGATCATCAGGTTCATAACGTCTGTCTCACTCCTGTTCTTAACTGTATATTTACAGTATATATAGTTAGAGCGGATTGTCAAGGGGGAATTGCAAAAAACGGCAAATCCCTGTAACCTTGAGGGGACCGCCGGGTCTAACGGACAGCACACAGAGAGGGGAGAGGCGCATGACCGAGTTTGAGCGGGTCTATCAGGACTACAGCCGCCGGGTCTATCGGTTTCTGCTGGCCCTTTCCGGAGATGAGAATCAGGCGGAGGAGTTGACCCAAGAGGTCTTTTACCGGGCGCTGCTCCACATCGACCAGTTTGAGGGCCGGAGCGCTCTCTTCACCTGGCTGTGTGAGATCGGGAAAAACTGTTGGCTCACCGAGCAGAAGAAGCGCCGGCGCCACCGCCCCCTGGAAGAGGCGGCCCAGCGGCCGGACACAGACCCTGGGCCCGAGGGGGAGGTGCTGGAGCGGGCGCTTCAGCAAACCCTCCGGCGGGAGATTGCAGACCTGCCTGAGGACTGGCGGGACGTGGTCATCCTCCACCTCTACGGCGGCATTTCCCTGAAGGAGATCGCCGCCCGGCGGGGGAAGTCGGAGAGCTGGGGTAAGGTGACCTACTACCGGGCGAGACAGCAACTGAGAAAACGATTGGAGGAATACCGATGAAGCTGCCTTGTGCTGTCATACAGGATTTACTGCCCCTCTATGTGGACGGCTGCGCCGCCCCGGAGAGCCGGGCGCTGGTCGAAGAACACATTGCCAGCTGCCCGGACTGCTCCAGGCAGCTGGGAGAACTGCGGGGGGAACTGCTCCAGCCGCCTCAGCCAGAGCCTACCCCGGAGCAGGAGGAGAGGGCACTGCAAAAGGGGCTGCGGAAGATCCGTCGACGTTGGGCTGCCTCTTTGCTGGCGGTGGTGCTGGCCCTTCCCCTGCTGTGGATGGGGGTGAACCAGGTCCGGGGAGAGGGAATCTGCTTTACCAATCTGGACGACATCTGGCAGACACAGGCCTTTCTCAACGATTTAAAAGAGGGGGACTATGAGAGCGCCTACGACCGGCTGAATGTGAGTGGGCATTACCGGGCGCTGCTGGCCGACTGTGCGGCGGAGAGCCGGACAGAGAAACGCTGGCAGGGCTATCTGGAGGCCCTCACTATCGTAGGGGAGGAGGAGTACGTCCGCCACGGTAAAGAGCTGTTCTGCCAATCGCTGGAGGAGGCGGATGTGCAGTCGCTGCTGGAGGGACTGCGTCTGCGATGGGCCTATTATTACCGGGAGGATGGCCAGTGGTACCTGGAGTACGACAGCGTCCTCAATGACGTGACCTTTTTCTCGGACAGTCAGGGACTGGAAGTGAAAGGGGGTCCCGATGTTCAGGGTAGCACAGGGATCTATACCTCGCTGCTGGATCAGTGGGAATACGAGCTGTGGTGGGAGTACTGTGGTACGGATTAAACAGCGGGCACCCTATTACTGCAATCTAAAGCTGCAGCTCCTGTTTATGGTTGTGTGGGGCCATCTGGTGGAGGATGAACTGTCTTCTATACCACTGCTGGAGACAATCTATCGGCTGGTCTACCTGGTTCATATGCCCCTCTTTGTCTTTCTCACGGGATTTTTTCTTAAAAACCGGGATCAATGCCTGAGCCAGCTGAGGCGGGCGGCGCTGCTCTACCTGGCCGCTCAGTCGGCCGCGGCGGCGGTGGAGATATGGATGGGGGAGGCGATCTCTCTGCTGATACCAGTCTGGCATCTGTGGTATCTGCTCAGCTTAGTCTGGTGGGCAGGACTGGCCTGGCTGCTGCTGGGCCTGCTGGAGCGGTTTCCGGCTCTGAGGACCCCTGTGGGAAAGGGAGGGGTGATTCTGCTGTCGGCGGCGATGAGTTTGTTGTCCGGCTGCTGGGCGGGACGGTTTCTCTCCCTGGGGCGGACGCTGGCCTTTCTGCCCTGGCTTGTGCTGGGCCTTCTCTGCCCACGGGAGATAGACTGGGGTCGGCATCGGATACTGGGGCTCGGAGGGCTGGTGCTGGCGTTGGAGCTGTTTCTCTGGACGGGGGGGAGATATCGACGTCTTTTCTCTACCGGGCTGACCCTTATGGCGGTGGAGAGGGGTCGCAGCTCCGGCTGCTGTGCGGTCTCATGGCGCTGGGACTGGGTCTGTTTCTGTTGAGCTGGACGTCCAAACGGCGATGGTTCTGGTCCAAGCTGGGGGTGGACACCCTTTGGCTGTACCTGCTGCATGTACTGCCAGTGCTGGCTCTGCGGACGCTGGCGGTCTGGCTGAGCGGGCCGGTGTTTGCGTTGGTCTCTCCGCTGTTGGCTGGTTGGTCGGTCGGCGTGCTGTACAAGCTGCTCCAGTGGAGGGGGAGACTCTATGCGCTGGGGCAGGGTGAATATGAGAAGGTGCGCTGTATTCAGCGATGTAAAATATACGAGATATGCAAAAAAGCTGCCGTCCCTTGGGACGGCAGCTTTTGCAGATACAGGGAAAAACTCAGCGCTTGGAGAACTGAGGCGCACGACGGGCGGCCTTCAGGCCGTATTTCTTACGCTCCTTCATACGAGGATCGCGGGTCAGGAAACCAGCCTTCTTCAGGGCACCACGGAAGTCGGGATTGACCTCCAGCAGGGCACGGGCGATGCCGTGACGCAGAGCGCCGGCCTGGCCGGTGACGCCGCCGCCGGAGACGGTGGCAACTACGTCCACCTTGCCCAGCATATCAGTCAGGGCCAGGGGCTGACGGGTGATCAGCTTCAGGGTATCCAGGCCGAAATAATCGTCGATATCGCGGCCGTTGATGGTGATGGAACCGGTGCCGCCCTCATACAGGCGCACACGGGCGACGGAGGACTTGCGGCGGCCAGTGCCGTAAACATAGGGCTTCTTGCTCTGATACATGGTTGTTTACCTCCCTCTTATTCCACGACGATGGGCTTCTGAGCCTCATGGCCGTGCTCGGCGCCCTTATAGACGCGCAGACGGCGCAGGCAGGCGGCGCCAATGCTGTTCTTGGGCAGCATACCCTTGACAGCCAGCTCCATCGCGAACTCGGGGCGCTTGGCCATGAGGGTCTTGTACTGAATCTCCTTCAGGCCGCCGGTCCAGCCGGAGTGATGGCGATAGTACTTCTGAGTGGGCTTCTTGCCGGTGAGGATTGCCTTGTCGGCGTTGATGACAATGACGAAATCGCCAGTGTCAACATGGGGGGTGAAGTCGGGCTTCACTTTGCCGCGGAGGATGTCGGCGGCGGCGACAGCGGTCTTGCCCAGGGGCTTACCGGCGGCGTCCAGCACATACCACTTGCGGACGACGTCCTCTTTCTTAGCCATATAAGTGGACATAGGAGAACCTCCAAACGTTCTTTTCGGTTGTATTGTGAATGCTTACATCTCTCGCCGTTTGTGAGTGGGAAAGGGCACAAAACAGCGCAGGTATATTTATATCACAGCACCTTTTTCCTGTCAACAGGTATTTTCATTTACCTATATAATATCTCGCGAAATCTCTCAAAATTGCTTGTATACTCACGAATTCTCATTTTCATTTTTCAAAAATCGCGCTTGACAGACTTTACAGCCCCCAGAGGGCTGTCCAGCGGAGCATCAGCAGCAGCCCCAAGCCCGGCACACCCAGCACGCCCAGCACCAGTGCGTTAAACAGATTGACCCCCAGTGTGAGGCCTCCGATGCCACCGAAAAGGGAGAGAAAATGAAGAAACAGCGCCCCCAGCAGGGTGCGCAGCGCAAGACCGGCCAGCTTGTACAGCCAGCGGTGCAGGAGAATCAGAGCCAGAATTAGCAGTAGGATGCCGGTCAGCGGAATAGTCAAGGGAACACCTCCTTTCAAGCGTGGTACAAAATAGAAACGGATCCGGAAAAATATTCCGGTAATATGGGGTATAACACCCTAATGGCGGGACATACTGAGACCAACAGCCGGTGAGGCAGCAGGGAGAGACAATTCTCCTCTGCCCACGCAGGGTGAAGCCGGGGGCGTGCCCCAGGCGTTTACCGGCGCATGGCCCCCGGCTGTTAAAATAGGCCGAGAGGACCTGGCCCCCAGGAGGGGGACGGACTCCGTGCTGCAAATCACAGGGATGTACCTGTTGTGAGAATCAGGGCAGCACCGGCCAGGCAGCCGCAGAGGGCAAAATGCACTCTGCGGCTGCGCTTTTTCTGCCGGCGGCGGGAATTGTTTTCCAGGCGGAAAACACTCTTTGCATTTATTCACACTTTTGCTATAATATAGACAAAGAAAAGAGACTGTCGGTGGAATGGGCCACTGGCGCATGAGAAGGAGGAGACAGCCCATGCTGCGGGTTGCAGTGGCAGAGGACAATGAGACTTATCGGGATCGGATTGAGCGATATCTGGACCGGTATAGCCAGGAACATGGGCTCAAGCTGGAGACGACCTTTTTTTCCAACGGCCTCGATCTGGTGCAGAACTATAAACCAGGATATGACATTGTGCTGCTGGACATCATGATGCCGGACATGGACGGCATGGAGGCGGCGCAGCAGATTCGTCAGGAGGACGAGCGGGTGGTGCTGATCTTTATCACCCAGATGACCCAATACGCCATTCAGGGCTATTCCGTGGGGGCGCTGGACTATCTGCTCAAGCCGGTCTATTACGAGACCTTTGACCTGAAATTTACCCGGGCGGTGGAGCGGGTGCGCAGCCGCGCCGGCGGGCAGATCACCCTGCTGCTGCCCGGAGGGATGAAGCGGCTGAAGACCCAAGATATTTTTTATGTGGAAATTCAAAATCATATGCTCCACTATCACACCCGGGAAGGGGAATATGTCCTTCGGGGAACTATGCAGGCAGCGGAGCAGGAGTTGGAGCCCTACCGTTTTGCCAAGTGCAACCACTGGTATCTGGTCAATCTTGCTCACGTGACCGAGGTAAACAAGGATATGGTCACCGTGGCGGGGAGCCAGTTGGAGATCAGCCGGCGCAACCGGGCAGCATTTTTGAATGCTGTGACCAACTATGTAGGAGGCAATACATGAGCGAGACGCTGTTCTCCGTGCTGACTATTGTCACCGAAGGTCTGCTGCGATGGTTGACCTGCCTGATCTATCTCTGGCCGCTGCCCAGACAGAGACGTTTTGGACTGCGGGCAGGAGCAGTGCTGGCCCTGTCAATGGGACTGGAATGGGTGCTTCAGGTATCGATTCCGTCAGTTGTCTATGAAGTGTTGACACCGGTTTTGCTGCTGGCCTTTGGCTTTGCAGTGGGCAAGCTCTGCTGGCGCACTGAAATGGGAACCGCCCTTTATCTGGCTGTCTGGGCGGTTATCTCTTATCTGCTGGTCTATGAGGTCTGGGAATTGCTCTGTTTTTATAAACTGCCCATTTACCGTTATGGACGGGAGCTTCAATGGGGACTGCGTCTGGCACTGACGGCGGCCGTCTATCTGCCCCTGGGACTAACGGTGGGACGGTGGATGTCAGTTTATATCAGCCGCCATGTGGGTCCCCGGCAGACGGCATCTGCGGTGCTGCTCTACGCCTTTTTTGCTGCGTTGATGTCCAACTATTATATAGAAGGTGTTTTCCTGCCCCAGCGGATGACCGGACTGCTCGTCCTGATCAGTCAGGCTTACACCATTACGATTCTCTACCTCCAGACTGCTCTTTTCCGCAAAAGTGCCATGCAGCAGGAACTGGATACCATGAATCTGCTCTGGCATCAGCAAAAGGCCCAATACCAGGTGGCCAAGGAGACCATCGACGTCATCAACCGAAAATGTCACGATCTGAAGCATCAGGTGGCAGCGATGCGCACGATGGAGAGCAGTGAACGCCGGGAGCAATACCTCCGGGAGATCGAGGATTCGGTCCACATCTACGACTCCATGATTAAGACTGGCAATGAGACACTGGACACGGTGCTGACGGAGAAAAGCCTGCTCTGTGAGGCAAGTCGGATTACCGTCAACTGTGTGGCGGATGGGGCGCAGATGGACTTTATGGACCCGGTGGATCTGTATACCATCCTGGGAAACGCGCTGGATAACGCCATGGAAGCAGTCCGGGCCTTTGAAGAGGAGGAAATGCGGATTATTGACGTGCTGATCCATGTGCGTCAGCGGTTCCTTGTCATCAATGTGACCAATCCGCTCAAGGGGCCGCTGACCTTCCGGGAAGGATTGCCAGTTTCAAAAAAGCCAAAGGACGGCTACCATGGCTATGGTATGCGCAGCATTCGCCACACGGTACATAAATATGGAGGCGAAATGGCGGTAGAGGCAGAAAATGGCAGTTTTTCTTTGCGGTTGATGATCCCGCTGCCTGAACAGCTGGAGAGCCCAAGTTTTGGCTGATTGTGTGCTTTCATCAAATGATTTGGCGCCCTGTCCTGAAATGGGACAGGGCGTTTCTGTGTGCTGAGCTGGGCAAAATAAGACGTCATTTATGCAAAGAAAGAACGTCAGTACCCACGCATTTTGAGTGTTTTCAAATTGGGAGATGGCTACAAAAACGACATTTTGGCCTAATTTGTTGCAAGAACAACAAAATTCTGAATTAAAGAGTTAAGCTGTGAACTGCTCCTTTTTTATTATAGACTGCCGGCATTCTGACTTGTGATAAGTTAGGGCGCTGGTGTCTGCTGTTTGCAAATGTAAACAAAACTTTTGCAAAAGCGAAGGAAAATGAATAAATATTTTCAAAAACTAATTGCTTTATTGGAAGGGGAGGAGTAAAATATAAAGGAAATGCAGCGGAAGTCGGCGGTCCGCTGCAGGAGAAAAGGGGAAAGGAGCAGGGCGGCAGACCTGGAAAGACCGGGAAGGCGACCACTTACGTCAAAAGAAAAGCCACTTAGTAAAAAAGATTGCGTGTCAGATTGTAAAAGTGTATGATAGATACACTTGCATTACGGGAAAAATTGTACGATTCTGTCAATGAAAAGGTCTGGAGGGAACTAATGAGAACGATTATTAATCTGAATCAGAACTGGCGCTTTACCGGCCCGGAGGGAGCCACTGTCACAGTGGATCTGCCCCACACCTGGAACAACATTGACGGCCAGGACGGCGGCAACGATTATTACCGGGGTGTCTGTGCCTACCAGCACACCTTTGCTACTCCGAAGTTTGACCGGGAGCGGGAGCTGGTCTATCTCCAGTTCCATGGCGTCAACTCCAGCTGCCAGGTCAAGCTCAACGGCGTGGAGGTTTGCAGCCATGACGGTGGCTATTCTACCTTCCGAGTGGATGTGACCAAGTTGATCCAGCCGGAGAACGAGCTGTTTCTGTCGGTTGACAACCGGCCCAACGATACTGTCTATCCCCAGAAGGCGGACTTTACCTTCTACGGCGGCATTTACCGGGATGTGGAACTGTTGGTTGTCAACAAGACGCACTTTGATTTGGACCACTTCGGTGGCCCCGGCCTCAAGGTCACTCCCACTGCGGACGGCAAGAACGGTAAGGTCCGGGTGGAGACCTATCCCGTTGGCGACTACGATCAGGTCAGGGTCACCATCTATGACGCCGCAGGTGCACAGGTGCTCCAGGGTGAGGGCAAGGATGTCTCCCTCATTATTCCTGATGTCCACCGCTGGGACGGCGTTAAGGATCCCTACCTCTATTCCGTCAAGGCAGAACTGATGCAGAAGGGGGAGGCTGTGGACGAGGTAGGCTGCCGCTTCGGCGTCCGCTCCTTCACTGTGGACTCCAAGCAGGGCTTCTGCCTCAACGGACGGCCCTATCCCCTCCGGGGCGTCAGCCGCCATCAGGACCGCAAGGGCCTGGGCAATGCCATTACCAAGGCGATGCACGAGGAGGATATGGAGCTGATTTGCGAGATGGGCTGCAATACCGTCCGTCTGGCCCACTATCAGCACGACCAATACTTCTACGACCTGTGCGACGAAAAGGGCATGGTGGTCTGGGCGGAAATTCCTTACATCAGCGAGCATATGCCTAACGGTCGGGCCAACACCATCAGCCAGATGAAAGAGCTGATTGTCCAGAACTACAACCATCCCTGCATTGTCTGCTGGGGCGTCTCCAATGAGATTACCATCAGCACCAAGGACAAGGCGGACATGCTGGATAACCACAGAGTGCTCAATGACCTGTGCCACCAGATGGATCCCACCCGCTTTACCACGCTGGCTTGCTACGCCATGTGCGGTCCCTTTAACAAGGTAGCCCATATCACCGATGTGGTGAGCTGGAACCTGTATCTGGGCTGGTATGTGCCCGGCCTGTTCCTGAACGACCTGTGGGTGGGGCTCTTCCACCTGGTATATCCCAAACGCAGCTTAGGCTATTCCGAGTACGGCGCCGAGGGTATGCCCAACCTCCACTCCTCCAAGCCCAGGCGGGGCGACCACACGGAGGAGTATCAGGCCATCTATCACGAATACATGCTGAAGTTCTTTGACAAGCGCCCCTGGATGTGGGCTACCCACGTCTGGAATATGTTCGACTTCGCGGCGGACGCCCGGGATCAGGGCGGTGAGCCCGGCATGAACCACAAGGGCCTGGTCACCTTCGACCGCAAGACCAAAAAGGACAGCTTCTACCTCTATAAAGCCTGGTGGAGCGACGATCCTTTCGTCCACATCTGCTCCAAGCGCTATGTGGACCGGCCCGAGTCGGAGATCACTGTCAAGGTCTATTCCAACCAGCCGGAGGTCGCCCTCTACTGCGACGGCAAGCTGGTAGGCAAGCAGACAGGAGAACATATCTTCACCTTCCGGCTGCCGATCTCCGGCGAGCACAAGCTGGAGGCAGAGGCCAGCGGCCTCAGGGACACTGCCACGGTACGCAAGGTGGCGGAGCCCAATCCTGACTACAAGCTCTCTGCAAAGAGCAGCAACAGCGCCAACTGGGTGTAATGTAAAAGGAGGAAAGGATCGGAAATCGTTTATCACCGGCTGTCAATCCGGCAGCGGGATAAAATAAAAATTGTATGGGAGGAAACACAATGAAAAACAAAAAGCCCCATGTAGTAGGGTGGTCCATCGGCACTGTGCTGCTGGCTATTCTGCTGGTTGTCGCAATTGTGGGCAACACCGTTGCCAACCACTATGCGACTACCGTCAACATGTACCTGGGCACGTCCACCACTAAGATGGAGAACCCGAGCGATCAGGTTTACTTCCCCTCCGACTTCGCCTCTGAAGAGGAGAAGGTCGCCTATGAGAAGGAGCTGTGCGCTCAGATCGAGGAAGAGGGCGCTGTTCTGCTGAAGAACGACAACAATGCCCTGCCTCTGGCCTCCGGCGCCAATGTCAGCACCTTCGGCCGTGCCTCTGTTGACCTGGTCTACGGCGGCACCGGTTCCGGCCGTGTGGACACCTCTACCGCCGACAACCTGACCTCTGCCCTGGGCAAGGTCGGCGTCAACGTCAACACCGAGCTCAACGACTGGTACAAGTCCGTCGCTGACAAGTACAGCCGCATCCTGGCTGGCGAGATCTCCGACAACCTGGACGCCAACGATGACTTCTTTGTCAACGAGGCTCCCTGGGCTGAGGTCGTCTCCGGCGCCGGCAGCAGCTTCGCCGCCTATGGCGACGCCGCCATCGTGGTGATCGGCCGCTCCGGCGGTGAGGGCGCTGACCTGCCCGCCGGCGACAACGGTTCCGGCGTGGCCTGGACCGGCGAAACCGACTATCTGGCTCTGTCTCAGGAAGAGATCGATATGCTGGCTGGCCTGAAGGAGCTGAAGGACGAGGGTACCTTTAAGAGCATCATCGTCATCCTGAACACCGCTAACGCGGTGGAGCTGGACTTCCTGTTCCCCGAGGTCTGCGGCGTCGACTACGGCGTGGACGCCTGCATGTGGATCGGCGACGTGGGCGCCAACGGTATCGTGGGCGTTGCCCGGCTGCTGGCCGGCGAGGTCGCCCCCTCCGGCTCCCTGGCTGACACCTACTGGGTGGACAACCAGAGCAACCCCGCTGTCACCAACTTCTATTCCCGTCAGTATGAGAATGCCTCTGACTTCGGCTATGAGCTCAACGACAACGACTACGGCAACCAGGGTATGTATGTTGTCTATCAGGAGGGCATCTATCTGGGCTACCGCTATGCCGAGACCCGCTATGAGGACGTGGTCATGGGCACCGGCAACGCCGGCGACTACGACTACACCAAGAGCGTCGCCTATCCCTTCGGCTACGGCATGAGCTATGTGGACTTCGAGTACAGCAACTACAACGTGGTTGACAACGGCGACGAGTTTGTCGTGACTGTCGACGTGACCAACCTGGGCGGCATGGACGCCAAAAAGACCGTTCAGGTCTGGTTCCAGTCCCCCTACACCCAGTACGACAAGGACAACGGCATTGAGAAGGCCTCCATCGAGCTGTGCGGCTACAGCAAGGTCGAGGTGCCTGCCGGCCAGACCGTCAGCGCCACCGTCACCGTGCCCAAGACCGAGCTGCGTACCTATGACTCCAACAACGCCAAGACCTACATTCTGGACGCCGGCGACTACTACTTCACCGTGGCCAACGGCTCCCACGAGGCTGTGAACAACGTTCTGGCCGCTAAGGGTTACACCACCGCTGATGGCATGACCGCCGACGGCAATGCCGATATGACCTGGAAGTGGACTGTGGACGCGCTGGATACCGAGATCTTCTCCACCTCCCGCGCCACCGGCAACGCCATCACCAACCTGTTTGATGAGGCTGATCCCTTCAAGAGCGAGAACGCCCCCGACGGCGTGGACAGCATCACCTGGCTGTCCCGTTCCGACTGGACCGGCACCTATCCCACCGGCAAGTTCAACCTGTCCATCAGCGACTCTCTGAACGCCGCTCTGGCCACCTATCAGTACGATCCCGCTGACTACGCCGACGTGGAGATGCCCACCATGGGTAGCGGCGGCTCCCTGAACCTGTCCTCCTTCATGGGCAAGGACTATGACGATCCCGCTTGGGAGGAGCTGCTGGATCAGCTGACCTATGAAGAGATGGTCAACTGCATCTCCCTGGGCTTCCACAACACCAAGGCCTGCAACTCCATCTCCAAGCCTGCTACCAAGGACGAGAATGGTCCTCAGGGCCTGACCGCTCTGCTGACCGGCGGCGCCTCCGCCATGTCCTACACCTCTGAGGACGTGCTGGTCGCCACCATGAACGTGGAGCTGATCGAGGATGTGGGCCGCTGCATCGGCAACGACTGCCTGGATCTGGGCTACTCCGGCCTGTATGGCCCCGGCGTCAACATGCACCGTACCCCCTATTCCGGCCGTAACTTCGAGTATTACTCCGAGGATCCCTTCGCTTCCGGCGAGACCTGCGCCGCTGAGACCAGGGGCATCCAGTCCAAGGGCGTCTATGTCTATCTGAAGCATGTGGCCCTGAACGACGCTGAGTCCTCCCGTATGGGCGTTGGCGTGTGGCTGAACGAGCAGACCGCCCGTGAGATCTACCTGGAGGTCGCTGACCGCGGCATCATCGACGGCGGCGCCTGGTGCACCATGTCCGGCTTCAACCGCTGGGGCGCTGCGTGGTGCGGCGAGTATAAGGCTCTCCAGACCGACTATCTGCGCGGCGAGCTGGGTATGCGCGGCATGTCCATCACCGACTACTCCGGTTCCTCCCACTACATGGATCTGCGCGACGCTCTGACTGCCGGCACCGACATCTGGGACTCCCCCGATCCCACCATCCACACCACCCTGGCCAATACCGACGAGTATAAGAACGATCCGCAGTTTGTCGTTCTGATGCGGGGCGCCATGCACAATATCCTTTACACTGTGCTCAACTCCAACGCCATGAACGGCTGGGACGAGAACACCCGTATCGTGTCTGTGACTCCCTGGTGGCAGACCGCCTTCATCGCTCTGATTGTCGTCTCCGCTGTGGGCACCGTGGTCTGCGCTGTCATGCTGGTTAAGAGTGTCAAGCTGAAGAAGGCCCAGAAGCAGTGAGCTTCTGACTGATAAACTGTCCCTATCCACCCATTCCCCGCCTCTCACGGGAGGCGGGGAATCCCCATCCACTTTAGAGAGGTGAATGTTCAACATGAGTGAGAAGCAGCCATCCCCCGCAGTATCCAATGTCAACCGAGCAAAGATGTACCAGTTGGTGCTATTCCCGCTGAACAACGGTGCGACAAACGTGTACTTTGTTCTGGTACTGTCCTATGTCGCTCAGTTTGGCTCCAGCGTCCTGCAATTGGGTATCTTCGCGTCCATCATGGTCACCGCCATGCGTGTCTGCGATGCGATTACAGACCCGATTATCGGCGCGCTGATGGATCGTACCAGCACAAGAATCGGTAAGTTCCGGCCCTTTATGATGATCGGCAGCGTGATTATGGCGCTCAGCGTGGTTGCCCTGTACATCCTGCTGCCCTTTATTCCCGAGACCATGATGCCCCTGCGGTATATTGCTTTTACGGTGGTCTATTTCATCTGGGTCATTGGTTACACCTTCCAGACCTCCTGCACCCGTGCAGGCCAGACGGTTCTGACCAACGATCCCAACCAGCGCCCGCTGTTTACCATCTTCAACACGATCGGTTCTATGCTGGGAATGGGCCTGATGCAGCTGCTGATCCCCATGATCAAGAACAACTACAACGTCTATGACGACCTGGGCGTTCTGGTGACCTCCGGCTATGCCCGTCCCGAACTGTACCGCGTCATCACCCCCGTGGGCATCGCTGTCTCCGTGGTGCTGACCATCCTGGCCATCATCGGCATCGCCGAGAAGGATCGTCCCGAGTACTACGGTATTGGCGGCGCAAAGCAGGAGAAGGTCAAGGTCTCCGAGTATGTGGAGATCATCAAGAACAACAAGCCTATGCAGCGCCTGATGGTTGCCGGCGCCGGCTGCAAGCTGGGCCTGGCCATCGCCACCAACACCACTGTGCTGCTGGCCCTGTACGGCATTGTGATGGGCAACTATGACAGCCTGTATCTGCCCATGATGATCCTGGGCTATGTCTGCGCTGTTCCCTTCTTCCTCCTGTCTGTCCGCACCTCTCAGAAGCTGGGCCAGAGAGAGTCCCTCAAGCGCTATGTCTCTGTGGCTCTGATCTGCTACGTCGGCGTTCTGGCTCTGCTGCTGGTCAACCAGCACGGCAACCCGGCCCTTACGCTGTCCTTCCCGTTCAACGGCGGCGGCGCGATCAACCTGTACACCATCCTGTTTATTGTCTGCTTCGGCGTTGGCTATGGCGCTTACTATGCCACCGCCGATATGCCCATCCCCATGGTGGCCGACTGCTCCGACTACGAGACCTATCGCTCCGGTAAGTATATCCCCGGTATCATGGGTACTCTGTTCTCCCTGGTGGATAAGCTGGTCTCCTCTCTGGCACAGACTCTGGTGGCCTTTATCTTCCTGCTCTGCGCCGGCCTGAGCGAGCTGCCTACCGATGCCACGCCTTACTCCGGCGGCATCAAGGTTGCTGTCATTGTGATGTTCTGCGTCATCCCCATGCTGGCCTGGGTGGCCACCCTCTGGGCTATGAAGGGCTACTCTCTGACCGGCGCCAAGATGAAGGAGATCCAGGCGGTCAACGCCGTCCGCAAGGACGCCGTTGCCAAGGGCATGAGCCTGGAGGACGCCATGAAGAAATGGCAGACTGTCGACCAGGTGCCTCAGGAATTCCGCAATTAAGGAATCCTGACCTTACATTACTATTTCCGGCACAAAGGGTGACCTGAAACACCTGATATGCCACTCCCCGCGGCTGTTTCCGTTCCATCAGCCGCGGGGATATTTTATGTCAAGACGTGCCTTCTGATTGCAAAGATAGAGGAAAAAGGTTATAATGACGAAAAGAAGAGAAAAGGGGAGAACGTTATGAAACCACTGGTCATCGGAATTGCCGGAGGTACCAACTCGGGTAAGACCACCCTGACTCGCCGGTTGGCGGACCGGTTTCAGGGGCAGATTGCCATTCTGGGCCATGACAGCTACTATCGCAGCCATGACGATCTGGAGTATGCCCAGCGGTGCCAGCTCAACTATGACGCGCCGGAGTCCTTTGAGAACGACCTGATGCTGAAGCAGCTGGATCAGCTCATCTCCGGCCAGACCATCCAGTGCCCTGTCTATGACTATACCGTCCATAACCGCTCCCATGAGACGGTGGAGATCCGCTCCGCCCCGGTCATTGTGGTGGAGGGCATCCTCATTTTTGCAGAAAAGGCCCTGCGGGATCGGATGGATGTGAAGATCTTTGTGGACGCTCCGGCGGATATCCGCATCCTGCGCCGCATCGCCCGGGACACGGCGGAGCGGGGCCGGACGGTGGAGTCGGTGATGCAGCAATATCTCACCACTGTGCGCCCTATGCACGAGTTGCATGTAGAGCCTTCCAAGCAGTACGCAGATCTGATTGTCCTTCACGGCGGCCGCAACGAGGCGGCATGCTCCATGCTGGAGGGGCTGGTGCAGCAGCATCTGGGGCGCTGGAATCAGGCGCAGAAATAAAGCAAGCCCGCCGGGGAAGTCTCCCGCAGCGGGCTTTTCATCTGCTTTGTTTGAGCTGTCACTTCATCCGGCGAACTGCCAGCAGCCCCGCAATCATTACCACAGGGAAAACGATAGCGGCCAGCAGCCCGGTTTTCATCTCACCTACGGCACTGGTCACCAGTCCTACCAGAGTCGGACCGGAAGAACAGCCCAAATCGCCGCCAAGGGCCATGAGAGCGAACATGGCAGTGCCGCCCCGGGGACATTTGGCGGAGACTAAGGAGAAGGTGCCCGGCCACATGATGCCCACAGAAAAGCCACACAAACCGCAGCCCAGCAGGCCCAGCAGGGGATTGGGGGAGAGGGTAGCCAGCAGGTAGCTGATAATGCACAGCACGCTGCTGCCCAGCATGAAGGGGACCAGATCCCATTTCTCACTGTATTTGCCGTAGATTGCCCGGGAGGCGCCCATGAGCAGGGAGAACATGCAGGGACCCGCCAGATCACCCACCGTCTTGGACACCTGGAGACCGGCCTCGGCAAAGGCGGAGGCCCACTGGCTCATGCCCTGCTCCGAGGCACCGGCGCAGACCATAAGCAGGAAAAACAGCCAGATCACCCCGGAGTGCAGCAGCTCCCGAAGCTTCATCCCCTCTCCCTCCGGCACCAGGGTGGGAATCGGCGCGCCGGCGTAGACGAACAGATTGGTAATGGGTACCAGCGCCCAGAGATAGGCCAGAACATTCCAGTGGGCGATGCCGATCAGGGCAAAAAACGCGGTGGAGACCAGGGTCACCAGCACGCAGCCCCAGCAGTAGAAGGAGTGGAGGGTGGCCATGACGCCCGCCTTGTTGTCAAAGGGACAGGCCTCCACAATGGGGCTGACCAGCACCTCCAGCAGACCGCCGCCGACGGCGTAGAGCACCACCGAGCACAGCAGCCCGATATAGGGGTCCGGCAGCAGGAAGGGGAGGGTGCCCAGCCCAATCAGTCCTAGGGCGGAAAAGAGGTTGGCGGCGATGATGCAGGGCCGGTAGCCGATCCGGTCCACGAATTTGGTGGACAGCAGATCCACACACAGCTGGACGCCGAAATTGAGGGTGACCAGCAGGGTGATCTGCTCCAGGGGAATGCCCAGAGAGGACTGGAAGGTGAGAAAGAGCAGGGGGGCAAAGCTGTTGACAATCGCCTGGGTGATGTAACCGGTATAGCTGGCATACAGGGTCCGGCGATAGTTGGGCGCGCAGGACATGGCGGAGGACTCCTTTTTTCTCAAATCGCCCCCAGTATACCAGTATTTGACGGCATATTGCAAGGTAGAAAACGGCTTTTTCACAGCTTTTTGCCACTTTGCGCCCTTTCCCTCGTTTTGGACTTGTAAAACAAGTGAAAGAGTGCGAAAAGATCCAGATCAGAAGGGCATGTACGGAAAAAAAGGGCTGCATCGTTTTGTTTTTTGACCCGGGCGGACATTGACACTTCGGCAGGTTTTTCATATAATAAACTAGACTGTACCATTATTTTGTAAATCAGACTGTCAAAATGAGAAAGAATGGATTTCGCTCTGGTCTGCGCTTGTATGCCGGAGCGGTCAAAGGAGGTCACCATGAGCTATACCATTCCGATCGGCCCTTACCATCCCGCGTTGGAGGAGCCGGTCCATGCCCGCCTGACAGTGGACGGCGAGCAGATCACCGACGCCCAGGTGTTTGTCGGCTACAACCACCGAGGCATCGAAAAGCTGGCCCAGGAGCGGAACTTTATCCAGACCCTGGTGCTGGTGGAGCGGGTGTGCGGCATCTGCTCCCACTCCCACTCCCTGACCTATGCCATGTGCATCGAGCACATCGCCGGTATGGAGGTGCCCAAGCGGGGCCAGTATATCCGGGTCATTGTGGAGGAGCTGGAGCGCATCCACTCCCATCTGCTCTGGCTGGGCATCGCCTGCCACATTGTGGGTCACGACAGCATGTTTATGCAGTGCTGGAATGACCGGGAGCGGACCATGGACACCCTGGAGGCCATCACCGGTAACCGGGTGAACTACGCCATGAACACCATCGGCGGCGCCCGCCGGGATCTGGACGACGACAAGCGCCGCTATATCCTGGAGGCCATGGACGACCTGGAGCAGAAGATGGGCCCCATCACCCACTATCTCACCACGGATAAGACCCTGGCCATGCGTACCAAGGGCGTGGGCGTGCTCACCACTGAGGACGCCATCCGGCTTGGCGCGGTTGGTCCCCATGCCCGGGCCTCCGGCGTGGACATGGATGTCCGCCGGGACGCGCCTTATTCCTCTTACGAGGACTTCGACTTCGCCGTCCCCGTCCAGCAGAGCTGCGACGTCTATGCCCGGGTGGTCATCCGGGTGCTGGAGATCTACGAGAGCATCAAGATCATCCGTCAGGCGGTGGACAACCTCCCCGAGGGCCCCATCAACCTGGGCAACAAGATGCCCAAGGTGCCCGCCGGCGAGTTTGTGGCCCGGCATGAGGCGCCCCGGGGCCATCTGGTCTATAAGGTGGTCACCGACGGCGGCCAGAACAACTACCGGCTCAGTCTCCACGTCCCTACCTTCAAGAACGCGCCTACCGTCCCTGTCATGCTCAAGGGGAACACCGTGGCCGACGCCGGCCTGATTGTGGCCTCCATCGACCCCTGCTTCTCCTGCCTGGACCGGTAAGATGCACGAGCTGGCCATTACCCAGAGCATCCTGGATATCGCCCAAAAGGCGGCTGCTGAGCACAACGTCAAGCGGGTGCGGGAGGTGCGCATCAAGCTGGGAGAGTACTCCGGCGTGGTGCCCCAGTGCATCCAGTATTACTTTGACGTCATCAGCAAGGGCACGGTGGCCGAGGGGGCGGAGCTGAAGATGGAGCGGCTGCCCATCCTGATGCGCTGCGAGCAGTGCGCCTGGGAGGGGCAGATTGACAAGCACAACATCTGCTGTCCCGCCTGCGGATGTACCCGGCTCAAGCTGCTGCAGGGAAGAGAATTTTATGTAGAGAGTCTGGAGGTAGACTGAGGGACTATGGAAATCAAAGTCATGCATCAGGTCATGGAGTGGAACGAGGACGTGAGCGATGCCGTCAAGGCGGAACTGGCCTCCCACAAGGTGTGCCTGATCAACGTGCTGGGCTCCCCGGGCGCGGGCAAGACCAGCACCATCGTCGCCCTGATCGACCGGCTCCGGGAGAAGTACCGGATCGGCGTCATCGAGGGAGACATCGCCGGACAGATCGACGCGGACAAGATCCACGCCATGGGTCTGCCAGTGGTGCAACTGGATACCGATGGGGCCTGTCATATCGAGGCCATGAGCATCCAGCATATTCTCAAGGAGTTTGACCTGGACAGCCTGGATGTGCTCTTCGTGGAGAACATCGGAAACCTGGTCTGTCCCGCCGAGTTCAACATCGGCGAGAGCTTCCGCCTGGCCCTGCTCAGTGTGCCGGAGGGGGACGACAAGGTGGAGAAATATCCCCTGATGTTCGCCACCACCGACGCGCTGGCCATCAACAAGTACGATCTGAAAGAATACTTTGGATTCGACGACGCCCGGGTGGAGGCAAACGCCCGGGGGGTCAACCCGGACGTGACGGTTTTCCGGGTCTCCAGCCGGGACGGGCTGGGCCTGGACGAGCTGGCGGACTGGGTGGCCCGGCGCATCGACGCATCCAGAGGCGTCTGCTGAGAAGGAGGGAAAATCGTGCAGAAACCATCTAAATTTGCCGCGTGGCTGTCCACATTCCTGTTCTGCCTGCTGTTCTGGCTGCTGCTGACGCTGTCTCTGGCCCCCCGGGAGATCTTCTGGGGCGTGGTGATCAGTGCAATCGTGGCCGCCCTGGGCAGCCGGTTTTTGATCCACCACAGGGCCTTTTACCTGTATAACCCGGTGCGGCTGGTGCTGCTGGTCTTCTACTGCTGCACCGTATTTCTGTGGGAGGTCATCAAGGCCAACGTCAATATGGCGAAAATTGTCCTCAGCCCCAGCCTGAAAAACTACAAGGCGGGCATTATCCGGGTGCCCGGCTCGTCTGAGATTAAGAGCGAGTACGGCCTGGCCATGGTGAGCAACTGCATCACCCTCACCCCCGGCACCATCACCATGGATGTGGCTGAGGACGAGCAGGGCAACAATTACTACTACGTCCACTGGATCGACGTGGCTGAGACCGACCGGGACAAGGCCGGTGAGGCCATCAAGGGCCGGATGGAGCGGTGGATCGGGAGGATTTGGAAATGATTGAATTTCTCATCGCGGCCATCATCTATGTGCTGCTCAGCTTTGTCCTGCTCTACCGGGTGTTCCGGGGCCCCACCGCTGCCGACCGGATGTGCGCGGCGGACAGTCTGGATCTGGTTTCCGCCACCGCCCTGGTGCTCTATTCACTCTACTCCGGCCGGAGCATCTACATGGACATCTCCATGGTGGTAGCCCTGCTGGGCTTCGTGGGCACCGTCTTTGTGGCCCGTTATCTGGAGGGGAGACTGTAATGGTACGAATTGTCATTGATATTCTGTTGGTCATCGGCGTGTTCTTCACCTTTGTCGGGGTGCTGGGCGTACACCGGATGCCCGACGTGTTCGGCCGGCTCCAGGCCTCCACCTGTATTGCCACCATGGGTACCCTCTCGGTGGTGCTCTCCGGCGTCATCTACGGCGTCTCCAGCGGCAGCGAGCCCATGACGTACATCAAGCTGGCCATCATCCTGCTGCTGGTTATGGGCACCAACCCTGTCTCCAACCACGCCCTGTGCAAGGCCGCCTACAAGATGGGCGTCAAGCCCGCCAAGGACCTGGTGATCGACGACTATAAGGAGGATGATCCGGAATGAGTCTGAATGGAACCCTGGTATTCATTCTGAATACCCTGGCCGTGGTGGGCGCTGTGGCAGCCGCCTTCGTGGCCGTACAGGCCCGGCGGCTCATTGACTCGGTGATCGCCCTGGCCGCTACCGGCTCCTTTGTGGCGCTGGAGTTTCTGCTGCTCCAGGCCCCGGACGTGGCCATCGCGGAGGCCAGCGTGGGCGCCGTCCTGTCCACCATCCTGTACATCATTGCCCTGCGCAAGGTCAAGGCGGATGAGGAGGATCGGAAATGAAACTGAAAAACGTTCTCTTTACCATCGCGCTGGCCATCCTGATGATCTGCGGCATCTACGCCTCCGTCCTCATGGCGGGCAGCGAGCCCACCTATGACGGCAGCAAGACCGATGTGGTGGCCCTCTATGAGGATCCGGAGTCCTACGACAACAGCCAGGCGGACGGCGTGGCCTCCATTATCGTCAACGAGAACCTGGACAAGACGGCCGCCCAGAATGTGGTGTTCAGCGTAGTCTTTAACTTCCGCGGCTATGATACCATGGGCGAGAGCTTTATCCTCATCGCCGCCATCGCCGGCTCCCTGGTCATCCTGCGCAAGAGCGCCAAGGCCTCCAAAGACGTGCCGGAGGAGAAGGAGGAAGAGGCATGAAGTCGAAATTCCGTAAAAAGAATATCATCGTCCGCTGCGCGGCGGATCTGTTCCTGCCCCTGGCCTGCATCTTCGGCTGCTATGTGGTGCTCCACGGCAACACCAGCCCCGGCGGCGGCTTCCAGGGCGGCGTCCTGGTGGCCAGTGCCATCCTGCTGGTCTTTCTGGGCCACGGCGGCACCCGGGTCAAGGACTCCTTCAGCTCCAAGCTGCTGCACAGCAGTGAGACCATTGCCGAGATTATGTATGTGGTCATCGCTCTGCTGGGCATCTTTACTGGACTCAATTTCTGCGTCAACTTTGTCTTTGCCGGACAGGAGCTGGAGACCAGTATCCTGATGAACGACGCCGTGGGCTACCACGTCATGGCCGGCATCGCCTGCCTGCTGATTATGATGCTCAGCACCCTGGATCCGGAGGACGACGGGCAGGATGACCCGTCAGAGGAAAAGGAGGTGGCTCCCAAATGATGGCAGTCAACTATATCGGCTCCTTCGCCCTGATCGCCCTGGGGCTGTACTGCATGGTAGCCAAGCACAATCTGATCAAAGTGATTATCGGCATGGGTCTGGTGGACTACGGTACCAACCTGCTCATCGTCTCAGTGGGCTTTAACCCCGGCGGCACTGCCCCCATCTTCACCATCGCCGAGCTGACCCGGGAGAGCTTTTTCGTGGACCCGGTGCCTCAGGCCCTCACCCTCACCTCCATCGTCATCGGCGCCTGTATGACTGCCATGAGCCTTAGCCTGGTCATCAAGCTGAGAGAGCAGTACGGCACCCTGGACACCCGTAAGATCAGGAGGTTGAACGGCTGATGAATACCTTTCTGAACAACTTCCCCATCTTGGCCATTATGGTCCTGTTCGTGGGCGCTTTCGTCACCTCCCTGGTGGGCCGGCGCAGCGCCCTGGCCCGCAACGGCGTGGTGCTGGTGGCCATGACCGCCGCTCTGGCCATGATGCTGGCCCTGGTCAAGCCGGTGCTGCTGGACGGCCAGGTGATCACCTATTGGCTGGGCAACTGGGAGCCGGTGGAGGGCTGGGCCATCGGCATCTGCCTGGAGGTGGACGCCCTGAGCCTGTTTTTCGGCCTCATTGTCACGGTGGCCGTCTTTGTCTCCGGCGTCTACTCCTTCACCTACATGAACCATGACGACAGCCTGGTGAACTATTACACCCTGTTCCTGATGCTCTCCGGCTCGGTGCTGGGTCTGGTGCTCTCCGGCGACCTGTTCAATATCTTCGTCATGGTGGAGATTATGACCTTCACCGCCGTGGCCCTCACCGCCTTCCGCAACACCTATGAGGGGGCCCTGGAGGGCGCGCTGAAGTACCTGGTGGTGGGCTCTCTGGGCTCCACCTCCCTGCTGGTGGGCATCGCCATGCTCTATTCCCAGCTCCACACCCTGAATCTGGCCCAGATCTCCGCCCTGATCCCCGGACAGGGATCTAATCCGGTGATCATCGCCGCCTTTGCCTTCCTGTTCATGGGCTTTGCCACCAAGGCGTTCCTCTTCCCCTTCCAGCCCCTGGCTGCCGACGCCCACGCCGTGGCCCCCGCCTCTATCTCGCTGATGATCTCGGGCGTTCTGACCAAGTGCGGCGTCTACGGCATCATCCGGCTGTGCTATGTCCTCTATGAGAACATGAACGAACCCCTTGTGCAGTATCTGGTCACCGGCTTCGGCGCGGTGAGCATGTTCATCTGCGTTACCATGGCCTTTAACCAGCACAACTTCAAGCGCCTGCTGGCCTTCCACTCCATCTCCCAGGTGGGCTATGTGATCACCGCCGTGGGCCTGGGCTCCGCCCTGGGCGTCAGCGCCGGACTGTATCACGCCATGAACCACACCATCTTCAAGGGCCTGCTCTTCCTGACTGCCGGCGCGGTGCAGCACCAGACGGGCAGCCTGGATCTGGACAGCCTGGGCGGCCTGTCCAAGCGGATGCCCAAGACCACAGCGCTGTTTCTCATCGGCGCCGCCTCCATCAGCGGCCTGCCTCCCTTCAACGGCTTTGCCTCCAAGTGGATGATCTATCAGGCTGCCTTCCAGCGGGGGGCCGCCACAGGCAACTTCTTCTTCCTCTTCGTCTGCATCGTGGCCCTGATCACCAGCGTGCTCACCCTGGCCTCCTTTGTCAAGGTGGCCCAGAGCGTATTCTTCGGCCAGCTCCCCGAGCAGTATAAGGAGGTCAAGGAGGTGCCGCTGGCCATGCGGATTCCCATGTGGATTCTGGCAGTTCTGTGCATCATCACCGGTCTCTTCCCCACCCAGGTGCAGAACTACCTGCTCCTGCCCGCCACCAGCGCGGTCTTTAACGCCGCCAATTACATCGACCAGGCCATGGGCCTGGGCTATGCCGCCGCACACGGCATCGCCACCAGCGGCGTGGCCGGCCTGATGGTTTCCGACTGCTGGAGCCCCACCTCCTGGCTGATGCTGCTGTTCTGCATCACCTGTGCTGTGGCCATTGTGGCTCTGCTGGCCAGCCCCAACGATCTGAAGGACGCCCATGTCTCTACCTGTGACGAGCAGGCCGAGGTGCTGGACGCCAAGTACGAGTCCTTCTTCTCCGGCGAGGAGAGTGTCTACTCCCAGGTGGGCGGCAGCGACCTGTTCTGGGGCTTCAAGCACAACTGGCGCAAGTACTTCTCCTATATGCATGACTGGCACAGCGGCATCGTCAATGACTACACCCTCTACGGTGTGGTAGCCATCGCCTTTGTGCTGCTGGCCTGCATCATCTTACTGTAAAGGAGGCGGGAACATGAACGTATTGCTTTCCAGCCTGTTCCATGTGCTGATCTTCCCCGGCCTGCTGTTCTGCGTGGTCATGGGCGTCCTGCTCTCCGGTCTGGACCGGATCTGGGTGGCCCGGATGCAGCGTCGGGTGGGCCCGCCTCTGCTCCAGTCCTGGTATGACTTCCTCAAGTGCTGCGGCAAGGAGACCATCGTCCCCCGCCACGCGAAAAAGGCGATCTACTTCGCCGCCCCTGTGGTGGGCTTCGCCGCGCTGATCTCCATCTCCCTGTTCCTGCCGATAGCCGGGGGCAAGCCCGCCTATTCCGGCACCGCCGATCTGGTGGTCATCCTCTATCTGCTGACTCTGGTCAGCGTCTGCACCATCGTGGGCGCCTCCGCCTCTGGCTCCCCCTTTGCCGGGGTGGGCCTGAGCCGGGAGATGGTGGCCATGATCTCCTATGAGCTGCCCTTCGTGCTGGTCATTCTGGCGGTGAGCCGGGCCATCCTAGCTCCGGGCGATGCTCTGAATAACATTTTCTCCCTCCAGGCCATCGCCGATTATCAGGCGGCCAACGGGCCGCTGATCACCCGCTGGGCGCTGATCCCCGCCGCTATTGCCATGCTCTTTGTCATCCCCTGCGAGGTGGGCATGCATCCCTTTGACGTGGCCGAGGCGGAGACCGAGATCTGCGAGGGCACCCTGGCCGAGTACAGCGGCCCTCCGCTGGCAGTGTTCCGGCTGACCCACATGGTCAAGATGTTCATCATGACCGCCCTCTTCTGCGTCCTCTTCCTGGGGGGCATTACCACCGGCATCGCCGTGGTGGACGTGATCATCTTCGTCCTCTTCTGCCTGATTCTCACCTTCCTGACCATGAGCCTGCCCCATGCGGCCTGCGCCCGGTTCAAGGTGGAGCAGGTGTTCAAGTTCTACTGGACCGTGGTGGCCGGTCTCGCCGCCCTCAGCCTGATTCTGGTCTGGCTGGGCCTGTAAGGAGGGTCTCTCATGTTTGAAAAACTGATCGACAACAGCATGGCCAAGAGCCCCTGGATTTTCCACATCAATGCCGGCTCCTGCAACGGCTGCGACATTGAGCTGGTCAGCGTCCTCACCCCCCGGTATGACGCCGAGCGGCTGGGCTTCCGCCTCACCGGCACCCCCCGCCAGGCGGATATTGTAGTCGTCTCCGGCCCCATCACCCTCCAGACCCGGGACCGGCTGGTGCGCACCCTGGCCCAGGTTCCGGAGCCCCGGGTGGTGGTCAGCCTGGGGTCCTGCCCCCGGTCCGGCAACGTGTTCAAGGGCAGCTACGCCATCGACGGGCCTCTGGAGAAGTACACCCATGTGGACGTGTCGGTGGGCGGCTGCACCCCCAAGCCGGAGGCGATTATCGCCGCCCTGGCCAAGGCCACCGAGATCCTGAAGGAGAAGAGAAAGGAGATGCACAAGTAATGCTTCCTTATCTCAAAAAAGCGGTTACCAACCTGTTTTCCAAGCCCAGCACTGAGGCCTTCCCCGCCGGGGAGCCTCCCAAGGCTGCCGAGGGCTACCGGGGCCGCATCAGCTATGACCCGGAAAAGTGTATCAACTGCGGCATGTGCATGCGGGTCTGCGCCCCCCAGTGTATGCACCGGGATGTGGAGAAGCTGGAAAACGGCGACCAGAAGGTGACCTTCACCTTCGACCTGACCAGCTGCACCTTCTGCTCCATGTGCGCCGACTTCTGCTCCCGCCACGCCATCACCCTCACCGACGACTATATGATCGTGGGCACCAAGCTGGAGGACTTTCTGGTCACCGGCACCTTTGTCAAAAAGGCGCCCCCTCCCAAGCCCAAGCTGACCCCCGAGCAGATCGCCGAGATGAAGGCCAAGGCGGAGGCTGCCAAGCAGGCCAAGGCCGGCGGCGCTGCTGCCGCACCTCAGGCCGCCGCTCCCGCCAAGCCCAAATTCACTCCCGAGCAGATCGCCGAGATGAAAGCCAAAGCCGAGGCCGCGAAAAAGGCCAAGGCAGAGGCTGCCCAGAATGGCTGAGTCTTGCCGCATCCATCTGGAGGTGGAGGGGATTGTCCAGGGCGTTGGCTTTCGCCCCTTTCTCCACCGGCTGGCCCAAAGCTTTGGGCTGGCCGGTTGGTGCAGAAACACGGTTTTCGGGGTAGAATTGGAGGTGGAGGGAGATGAAGCTGCCCTCGCTCAATTCCGCACCACACTGGAGCAAAATCCTCCGCCCCTGGCACAGATTGTCCAGATCCGGGAGACCTCCTGCCCGACCCCTCTGGGAGAGACCGGCTTTCACATCCGAAAGAGCCGCCGGGAAGGCCATCCGGACACTCTGGTGAGCCCGGATATCGCCACCTGTCCCGATTGCCTCCGGGAGCTGCGGGATCCCTCGGACCGGCGGTACCGCTATCCCTTTATCAACTGCACCAACTGCGGCCCCCGGCTCACCATTGTGAAGGACCTACCCTATGACCGGGCGCTGACCTCCATGCAACCCTTTGAGATGTGCCCGGACTGCCAGGGAGAGTATGACAGCATTCTCAGCCGCCGCTACCACGCCCAGCCCAACTGCTGCCCGGACTGCGGCCCGGAGCTGACCTTTTCCGCCAAGACGGGAGAGACGGCCTGTTTCGGAGAGGAAGCTCTGTCTGCCGCCAAGGAATTCCTGCGGCAGGGGAAAATTGTAGCCATTAAGGGTCTGGGAGGCTATCATCTGGCCTGCCTGCCTGATCTGCCGGAGACAGTGGCAGAGCTCCGCCGCCGCAAGCAGCGGGACGAGCGGCCCTTCGCCCTCATGTGCCGGGATCTGGCGGCGGTCAGGCGGCTGTGCCTGGTCTCTCCCGAGGAGGAGGCACGGCTCACCAGTCCTCGGGCGCCCATCGTCCTGCTGCGCAAGCGTCCGGACTGCCCGCCGGGACTCAGCGAGACCCGGGAGCTGGGCATCATGCTCCCCTATACCCCCATCCACCACCTGCTGATGGAGGACTTTGACGTACTGGTCATGACCAGCATGAACTTCTCAGACCAGCCGGTGTTCTGCGACCTGGGTTGGTTTTGCAAAATGGCCAAGCCCATTCGTGCCGCGCTGGGCAGGCAGCTGGCAGACGGCTTTCTCTACCACGACCGGGCCATTATCAACCGATGCGATGACTCCCTGCTCCGGGTATTCCGGGGGAAGGACTATTTCTTCCGCCGCAGCCGGGGCTACGCTCCCGAACCGGTGCACCTCCCCTGGGACTGCTCCGGCATTCTGGCCTGCGGGGCGGAGCAGAAGGGGGGCTTTGCCCTCTCCAGGGGACAGTACGCCTTTCTCAGCCAGCATATCGGCGACCTGAAAAATCTGGAGACCTTCCAGTTCTATCAGGAGCAAGTGGACCGCTTTGAGGAGCGCTTCGGCGTACAGGCCGACCGCCTGGTCTGTGACCTGCATCCGGACTATCTCTCCACCGAGTACGCCCAGGAGCGGAGCCGCCGGGAGGGACTGCCTCTGGTTCAGGTCCAGCACCACCACGCCCACATGGCCGCCTGTATGGCGGACAACGGCTTGGAGGGGCCCTGCATCGGCCTCATCTGGGACGGCACCGGCTACGGCGCCGACGGCACCATCTGGGGCGCCGAGTGCCTCACCGGAGACTTCACCGGCTTTCAGCGCCGGGGCAGTATCCGCCCCATCGCCCTCCCTGGGGGAGACAGATGCGCCGTGGAGATCGGCCGCGTCGCCTACAGCCTGCTGTGGGACACCGGGCTGCTCACAGAAGAGCAGCAGAAAAATCCCCTGAACCAGCTGCTCCGGGCGGGACTGAATTGCCCCAAGGCCAGCAGCATGGGCCGCCTTTTTGACGGGGTGTACGCCCTGCTCACCGGCCGGGAGACAGTGACCTATGACGGACAGGGAGCTATCCTGCTGGAGGCTATGGGGGAGGAATCTGTAACAGAGGGCTATCCCCTTTGCTTCTATGAGGAGCAGGGCCTGTCTGTGCTGGACACCCGGCCCCTGATCGGAGCCATTCTGTCCGACCGGGAGAGGGGCATTTCCCCGGAAATCATCGCCGCCCGGTTTCTGAACAGCCTGCCCGATCTGGCCCTGTACCATTGCCAACGGGCCAGAGAATCAACCGGCCTGGACCGGGTGGTGCTCTCCGGGGGCGTGTTTCTCAACCACTGGGTGCTCTCCCGGACGCTGGACAGGCTGGCGGGGGCGGGCTTTACCCCCTATCATCACTCCAGGGTCTCCACCAACGACCAGGGCATCCCCCTGGGACAGACCCTGATCGCATCCAAAGGAGGCGGCACAGTATGTGTTTAGCCGTACCACTGAAACTAACCAAAATTAACGGCAATGACGCCATCGGCGAGCTGGAAGGCATCCAGCGGAAGATCCGGGTGGATTTTCTCCACAACCCCCAGCTGGGGGACTATGTCATCGCCCACGCCGGCTTTGCCATTGAAAAGATGAACGAACAGCAGGCCCGGGAAAACCTGAAAGCCCTTCAGGAGGTGGCAGATGCTCTCTGAGGCCGCGTTTCGCAGGCCCCAGGGGGCGGAGAAGCTGCTCCGGGCCATCCGGGAGATGGCGTTTTCCCGGGAAATCCGGCTGATGGAGGTCTGCGGCACTCACACTATGGCAATCGCCAAGGCGGGACTGCGGCAGCTGCTGCCCACCGGCATTCAGCTTCTCTCCGGCCCGGGCTGTCCCGTCTGCGTGACCCCCGCAGGGGTCATGGACGAAGTGCTGAAGCTCAGCGAGATCCCCGGCCTCATCCTCACCACCTACGGCGACCTGATGCGGGTGCCCGGCTCGGTGCCGGGAGACGACCTCCAGCACCGCCGGGCTCTGGGGGCGGACATCCGGTGGGTTTACTCCCCCATGGACGCCCTGGATATTGCCCGGGACAACCCGGACAAGCAGGTGGTCTTTCTGGGCGTGGGCTTTGAGACAACGGCTCCGGGCACTGCTCTGTCCGTGCTGGAGGCGCAGAAGCGTGGGCTTTCCAATTTCTCCCTGCTCTGCCTGCTGAAACGGACCGAGCCCGCCCTCCGGGCCCTGATTCAGCGGCCCGACTTCCGGGTGGACGGCTTTCTCTGCCCCGGCCATGTGGCCACCATTCTGGGCGCTGAGGCCTTCCGGTTTTTGCCGGAGGAATATGGCCTTCCCGCTGTCGTCTCCGGATTTGAGACGGGAGACCTGCTGGCCGCCCTCTACGCCCTGCTGGTGCAGCTCCGGGAGGGGACGCCCCGGCTGGAAAATGAGTATACCCGGGCGGTGCGGTCTCAGGGCAATCTGGCGGCCCAGGCCCTCATGGTCCAGGTGCTGGAGCCGGTCACTGACGTCTGGCGGGGATTGGGGACGATTCCGGAGAGCGGACTGGGCCTGAAATCGGAATTTCAGGACTTTGACGCCGCCCGGCGGTTTTCCATCCATCCCACCGATAAGGAGGGCATGCCCGGCTGCCGCTGCGGGCAGATTATCTGCGGCCAGCTCCGGCCTCAGGACTGCCCCCTCTTTGGCAAGGCATGTCAGCCGGAGCATCCCATCGGCCCCTGCATGGTCTCCTCTGAGGGGGCCTGCGCGGCGGCATACAAGTATGATAGAATCGAGACACAGGTATGACGACGGATATTATCACTTTAGACCACGGCAGCGGCGGCAAAAAGACCGCCCAGCTCATTGACGAGCTGTTGGTGCCCGCCTTTCGCAATGAGGCCCTCAGTGCCCTGGGTGACGGTGCGGTGCTGGACTGTTCCGGCCCGCTGGTCTTTTCCACCGACAGCTTTGTGGTGAGTCCCCTCTTTTTCCCCGGGGGTGATATCGGAAAGCTGGCCGTCTGCGGCACGGTGAACGACCTGGCCATGTGCGGCGGTACGCCCAGATATCTCAGCCTCTCCATGGTGCTGGAGGAGGGCTTCCCCCTGGCGGGGGTCAAGCGGATTGTGGACTCCATCGCCCGGACAGCCCGGGAGGCGGGGGTTCAGATTGTCACCGGTGACACCAAGGTGGTGGAGCGGGGCAGGGGAGACGGGGTGTATCTCAACACCTCCGGCATCGGTACCCTGACCTATCCCGGCCTGTCTCCGGAGGCCATCCAGCCGGGAGACGTGGTCATCCTCTCCGGCACCATGGGAGACCACGGGGCCACAGTGATGATGGCCCGGAACGGACTGCTTACCGGGAGCTCCCTCCGGTCCGACTGCCGGCCACTGCATCTGCTGGCCAGGGCGGCCCTGGACTGCGGCGGCGTCCGGGTGCTACGGGATCCCACCCGGGGCGGCGTGGCCACCACCCTCAACGAGTTCACCGAAAACCGTCCCTTCTCCATTGAGATGGAGGAGGACGCGCTCCCTGTAAACAGTACGGTACAGGCTGCCTGCGACCTGCTGGGGCTGGATCCCATCTACTGTGCCAATGAGGGTAAGCTGCTGGCGGTGGTGGCTCCGGAGCAGGCGGAGGCGGTGCTGGAAGCGCTGAGAAAAACCCCCGGCGGGGAACAGGCGGCGGTGATCGGCAAGGTTTCCGACCGGTATCCCGGCAAAGTGATTCTGAATACCTATCTGGGCGGCGGACGGGTGCTGACCAAGCTCACCGGCGCCCAGCTCCCACGGATCTGTTAATCCCAAATCCTGAACCATAAAGGCGGTGTCTACAATGCAAACCAACACGAAAATTTCCATCACAAAGGACCAGATTGTCCCCGTAGCCCAGCAGATGCGGGCGGAGGGCCGTCTGCTGGTCATGATCCACGGTCATCTGAACAAGGAGAATCAGCCGGTCATCACCTACGACTACTCTCTGGGCCCCGAGGTGGCCTGCTATGAGGTGGTGGGCGAGGCCTCCGTCCCCTCCATCACCCCGGTGTACGATGCCGCCGCCGAGTGGCCGGAGCGGGAGATCAACGAGCTGCTGGGCTTCACCTTTGAGGGCCTGGACACCAGCAGCCGGCTGTTCCTGCCGGACAATCTGCTGGACGGCAAGGGGCAGATCATTGTAACCCCCATCAACGTGCTGCGGGAGAAGAACAATCTGCTGTGACAGACAGGGCGGGAGATGCGGCAATCTCCCGCCTTTTCTGTACCTGGGGAAGGAGAAGCTATGGAGTTGACCATTCAAACAGAGCGCCCTTGCGATTGGGCAGAGGCGGAGCGGGTGACCCGGGAGGCCTTCTGGAATTGCTATTGTCCCGGCTGCTGTGAGCACTATCTGCTGCACACCATGCGGACTTGCCCCGCCTTTGTGCCGGAGCTGAGCCTTGTGGCGCTGGACGGGCAGCGGCTGGTGGGCCATGTGGCCCAGACGAAGGGGCAGATTTTGGGAGACGACGGGACGCGCCATGAGGTGCTGACCCTGGGACCAATCTCGGTGCTGCCGGAGTATCAGCGGCAGGGTGTGGGCAGCTGTCTGCTGGCCGCCTCCCGGAAGCGGGCCAGAGCGCTGGGCTATCAGGCGATCCTGCTGCTGGGGGACCCGGCCTATTACGGACGCCAGGGCTTCCGGCCTGCAGAGGAGCTGGGTATCCGGACAGCGGACGGCTGCTATGCCGACGCCCTTCAGGCCTGCGAGCTGACAGAGGGCGCACTGGACGGAGCGGCGGGACGGTATCTGGAGGATGCGGTCTATGAGGTGGATCTGGATGCGGCGGCGGCCTTTGACCGGCAGTTCCCGCCCAAGGAGCCCCTGGCGGACACCCCTGCCCAGCGCCGCTTTCGGGAGGTCGCCAGCCGGAGACGGAAGGCAGAATGAGCGCATAAAATTGGCCCGCCGGATATCCGGCGGGCCAACTGTGTTTTTCTACTTCTTTGAGGTGAAATGGTTGAGCAATGAGATGACCAGAATGATCACAATTGTCACGATAAAGACGCTCAGCCAGCCCTGCAGGGCTTTGAGCAGCACGGGAAGAAACTGATCCATCAATATGGCCTCCTTTCCGGGTCAGGCGAACAGGGTGAGAATGATTCCGCCGGCGATGACCGAGGCGATCTGTCCTGAGACATTGACTCCTGCAGCGTGCATGAGCAGGAAGTTCTGGGGATCCTCCTGCAGGCCCATCTTGTGAATCACCCGGGCGGACATGGGGAAGGCGGAGATGCCGGCAGCGCCGATCATGGGGTTGACCTTCTGGCGGCTGACCAGATTGTAAAGCTTGGCCACCAGAACACCGCCCACCGTGTCAAACACAAAGGCCACCAGACCCAACAGCAGGATCATCAGGGTTTCCCGGTTGAGGAAGGCCTCCGCCTGCATCTTGGAGGCCACGGTGAGGCCCAGAAACAGGGTGATCAGGTTGGCCAGCACTTTCTGGGCGGTCTCGGAGAGACTGTCCAGCACGCCGCACTCCCGGATCAGATTGCCGAACATGAGAAAACCGATGAGAGCCACGCTCCGGGGAGCCACCAGTCCGGCGATAATGGTGATGCAGATGGGGAAGAGGATCTTGGTCAGCTTGCTGACCTCCCGATCGGCGTAGGCCATGCGGATCTTCCGCTCCTCTTTGGTGGTGATCAGCCGGATCACCGGCGGCTGGATGATGGGCACCAGGGCCATGTAGGAGTAGGCCACCACGATAATGGGGCCGATGTATTGGGAGTTGAAGTAGTTGGCCACAAAGATGGAGGTGGGTCCGTCCGCCGCGCCGATAATGGCGATGGAGGCGGCGTCGTGGATGTCAAAGCCCAGCAGCAAGGCCATGCACAGGGTAAAGAAGATGCCGAATTGGGCGGCTGCCCCGAAGATCATCAGCTTGGGATTGGACAGCAGGGGGGTGAAGTCGATCATGGCGCCGATGCCCACAAACAGGAGCAGGGGAAACAGCTCATTGGCGATGCCGGCGTCAAAGAGGACGCTGAGGGGGCCGGTCTCGGTGACGCCGTCAATCACCTGGGTTACCGCCCCAGACAGGGGGAGATTGACCAGGATGGTGCCGAAGCCGATGGGCAGCAGCAGGGTGGGCTCCATATCTTTGGCGATGGCCAGGTAGATCAGCAGGCCGCCGATGGCCCACATGACTACCTGCTGCCACTGGAGCTGGAGCAGGTTTTCGTACAGTGCTTGCATAGGAACACTCCTCTCTGGAAGGATAAAATTTAGGAGCGGCCGGAAAAAGAAACGAGACCTTTGCCGCAGGAGAACAGAACGGTTCTCCAACGGCAAAAGTCTCGCTATTTCAGGTCCTTCCGGGCGTCAGCCGTATTGACGGAAAGGACCACAGCAGATGCTGCAAGCTACTCCCTTTTGCTGAGTGTAACAATAGTATGCTCCGCCGGAAAAGAAATGTCAAGAGACTTTAAAAAGAAAAATGGGACATTTTACCGTACCGATTGCCCAGAAGGTGGGCAGAAATGGGGAAAAGCCTCTCCATTTCTCACCATTGCGGCGGGAAAAAGGATGTGCTAGAATAGAGACAAGTTTGGAACGGAACAGGGGGAACTCTGATGAGTATTCATGAGGAATGTGGCGTCTTTGGCGTCTGGGATCCCAGGGGCGACTGTGCAAGAACGACCTATTATGGCCTCTATGCCCTCCAACACCGGGGACAGGAGGCCTGCGGCATCGCCACCACCAACGATCGGGAGCTGTCCTACTACAAGGATGTAGGCCTGGTGGGCGATGTCTTTGACGAGAAAAAGCTGAAGGAGCTGGGAGGCACCATGGCGGTAGGCCATGTCCGCTACGCCACCACCGGCGCCGGCCAGCGGGAGAACGCCCAGCCCCTGACCCTGAAATACGTCAAGGGCACCCTGGCGGTAGTCCACAACGGCAACCTGGTCAACACCCAGCAGCTGCGCCAGGAGTACGAGTACAACGGCGCCATCTTCCAGACCACCTCGGACACCGAGATTATCTCCTACGCCATCGCCCGGGAGCGGCTCACCTGCCCCAGCGTTGAGAAGGCGGTGTGCCGGGCCATCCCTCACCTGAAGGGGGCCTTCTCCCTCATCGTCATGAGCCCCCGGAAGCTGATCGCCGCCCGGGATCCCTGGGGCTTCCGTCCCCTGTGTATGGGCCGGAAGGGAGACGCGGTCTACTTCGCCAGCGAGTCCTGCGCCCTGGACGGGGTGGAGGCGGAATATATCCGGGAGGTGGAGCCCGGTGAGATTGTGGTGGTAGAGCCGCCTGACGCCAAAAACGGGCAGAAGGAGTGCACCATCCGCTCCATCCGCACCAACTGTCAGGGCAAGAGCCATCTGTGCATCTTTGAGTATATCTACTTTGCCCGTCCGGACAGCGTCATCTGCGGCCAGTCGGTCCATGAGGCCCGGAGAAATGCCGGCCGGTTCCTGGCCAAGGAGTCCCCGGTAGAGGCGGATCTGGTGATCGGCGTCCCCGACTCCGGCCTGGACGCCGCCATGGGTTATGCCGAGGCCTCCGGCATTCCCTACGGCGAGGGCTTTGTGAAAAACCGGTACATCGGCCGGACCTTTATCACCCCCAACCAGCAGAGCCGGGAGCAGGCGGTGCGCATCAAGCTGGGCGCCCTCCGCTGCCAGGTGGAGGGAAAGCGGGTGGTCATGATCGACGACTCCATCGTCCGGGGCACCACCTGCAAGGCGATTATCAACCTGCTGCGCCAGGCGGGGGCCACGGAGGTACACATGCGGGTGTCCTCCCCCGAGTTTATCGCCCCCTGCTATTTCGGTACCGACATTCCGGACAAGGAGAAGCTGATCGCCTGCCATCACACGGTGGAGGAGATCCGGGAGATGACCGGCGCCGATTCTCTGGACTTCCTAAGCCTGGAGAGCCTGCACAAAATCGCCCCGGACGCCGACTGCGGCTTCTGCGACGGCTGCTTTACTGAGCGCTATCCCATTCCCAATGAGGAGATCGGCTGCGCCGCACCCGGATGTAAATAAAACGCTGCGGCGGACACGGCAACCCGTGTCCGCCCTTTTGCAGGAGGAGCATTGTCATGGACAGCGCAAATCAGCTTATCATTCCCATGAAGATTATCGCCCACATCCATACCGACTTTGCCACCAAGTTTGGCGTCCCCCGCCAGAGCGGTCTGGTGGAGGCGCTGCGGGGCGAGATCGTCTTTACGCCGGAGTACCGGAATCCGGATGCCCTGCGGGGCATTGAGGAGTTCTCCCACCTGTGGCTGATCTGGCAGTTCAGTCAGGCGGTACGTGAGACTTGGCAGCCAACGGTGCGCCCACCCCGGCTGGGAGGAAATCAGGCTATGGGCGTCTTTGCCACCCGCTCCCCCTACCGGCCCAACCCGATTGGGCTTTCCTCTGTGAAACTGGAGGGCGTGGAGGAGCGGCCCGGCTTGGGGCATGTGCTGGTGGTCTCCGGAGCGGATTTGATGGACGGGACGCCGATTCTGGACATCAAGCCCTATCTCCCCTATGTAGACTGCCGCCCTGATGCCACCGGGGGCTTCACCGATCGGGTGGAACGCAGGCTGCTGAAGGTGGATTGCCCACATGGGCTGCTGGAGCGGATTCCGGCGGAGAAGCGGGAGGCGCTGCTGGGCGTCCTGGCTCAGGATCCCCGGCCCGCCTATCAGAAGGACCCTGCAAGACGCTACGGTCTGACCTTTGCCGGATACGATGTCCGGTTCACGGTCAGTGGAGAAGTGCTGACTGTGGTAGACGTGGTGAAGGTATAAAAAGAGGAACTGTTTCCCCAAAACGGGAAACAGTTCCTCTCCTGCTTTGTTTGCAGGGGTGATTATTTTACTGGGAACAGCTTGCCGAACAGCCAATGGGAGAAGGGGGCGGCGGCAAAGAAGTTCCACAGAAAGGCCATGGGGAAGTTCTTCAGTACGGTTCCTACCCAGATGGCGGGCAGCTCCAGCAAGGGGGCGCCGCCCAGAATGATATTGAACAGGATGGAGGCCACCAGACTCATAGTGGGGCACATGACGGCCACCGTGCCGCCCTGGCGCAAGAGCTGGCAGAGATAGGGATTGTCCCGCTCCGGGTCGCAGTGGTGGGCGGCAAAGGCGGCGCCAAACCGGTTGCCCCAGAGATTGGAGAACAGGAAGACGAAGAGGCCCATGTAGAGTGCCTCTTTCAGGGCCTCCCAGAACACGATGTTGGTCATGGTGCTGAAACCGCCCACCTGCAGGTCAAAGCCCAGTTTGATGGCCACGTTGTAAACCTCCATGCCGTAGGCCATGGCGTAGGACATGATGAGGCCGAAGATGATTCCCTGAGATTTTGTCTTAATCATAATTACCTCCCGCGCTGTGATGCGCAAATCTGAATTGACTGCCGGGCACGGAATTCGAAAAAAGAAAGCGCATCCCATCCCCGGCGGGGACAGGATACGCTTTGCGATCGATGACGATGTGCTACACGGCTCTCTCTTTTTACCATATTTTCCTGGAAAAAGTCAAGCAGAAAATGAAACCGGAAGGGAAACCTGCTCAAAAATAGATCTCGTCTGGCAGTACAGCAGACCAGTCAGGGTAAAGCGTACTACAATCCCCACGGAATCTCTTTTGAATGAAATAAGAGGACTGCTGCGGACTGATCAACAAGTACCCCAATAGATCTCTTTTTCTCTGATATACAGGAAACGGGCATTGGTCTGCCTTTTTTGACTGTCTGTGATGTCCCATGGCGGGTCCCCGTGATGGGATATTTTTCAGATTTCTGTTCTTTCCAGGGTTTCTATCCGTTTTTCCAAGCTTTCCACCTTTTGCTTCAGCTTCTGTATCTGATCGGTAAGCAGTGCAACAAACTCAGTATAAATCAGGCTGTATTCCTCGGTCAGATTCTGACTATTTGCATCTTCCGCAGACAGTGGATAGTGTACCAGTCCGGCAAAGTCGCTGTTGTCCAGTCCGCTGTCCGCCAGGGCCTGTTCCACGCTTTGGGCGCCGAAGCCCAGGTGATACCGGCCGGAGCTGCCGTCGATGTATCGGAATGCTTGCGGATTCAGAGCATCGAAGAAGGCGTCATAGTCCCCCAGACCTTTCCAGTCCTTTTTCATGCGCTCATCGGACAGCGTGCTGGTGCCTGAGGAGTTGACCACCCGAACCGTCCGGCTTCTGAGGTCCAGACGGGTGTTGTAGTCGGCAGATCCGTCCCATCCCAAGCTGGACACCAGTCCGCTGGTATCCCGAGAGAGAATGGCTCGCGATGTCCCGTCCGCCCAGATACAGTTGAGCCGGAATTGCTGTGTGTCGCACGGGGCGGAGCTGGAGAACCAACTGCCGGAAGTGATGCCCTTTTCTGACGTAATTGATCCAGTGGAAGATAAATCGCCAGACACAGCGATATTTGCGTTAAAGGTAAAACCATCTGAGCTAGCTGAAATCTTCTTCGCAGTTGTCCCGCCGTCCGGATAAAACGCAAGCAGTGCCGTCCCGGCACTCTGGAGGTATACATTGCCGTCGCTCGTGGCAATTACGCCGGGGACGGCGTTTCCGATGGCGATGCTGCCAGCGGAGCAGCGGAGGCGGCTTCTGATATCCAGCATATTGCCAAAAGAAGCATCTCCGTCGCAGCGTATGCTGCTATACGCAGTCAGAGTTTGCAGACGGACAGAACCGTCGTAGTTCAGCACGAAGTCTATCGTCCAATCGTCCTCTTCCGACGTCCTGTGCCGGACGTAGAGGACGTTTGCATAGTTCGCGGTGTCAGACGGCGCCTGAAGGACGTACTGATAGGTATTTCCATCCAGGTCGCGGGTGGCTGACAGTCCGGTCTCCCGGATGGTCCAGCTGCCGATCTCACCGGTAGCACCGATCAATTTCACACCCCGTATGGTGCCGGTGGCGGTGATATCCTGGGCAAAGAGATCCGTGACATTGATCCGATCCGCTGTAACTGAATGGGCTACCAGTACTGAACCGTCCAGCGCATTCTGATACTGCTCCTCTGTCAATTGCTCCGAGGTTAGCCCCCCGGCCTGGGCGTTGATCTCATAGATCAGACCATCTTCACCCTTGAGAATCAGCTTTTCCGCGGTCAGTGTATTGGCCTGAATCACATCACCTACAATGGTGACGCCGGTCAGATACTTGCTGGCACTGATTTCCACAGCGGAGATATCATTGGCAATGATTCCTCCGCTCACAAACAGGTTTTGCAGATAGGCCTCGTCGGCAAATAGCTTTTTAAAGCTGGCCATTTCCGCCGTATACCGTTCCATGGCTATAGTCACTGGGCCTTTGTAATTGGCCCCAGTATCACTCTCGGCGCTTCCGTAGGCAGAGATCTTGGTCTTCCAGCCGCCGTCATAGCTGTGCTCCACCGCCATAATGGCCAAAGTGTATCCGTTGCCGGAGCGATCGGTGACGGTCACCAAATCTCCCGGCTCCAGACTTAGATCTCCCAGTAGTGTCACCTCTCCGGGCCGGTAGGAAAAGCCTTCAAGCTCTGTCCAGCAGCTCTCTAGGATGCTCTGCGTCATGTAAGGGTCGGTCATACTGATGACAGACCCGGCAGTTCCAACGGACAGCGTATCTTCCTCGTTTGAGCCGGTGGAGCAGTTCAGACCAGAGAGGACCCAGTCATAGTCCTTCCGGGTAAAGCCTCCGCTATAGTAGTTGTCTGGGCCAATGGATGCATTACTTTCAGCATACCAGCGCAGCTCCAGCTTGCCATCCGGGGCAAAAATTGCATTCCGGCCCAGCAGAGCCGCCATGTAGCCAGCCATCTCACGCATGGTATAGCCGGTGAGAGTGCCAGTAACCGAAACATCAATATCCTCCGGAGCAGGACTCCAGTCTGTAACGGAGGCGCCCCGCTCCAACTGAAGATAACGGTAGGACATGACGTTTACGGATGATCTTAAGCCAATGCGAATCTGCGTAATACCTTCCGGAATGGTAAAGGTCTTGTTGATTCGCGTCCACTCTGTTGTATAGCTAGCTGACACATATGCGTTAGACTGTCGGGTGCCGTCTGTATCATAATATTGGAGCAGGATGGTAGATCCCTTGGCTGAGGTCGTACTCTTGACATCCACGCTGACAGTGAGTATCTCGCCTGCAGATACGCTGACAAAGTGTGTGTCTATCGTGCTGGTGCTTTTGGGCACTGTCAGCACACCGTCTGAAATGCTGCCGGCGGAAGGGCCGTACTGACCGTTGATATAGAATGCACTGTCTGACCAGTCCTGAGTGCCCTGAATCAGATTCCGGGCGCCGGTGATACCACCCAGCTCCACCTTTGCCTGTATACAGACATCCCGAAGAACGTCCAAAGCGGTTGCCGGAGCAGACTCCGATGGATAGTACCCCTGCTCCATTGCCCAGAGCATGGCGTCCACAGCGGTGACAGTGGTCACGTTCTCTCCGGTTTCCGGAGTCTCGAAACGGAATTTGCCCAGGCTGGTCCAGGTATCGTCTCCGGTCTGTACCTCCAGAGTCACATTAGCTCCCTCTAGGGCTGGCAGGGCACCTGCCAGCTTGACCGTGAAGTTTGCCGCCACAGATGCGCCCAGACTGGGACCTGTGGTGGAAGAGGCGCAGCCGGCGGTATAGGTGAGGCTGATAATCTCATCAGTGAGCTGGGTGCCGTCAGACAGGGTAAGACGGCAGGGCATGGCTATCTGTTCAGATTCTGCAAATATTTTATTCATGGAAGTTCCCTCCTTTGTCTACCAGTGTAGCCTGTTTGGCTTTTCCGGCCAATGCAAAAGAAATTTCTTCCTCTCCATTCCGGCATAAAATCTGCTGTTTCTTTCCCTTTTGTTGCAAAAAGGAAAAAACAGGCAGACCTTGCCGAAATTTTCCAGCCATTCCCTGTTTTCGACGACATTCTCTTCTGGTCCCTGCTATACTACAGGCCGAAGCACAGCCGCACCGCCCAAGCTGCCGCTACAAAGCCGGCCAGATCGGCGCAGAGAGCGGCAGGAATGGCATATCGAGTCCTGCGAATTCCCACAGCGCCGAAATAGACGGTAATGGTGTAAAAGGTTGTCTCACTGGCTCCCAACATAACAGCTGCCGTTCTGCCCACCAGCGAGTCCGGTCCGCAGGAGGCCATCAGCTCCGCGCCTAAGCCCAGGGCAGCACTGCCGCTCATAGGCCGCACCAGCATCAGGCCCACTGTCTCTGGGGGAATGCCCAGCCAGGTCAGCACAGGCTCCAGTACTTGGGCTGCACAGTCCAGAAAACCGGAGGCGCGCAGCATCTGAATCCCGGTCATCAGACCGATCAAAGGAGGAAGAATGTGCAGCAGCAGCTTCAGCCCCTGACTGGCTCCCTCGCCCAGCTTCTGATAGACATCCACCTTTTTCCAGATCCCTGCCATTGCCGTCAGCAGCAAAATCAGCGGCAGCAGCAGCGCGTCCCAGCGGCTCACAGAGCTCTCCACAGCCGGCGAAACAGCCGGGTCGCAGCAATTCCTGCGGTCACTGAACAGGCAGAGGCCAGCCAAACGGCGGGCAAAATGTCAAAGGGTGATTGACAGCCTGCCCCCGCCCGAACTGCTGCCACTGTGGTGGGAATCAACTGGATCGAGGCGGTATTGCAGACTACCAGCAGACACAGCTCGTCCGAAGCTATCCCGGGAGACCTCTTCGCCATGCCCCGGGCCGCCTGAATCCCCATTGGGGTGGCGGCATTGCCCAGCCCCAGCAGATTGGCGGAGACATTGGCGGAGAGAGCCTCCATCACTTGCCTGTCCTGGCGAAAGGTTGGGAACAGAGCGCCCAACACTGGCCGCAGCAGGCGGCTTAGCCCCTCCAGCGCCCCACAGGCCTGGAGTACCTCCATTACACCACTCCAAAGACACAGCGTCCCTGCCATGGAGAAACAGAGTTCTACAGCATTTTGAGCTCCTTCCCCTGCGGCGGCAGAGACCGCATCCAACGTTCCATTCCACAGACCGAACACAAGGCTGAGTCCTACCATGGCCAGCCAAAGCCAGGACATTGCCATTGCCATCCCCCCTTGCCCCAAAGCTATGACGCCGACGGAAAAGTATACCTCCCTTTCTCGACCGCTTTCTAAATAAATCTTTCCTTCCCGACATTTTCATTGACTGTTTTGCTTTTCGTGTTAGAATTCTATTACCTGAAAAATTTACCGGTCCCTCCGGGCCGTATCGGATAGACACGAGGAGACGAATATAACAGCATGAATCAACGCGAACTGGAACAGAGCTATGAAGAAGTCCGGCGCAGAAACCGCCGCCGCCGCAGAGCCCGTCAACGCAGGCGCCGCCAGCGGCAGATCCTCCATTTGAGCATTGCCCTGGTACTCTGCTGTTTTTTGGTGACAGGAGGCCGGGCCCTGTATCGTTATGTGGCTGGCCCAGAGCCTCAGGCGGCTGAAGAGACGTCTGATTCTCCTGAGGGCAATCCTCAGAATCTCCAGGATCCTCAGGAAAGCCAGACCCAGTCTGATATCACCCAGCCGGAGATGCCGCCGGAACCGGAGACACCGCCAGTGGAGATCGATCCCAACAGCATTATCTATCTCACCTTCGATGATGGTCCCAGCGACTCAACGGCACGTATTCTGGATATTCTCAAGGAGAACAATATTCACGCCACTTTCTTTATTGTCAATTACAGTGCAGATAGAATTCCCCTGCTTCAGCGCATGATAGACGAGGGCCATACGATTGGTATTCACGCCTATACCCATGACTATGAAGTGTGTTACGGAACCAACGACGCCTATATCGATGGTGTTGAAAAACTTCAGGACAAGCTGGAAAACGACATCGGATATGATGCTTTTTGCCTCCGCTTTCCTGGCGGCAGCTCTAACACCATCAGTCGAAACTACAATGAGGGCATCATGTCCCGCTTGGCTATCCAGGTGGAAAATATGGGGCTGGAGTACTATGATTGGAATGTGGACTCCGGCGATGCCTCCGGCAATCACGTCCCGGATGCTACCCTGGTGTCCAACACTACCGGTGAGCTGATCAAGGGCCGGAGCAATATCGTTCTCATGCATGACGCCGAAACCAAGGACACCACCATACAGGCGCTCCAGTCTATTATCAATTATGGTGTCCAAAACGGATATCATTTTGAGGCCATCGACCGGAATACCCCTCCGGTCCATCATCAGATCAACAACTAGATACTTCCCGCCGTCTGCCGGAGCCTCCGGTTCCGGTGCGAAGGGAAAGGAGTGAGCAAATGAAATCCACTGGTATTGTACGAAAGGTAGATGAGTTGGGCCGTATCGTCCTACCCATTGAGCTGCGCCGGACGTTAGACATCTCAGAACGGGACGCTCTGGAGATCTATGTGGACGGTTCCTCTATCATCCTACGGAAATATCAACCTTCCTGCGTCTTCTGTGGAAACGCCAAGAGTGTGATGAGCTACAAGCATAAGAACATCTGCCCCAGTTGTCTCAAGCAGATCAAGTCGCTTTGACTTGGCTGAATGCGGCGCTCATGCTAAACGATTCATTTTCCGGTCTGCAGGGTATTTGTGCCGGAAGGATTCAAACAGTTTGACATCCGCAGTTTTCTCCCGGGCCGCTGTTAAAGCGGCCCGTTTTTATGTTCTTTTCTGTAATACTTGGAGAATCAAGATGAAATTGTATCTGTCAATCCATCTTGCAAAAATGACACGCATGCCTTTCACTATGGCTTTGAAATCCATTTCACCGTAGCAAAGGAGATTGGCTTGTATCCAAATCGCCGTTTCACCGGGAGGACTTTGTAAAGAAAAAGCAAAACGCCTGTCCGGGAGAATTCCCGGACAGGCGGCAGAGAAATCCGCTTTTTACTTGTTGGCGGTGTTGACGGTATAGTTGGGAGCTTCCTTGGTGATATAGATATCGTGAGGGTGGCTCTCCCGGAGACCGGCGGAGGTGATGCGGACGAACTGGCCCTTCTCCTGCAGATCTGCGATGGTGGGGCAGCCGCAATAGCCCATGCCGGAGCGGAGACCGCCCATGAGCTGGTACATGGTGTCGGCCAGGCTTCCCTTGTAGGGCACGCGGCCCTCCACGCCCTCGGGAACCAACTTTTTGTTGTTCTCCTGGAAGTACCGGTCCTTGGAGCCCTTGGCCATAGCAGCCAGGGAGCCCATGCCCCGGTAGACCTTGAACTGACGGCCCTGGAAGATCTCAGTGTCGCCGGGAGACTCCTCGCAGCCGGCCAGGACGGAGCCCAGCATGACCACGCTGCCGCCGGCGGCGATGGCCTTGGCGATGTCGCCGGAGTACTGGATGCCGCCGTCGGCGATGATGGGCACGCCGTACTTGGCGGCCACGCAGGCGGCGTCATAGACGGCGGTGATCTGAGGCACGCCGATGCCGGCCACCACGCGGGTGGTGCAGATGGAGCCGGGGCCGATACCCACCTTGACGCAGTCGGCGCCCGCCTTGATCAGCGCCTCGGTGCCGGCGGCGGTGGCCACGTTGCCGGCCACCAGCTGCACCTCGGGATAGACCGCCTTGATCCGCTCCACGGTGCGGATGATGTTCTGGCTGTGGCCGTGAGCGGAGTCCAGGCAGAGGACGTCCACGCCGGCTTCCACCAGGGCGGCTACCCGGTCCAGCACGTCAGAGGTGGCGCCGATGGCGGCGCCCACCAGCAGCCGGCCCTTCTCATCACGGGCGGCGTTGGGATAGGCCACGGCCTTCTCAATGTCCTTGATGGTGATCAGGCCCTTGAGCCGGAACTGGTCGTCCACGATGGGCAGCTTCTCCACCTTGTGCTGGCGAAGAATCTCCTTGGCCTCTTGAAGGCTGGTGCCCTCCTTGGCGGTGATCAGGTTGTCCCGGGTCATCACCTGGTCGATGAGCTTGTCCATGTCGGTCTCAAACTTCATGTCCCGGTTGGTGATGATGCCGATGAGCCGGCCGGTGGACTGCTCGCAGATGGGCACGCCGGAGATCCGGTATTTGGCCATCAGGGCGTCCGCCTCGGCCAGGGTGTGGCCGGGAGCCAGCCAGAAGGGGTTGCTGATGACGCCGTTTTCGGAGCGCTTGACGGTATCCACCTGCTCGGCCTGAGCGCCGATGGACATATTCTTATGAATGATGCCGATGCCGCCCTCCCGGGCCAGGGCGATGGCCATCCGGCACTCGGTGACGGTATCCATGGCGGCGGACATGATGGGGATGTTCAGCCGGATCTTTTTGGTCAGCTGGGTGTGCAGGTCGATGTCGGCGGGGAGAATGTTGCTCTCTGCCGGAATGAGCAGCACATCGTCAAAGGTCAGTCCCTCTTTCAGGAACTTGGTGGATGCATCGGTATTGATCATTGGTTCCAGCTCCTTTCAAACGGCTTCCGCCCCGGCAAGGGCGGCGCATCAATTACTTTATAAAGGGTCAGTCCTCCTGACCGTGAATGGTCAGACGGGGCTTGGCGCACAGATCCTCCAGATCGTCCAGGGTGGCGGCGGGCAGGCGGAGGGTGCCGCCGCATTTGGCGCAGCGCAGCTCCACCGAGGAGTAGTGGATATCCAGCGTCCACTCCTTCGACCCGCAGGTGCAGGACACCCCGCCCCGGGCGGCGATATCCTTCAGTTCGCCCAGGATTTCGGCCATAATGTTCTCGTCAAGAAAGACCCCGGCCTGCTCTCTGCGGGCCTCCTGCTTGTCCACCGTCTGCTCCAGCCGGGGCAGGGCGGCGTAGACGGCGGCCTCCTGGCCCACATAGCAGCAGTCGATGCCGGTCTCCGGACAGGCAAAGCCCAGGATTTTGTGGCCCATGAGCTGTCCGGCGGAGACGGAGGCGGTGTGCTCCCCGCCACAGGCACCGCAGGGGACGGTAAACTGATAGGTGCCGCCCTCCAGGTAATCCACCTGAAGCTCGGACTTGCCGCAGGGGCAGGGCAGCTTCATCTTGCCCACGGACAGGGAGAAGAGACTGCGGTCGGCCACCACGCAGTTGCGGCATTTGGGACAGATATAGCCGATGGTACGGCGTTTTTCCTCCATGGAACTCCCCCTTTTGCTTGAGACAGGGAATACGCTAAATTGCATTTATTATACCAGCCAA
>JBJDXT010000043.1:0-10778 GCA_051866795.1 Candidatus Onthomonas sp. | reverse complement strand
CAGCCCTGTGACGCCTTAGGCCGGATCCACTCTTTAGAGAGCTTCGGCTCAGTGGACGGACCCGGCGTCCGGTTTGTCATCTTCCTCCAGGGCTGCGCTATGCGCTGCCGCTACTGCCACAACCCAGAGACTTGGGCGGGCGGCGGCACTGAGTATACCCCTCAGGCCCTACTGGACAAAGCCTGGCGCTACCGGAGCTACTGGGGCAAGGGGGGCAAGCAGGGAGGCATCACCGTCAGCGGGGGAGAACCCCTGCTGCAGATGCCCTTCCTGACGCAACTCTTCCGGCTGGCCCACCAGCGGGGAATTCACACCGCGCTGGACACCGCCGGTCAGCCCTTCCGGGAGGATCCGGAGTTCCTCGCAGCCTTTGACGAACTGATCTCCAACACCGACTTGGTACTGCTGGATCTGAAGGAGATGGACGAGGACAAGCACAGGGCCCTCACCGGCCACAGGAACCGGAATATCCTGGCTATGGCCCGGTATCTCTCCGATCACGGCATTCCCATGTGGATCCGCCATGTGCTGGTGCCAGGGCTCACCGACGATGAGGCAGGGCTGAAGGAGCTGGATGAATTTATCTCCAGCCTGAATACAGTGGAACGGGTAGAGGTGCTGCCCTACCATACCCTGGGCCGCTTCAAGTGGGAGCGGCTGGGTATCCCTTACGCTCTGGACGAGGTGCCTGTCCCCACAAGGGAGCAGGTACAGAGGGCTGAGAAGTTGCTTCACACAGACCGGTATTGACACAGATCAGTTTATTCCAATACAGCGCCCCCTCGGAGCAGGCTGAGCCGTTCTGAGGGGGCTGAGCTATTTTGCTCTTTCAGAGCCTGCAGATCTGAGAAGCACACAAAACGCACGAAAAATGATTGACGAATTCCAGGAACCGTGCTATACTATTTTAGCCTTTTGAAGGTGCTGATGTGGCTCAATGGCAGAGCATCTCACTCGTAATGAGAAGGTTGTGGGTTCGATTCCCACCATCAGCTTGATAAAACCCGCTGATTTCGGTTGAAATCGGCGGGTTTTGCAACTTTTTAGCTATTTCGTTTTCGGAATACCGGATTTTGACCCTTATTTGACCCTTATGACCAAACCCGTCATAACTTTTCTCCTGCAATTTACTGTTTATATAGTTCCTGTTATATTGTTATCTGCACTTTTCCAGCCGTTTTGATGTACTCCGCTTTTTCTTTTTCGGCTTTGGCGCCAGCAGCTCGTCCATCATATCTGCCGCCGCTGCCTGGGCGGACTTGATGGCGTGGGCATATATTTTGGTCGTGGTTGTCGCGTCCACATGGCCCAATTGTCCGGCCACCGTTGTGACGGCAATGCCGTTTGCGATGTTCAGCGTCGCGTTGGTGTGGCGGAGGCTGTGCAGATGGATCGGCGGAAGATCGGAACGGTCGATGAACTTCCGGAACCAGCTGGAGAGCGTGTCCGGGTGCATGGGCGCTCCGTCCAGGGCGGTAAAGATTTTTCCGCTCTCTTTCCATGCGGTGCCCAGCTTCAGCTTCTGCTCCGCCTGCCACACCTTCATCTCCTTGAACGCCTCGATAGCCGCTTCCGGGACTCTTATGACCCGGTCGGACGAGGCGTTCTTTGTCTCATCCTGAAAGATACCCCGGTCCGCCAAGTACAGCGACGACTTGTTGATGGTCACCGTCCGGGTCTTGAAGTTCACATCCGGCCACTCCAGGCCGAGCAGTTCGCCCCGCCGCATTCCGGTGTACAGCAGGATTGTCACAGCAGCACGATAGTTGGCCGGTTCATCCTCCAATAGCTCCAGCAGGTGAATCGCCTCTTCCGCATCCAGATAGTCGATCTTGACCTTCCTGACCTTTGGCGGATCGACCCGGTCACAGGGGTTTTCTGGAATCAGCTGCCATTTCACTGCGGTATGCAGCATGGAGGAGAGCAGTCTGTGATACTTGGAAATCGTAGAGGCGGCCAGCGTCTCATCAAATTCACTGTCGGCGAATACCCGTTCTACCCGCATCCCCAATTTGGCTGCAATCTTTTCTGCGCTGGAGCGGTTGACGTTCATCTTCTGGCAGGCGCTTGTCAGCGTGACCGGTGAAATACCGGCCTGCGAGGCAAACTCTTCCAGGGTCAAGCCTTTTTTGTGGATCGCGTTTTTTAGGTTGATTCTGCATCTGCATTTGCAGGTTTTGTGTGTCTCGGTCAGCGTTTGATAGAAGTCCATCAGGTGAGCCAGCCTGATCTTGTCCAGGTATAGGTACCCTAGCTCCTCATTGATCCGTTTCATCAGCCCACGGTAGCCTGCGACCGTCCTCGGCCGGAGCTGGAGTTCCGCGTAGTTGGTGAACCATGCCTCGGCGTAATTGGAAAACTTCATGCGTCCGTCCGGCACCTGGCCTTTTTTGACCTTCTCTTCAAACCGGAAGGCTTCTCGTTCTGCCTCCTTATCGGCAGCCCGCTCACTCATCCCAAGGGGCGGCGTCCAGGTCATCCGCTTTTCAATTTGCCTGCCCTCTGTGTCATACCCTACGCTGACACGCAGCAGATATGAGTTGCCGCGTTTTCGTATTGTCGCCAATTCAGTCATCTCCATTTGCTGATTTACTCAACATTATTACACATCCTCCAGCTTATCCAGTTGTGAAAAGCAACGAACAATTTGCCCTGATTTTGTCTGAAATAGATTAAGAAAAAGCGTCTGCTGACATTTGCTTTGCCAGCAGACGTTTTCTCATTCGTCGGCAGAAAATCTTTAAGTTGAATGACCTTTCTCCAAAAATGCCAGCAGCTTACCAAGATTGATATAGTATTTCTTCCCACTCCTGACATATGTGATCTGATTGGTCATACACAGCCTGCGGATACAGCTGTAGGATAGTCCAGTGCGGGCAGCGGCTTCCCGAATGGTAACCATGATTTTCTCTTCTTCCATTTAAGATTCCTTTCTTCGTGTGTCATCGCATTTGAGCTTATGAGCTTCCTCAAAGTACGCCTTCGGTTTTACCCTCCGAATAAATCGTTCTACCCTATGGATATCACTCGTCAACGGCAGCTCGGGAAGCGCTTCCATGACTGCCCGATGGTATCTGCCGCCCCGGGCTGCCCGCTCATCCAGAATGGCAATGACGCAGGTGTCTGTCTCCTTCCGAATCGCTCGCCCAAAACCCTGCCGCAGCTTGATCTGCATTTGAGGCACCGAGACGGACTGGATGTACGTTTTGAGAGACGGGTAGTTCTCTTTCATCCGCTGCTCCCGTGCATCCGGGAAGGAGAACGGCAGACGGGGGATGATAAGCATGGAAACGCAGTCTCCTGGGAAATCCATGCCCTCCCAGAAGGCACCGGTGGCCAGCAGAACGCTGACAGGTGTGGCTCGGAACTGCTCAAGTGCCCGGTATCCCTTGCGTCCCACCGCGAACACCGGGAAGGTCAGTTTCTTGTGGGAGAGCAGCTCCTTTGCTGCAGACAGAGCGGCGTAGGAGGTAAACAGGATGAGGCCGTGACCATAGGAGGCATTGAGCAGTTCGGCAATCTGATCGGTCAGGACATGGAAGTAAGTCTCCCGATCCGCCTCCTGATACCGGGGCGGATAGAACGGCAGGTAGAGCAGACAGTTTTCCGCATAGTGATAAGGAGAGCGGGTAATGGACTCCACCAACCGGTCACGCCCTGTCAGTCCGGTTTCCTGCTCGAAATGGCGAAAGCTGCCGCCCACGGCCAGAGTGCCGGAGGTCAGGATAACAGACCGTGCCATACTCCACATGGACTGCTTCATCTGCTCCGCCAGGTCGTTGGCCGTGGCGCAGAGCAGACTTCCGTTCTTTTCATTCTCCGCCACATAGTAGAGAAGACCGCTCTGATCATCGAAGAATTTTGAAACCGTTCTGCACAGCCGATCCAGCTTTTTGCCGGTCTGGAGAGTCAGCAGCCCGTTTAGTTGGTAGTGGATTCGTTCCAGCATTTCCTGCGCCTGGAGCAGACGCTTCAGATAATCCGACGCTGCCAGTTCCTCCGCCGGAGGCTCAGACAGCAGGCGCAGCAGCAGTTTATGCGCCTCGTCTACAATCAGGACGTCGGTGTCTGGCAGAATGGGATGCAGCCCGTCCTGCCGGTGAATCACATCTGCCATCAACAGGTTGTGGTTGCAGATCTGAAACAGGTACCGGTCACTCCGGAACTCCTTCAGGAACTGCCGGTACCGGCAGGTTGTGCGGTCACAGTCGCAGACCTCCGGTACGGCGATCTTTTTCGCGTCATAAGCGTTCAAAAACGGCTCCTCGTCCAAATCCAGCCGGTATCGCATTCAGGGCGCCAAGGGCTACTCCGATGTCGCCATCTTTGTCATCTCCCGACTGGGCGGCGAAGGCGGCGACCTGCCCATGGACATGGGCGTCACCGAGAGCGCCGTAGGCACCTCCGGCCAGGCTACCGTCATCGGAGTCCAGGGCGGCGACGAGGGCAAGCACTACCTGGAGCTGCAGAGCAAGGAGCAGGAAGTGCTGGACATGGTGAAGGAGAACTTCGGCACTGTCATCGTGCTGGTCAACTCCACCAACGCTATGGAGCTGGGCTGGTTGGAGGACGAGGACATTGACGCCGCCCTCTGGATTGGCTGCCTGGGCTCCACCGGTGCCAACGCGGTGGGTCAGGTGCTCTCTGGGGCAGTGAACCCCTCCGGCCGCACTTCGGACACCTTTGCCTATGAGGTGGAGAGCGCGCCCAGCTACTACTCCATCGGAAGCTATGACTACACCAACATCGAATACACCAACATCGAATACACCAACACCAATCCCATCTCCGGCAACGGTGAGCCGGACTGCTACCACTATGTGGACTACATCGAGGGCATCTATGTGGGCTACCGGTACTACGAGACGGCGGCGGAGGACGGCTTCATCGACTATGACGCCACCGTGCAGTATCCCTTCGGCTACGGCCAAAGCTACACCAGCTTCACCCAGTAGATTACCGGCTTCCAGAACGACAGTGCCACCATCACCGTAGACGTCACCGTCACCAACACCGGCGCCGCGGCGGGTAAGGATGTGGCTCAGATCTACTACTCCGCCCCCCTATACTCCCGGCGGAATTGAGAAGAGCGCCGTGGTGCTGGCCGACTTCGGCAAGACTAACCTGCTGGAGCCGGGACAGAGCGAGACCCTGACCCTGTCCTTCCTGGTGGAGGACATGGCCTCCTACGACTACAGCGGCATCAAGGCCCCCGGCGGCGCCTATGTCCTGGAGGCGGGAGAGTACACTGTCAGCTTGCGCAGCGACAGCCACAACGTCATCGATACCCGCACCGTGACCATTGACTCCGATGTGATATACAACGACGCCAACGACGGCGCCCGCTCCACCGACCAGATTGCCGCTGTCAACCGGTTTGACGACGCCAGCTTTGGCGAGTGCGCCAGCTACGTCTCCCGTGCCGACTGGGCCGGCACCTTCCCCATCCAGCGGGCGGCCGCCAGCCGGGAGGCCTCCGAGGCCACGCTGGCGGTGCTGACCGATACCTCTGTCCCCACTGACGACTCTGTGGAGGACATTGTAGTGGCCAAAAACGGCCTGACCCTGGCGGATGTGAAGGGCCTGGCCTACGACGATCCCCAGTGGGACAAGCTGCTGGAGCAGGTCAGTGTGGATGAGATGTCCAATCTGATCGCCAACGGCGGCTGGACCACCCAGGCTGTGGACTCTGTGGACAAGCTGAATTATGTGGAGGTGGACGGTCCCAACGGCGTGAACAACATTATGGCCGGCACCACCGGCAACCAGTATTGCGCCCAGTCCGTGCTGGCCTGCACCTGGAGCACCGAGCTGGCCTACAGCATGGGCGAGACCTTCGCCCAGGAGGCCGTCTCCATGAACATCTCCGCCCTCTACGCCCCGGCCATGAATATCCACCGCTCCCCCTTCTCCGGTCGGAACTATGAGTACTACTCCGAGGATGGCACCCACTCCGGTAAGATGGCCGCCGCCGAGGTACAGGGGATCCAGTCCCAGGGCGTGACTACCTACTGCAAGCACTTTGCCGTCAACGACCAGGAGACCAACCGGGACTCCGGCGGCCTGCTGACCTGGGTCAACGAGCAGGCCATGCGGGAGGTCTATATGAAGGCCTTTGAGATCGCCGTCAAGAATGGCGGCACCCGGGGCATGATGTCCTCCTTAGCTGAACATCCGTATGATAGGGCATGTGAATGGGCAGTTCTGGTCCGTTTCAGAGCTTGCCTCATTCCAACCTGAATCTCAATCGCCGGCAGAAGTTCTGCCGGCGATTGAGATTCAGGGAAAGCGACGTAATCTGTCATTCCATTTCTGCAGATTTCAAAAGATTCTGCATTTCCTTTGGTGTTTCTGTCAGCCCCCGCTTAAACCATTCCTCTAACCAGCCATAAAGCCCATAAGCCAGGAACGCACTCTGATAAGCCGATCGATTATCCTGTTCGGGCTTTGGTCCGCAGGCGTCCTTCACGCTTTGCAGGCTGAGATGCCACAGCCCGGCTTTATACAGCAGAATAAAAATATCCTTATGCCTCTGATAGTGCGAAAACAGGCTCTCAATCAGGTTTTCAGATGGATTTCTCTCAAATGCTTCCCCCCATTCTTTTGTGATCTTTGCAAGATACTGGCGTATCACATCTTCCTTGCTCTCGAAATTTCTGTAAAAAGACACCCTGCCAACTCCGGCTTTTCGGGTCAGCTCTGTTATGGAGATGCTCTCAAGCGCCTGCGTCTTCAGCATTTGAAAAAGCGCGGCAGTAATGCACTCTTTTACAAACGCGTTCGCTTCCTGTTTCTTGTTCATGTGATACAAAAACGCTCCTTTGTTTCTCAACGGTCCTGTTTGATTGACGGGCAAAATCCGATGTGATACACTTGTTTCATGTAGATAATACATCTGTCCCAATCCAAAGTCAAGAAGAGGAAGAGAGGCGTTGCAGCATGAAAAAGAATCTGATTATAATTGCAGTCGTCGCCGTTACGGCATGTGTTTTGGGAGCCCTCTGTGCCCGCCTGTTTCTATCGCTTTTTTAAGGGGGAAGCATGATGAAAGTTTTGAAAAAAATCATCTTTGTTCTGATCTGCCTGCTGACTGCGGCCGCTCTGTTTGTCGCGTCTTTTCTGCTTTCCGTGGTGAAAATTTACAACCGGTCCAGAGCCCCCTGGCAAGTGGACTGGGACGACTCGACAGGAACCATTTATCGGGACATCGACTCGAATCCGGAAGAACTGACCGGCTACGATCTGTATCTCCCTGCTGATCAAAATCCGGATCGGAATTATTCTCTCATCCTCTATATTCATGGCGGGGGATTTACAGGCGGCGATAAATCAGAAGGCGAAAATCTCTGCAAGTATTACACTTCCAAGGGATATGTCTGCGCTTCTGTAAACTATACAGTGGCAGACGGAGCGCACATTTCTGATTTAAACCTGATGTATGACCAGTTGCACACACAAGTGGAGTCCATTAAGACCAACGCGGAAGAGCTGGGGTATCATATAACGGAAATGGCCACCACGGGTGAATCGGCAGGGGGCTGTCTTGCCATGCTGTACGCCTACCGGTCCCCGGAGCAGTCTCCCATCCCCGTCAAGTTTGTGTTTCAGATGACCGGTCCAGCATCGTTTGAACCCGAGCTATGGGGCGCTGTGGATACCGAAAGCGCAGCAGGCTTTGTGACAATGATGAGCGGTGCAGCAGTCACCTCTGAAATGATTGAAAGCGGAGCCTATAAAGAGATCGTTGACAGCATTTCTCCTGCGGCACTCGTGAATGAAGCTACCGTTCCCACCATCATCGCATACGGGCCAAAGGACAAAGTGGTTCCCGTTGGCCTGAAATATATACTGATGGAAGCCTTTGACCAATACGGCGTTACATACGACTATATTGAATTTCCCCACTCGGGACATACGCTCGCGCTTGACTTTGACAAATCGCAGGAGTACGCTGACACGGTGGAAAAATATCTCAGCAAATATTTTGAAAATAACGGCGCATGAGCAAGGAGACCTGACAATGTTTTTCAAAGAACTGTACTCACCCAGGGTATCGGATTATAACCGGAACGGAAAGCTCTCCTGTGAAGCAATCCTGCAAATCCTGGAAACCGCCGGAAGTCATCACTCCGATCAGGCGGACGACAATGTGATCACGGGAAGTCAACACGGAATCGCCTGGATATTGGTGGATTGGCGGGTATCCATTCTGCGTCGGACCGACAGCACGGCTGCACTGAATATTACAACCTGGGTTCGGGGGAAATCCGGCTCTGCCACTGTTTACCGTGACTTCATTTTGACCGATACAGCCGGGAATGAGGTAATACGGGCAGAGGCGAAATTCTGTCTTTTGGACAGGAACACCGGAAAGCTGACCCGTATCAATGATGCGTTGTTTCGTGCCTATGCGCCGGAAGATAGAGCAGTCTTTCATAAAGACAGTCCCCGTCTCCGTGCACCCGCTGAATTTATGACCGAGCGCAGTTTTTCTGTCCGCAGGAGCGATATTGATTTCAACGGCCACGTGCATAACACCCGATATATGGACTTTGCATTGGAGGCGCTTCCTGACGGGATCTATGCGGAAGATACTGTTTCAGAGGTGCGGATTGTGTATTCAAAGCCGCTGGAGGAAACAGACCATATCACTGTGAAATACGCCCCTGTTGAAAACGGGCATTTCATCGGCGTTTATGCAGGCGGAACTCTTTGCACAATGATTGCGCTGAAATAGATGCTTGATTTACTTTCAGCTGTCCGGTTGCTATAATAGATGCGAAATTCACAGAAAGGGTGATATTCTGTGCTTCGGATTGCAATTGTGGAGGACGAGTCTGCCTGTGCCCAACAGATGCGGGAGTACATCGACCGTTATGGGGCAGAGCGGGGGCTGGAGATCTCTGTCTCCTGTTTTTCGGACGGAATAGAGCTGGCGGAACAGTATACCTCGGAGTGGGACATTCTCTTTTTGGACATCCAGATGGAACACTTGGACGGCATGGAGACGGCCCGGAGAATCCGGACCCGGGATCCCTATGTGACGATTGTGTTCATCACCAATCTGGCCCGATACGCCATTCAGGGCTACGAAGTGGACGCCAGTGACTTTATTCTCAAGCCGCTGCAGTATGACCGCTTCCGGGTGCGGATGGACAAAGTGACTGCCTCCCTCAGCCGGAAGAGGGAAGCCTATGTGATGCTGCCATTGGGGGAGCAGAAGGTGCGGGTCCCGGTAACGGAGATTCTCTATGCAGAGGTTCTGGATCATGAGCTCCAGGTAGTCACCATACGCCAGCACTATCAGATGCGGTGCAGCCTTCAGAAGCTGGAGCAGCTGCTGGCAGGGAAGGGCTTTTCCCGCTGCAACCGGTGCTATCTGGTGAACCTCCGCCGGGTGACCGGGGTGGAGCGGGACACCGTCCATCTGGGGGACTGTGCGCTGCCCATCAGCCGGCCGCGGAAAAAGGAATTTCTGAAGGATCTTGCGGACTGTCTGGGGGCGGAGCTGTGATGGCGGAGTTTGCGGCAAGAATCTCCAGCGGCATTGTCTTTTTCCCCTTTGAGATGGTCTCGGCAGTGCTGGTTTTCAGCTGGCCGCTGAAAAAGAGAAGCCGTTTCTGGCTCAGACTCGTACTCGGTCTGGCAGGCGCTGCCGTGCTCGTCCTCTCCGGCTCTGCGGGCACCTCCGGCAATGCCTTGCCCGCCGGGCTCCTGTCGAGGGAGCTTTCTGTCCAGGTGTTTGCAGTGACAACCTTCTGGTGCGGCGCATTGTTCGCCGTCTGTGCGCTTCTGTCCTGGTTCCTCTTTGAGGTGCGGCTGCGGGAGGCCCTTTACTGCGCCGCCTGCGCCTACCTGATGGAGCATTTGGCCTACTGTGCCCGCATTTTATGCGGCCTGCTCTCCTCCTCCGGGTCCGTCACTGCCGGTACACCGGAATACTATCTGATCTGCGCAGCCGTCTACGCCGCGGTCTATCAGGTATTTGCCCGCAGACTGATTCAGGACGGGAAGCTGGCTGCGACAGCCCAGGAATCCCTGCTGCTGACGCTTGTCACACTGTCTCTGGTTATGGCAATGAGCATTGCCGCATCAGTCTATCAGTTTGAGACAGCCCACGCGGTCTATGCCTCCTTCTGCTGCATCTCGGTTCTCTACGGACAGCTCAAGCAGCAGAAACAGATCAAGTACCAATCCGAGCTGGCACTGCAGCAGCAGATGTGGTCGCTGCACAAGACGCAGTATGAGATGTCCCGGGAGAGCATTGAGATCATCAACCGGAAATGCCACGACCTGAAGCATCAGGTAGCGGCGCTGAAGTACATCAGCGACCCTGAGCGAAAAAACGAGGTGATCGACTCCCTCCAATCCTCCGTCATGATCTATGACTCGGTGGCGGAGACGGGAAATGAGATTCTGGACACCGTCCTGACAGAGAAGAGCCTGATCTGCGGCAAGCATGAGATCGCGCTCTCCTGTATCGCAGACGGAAAGCAGCTAGCCTTTCTGGATCCGGTGGATCTCTACACCCTGGTGGGAAATGCCCTGGACAATGCCATTGAGGCGGTGCTGCCCCTGTCCGCTCCGGAACGGCTCATCCGGATCCGGGTGCAGAAAAAGGCGGGGCTGGTCTTTCTCCGGATTGAAAATCCATACAGCGGGTCTCTGACGCTGCGGGACGGCCTGCCGGTGACCCATAAGGAGGACCGGCAAAACCACGGCTTTGGGCTCAAGAGCATCCGGGACATCGTAGAAAAATATCACGGATTATTCAACAT
>JBJDXT010000042.1:0-2134 GCA_051866795.1 Candidatus Onthomonas sp. | reverse complement strand
GATCTGATACCGGCGGAAGGGGAAGGTCAGGTCATTGTAGTGCAGGGCCACGTACTTGGCCAGGGGAACGGTGAGATCGAACCGCAGGGCCAGGTCGCTGTCCCCCTTGGTGAAGCGGTAGATCTGCTTCTCCGTCTCCCCGCCGCCCTTGGCCAGCAGGATTTCCGCCGACTCGATGACGGGGGTGTCCAGGGGGGTGAAGCCATAGAGGGAGTAGGTCTTGCGCAGGCGCTCCAGCATCCCCTCAAACTGGGCCTGAGGGGCGGGGAGCAGTTCCATAAAACCGGACAGGGTCCGGGGTTTGATGCGATCCATAGGTAGGACCTCGCTTTCTTGTGGTTTTCGGTTGTGGGGAAGGGGGTTGCCCTCTCAGTCTTTGGGCCAGCGGCCCAAAGCCAGCTCCCCCAGAGGGGGAGCCAAGGGGTGTCACCAACCCTTGAAAAAATGCGTCTTCGTCCCAGAGTCTCGGAACGAGGACGCATTTCATAGTCAATATGACTTTACACGGTGACAGGCTTGATGGCGGGATTGATGATCTCTCTCCAGTCCAGGTCGCCCCGCTCCAGGCCGTGGATCAGGATCTCCGCGGTGGCGGCGTTGGTGGCGAAGGGGATGTTATACTGGTCACACATCTGGTTGATGTACTTCAGGTCCGGGTCCAGATCGCTGGACTGGGGGTCGGAGAAGAACAGGACCATGTCAATCTCGTTGTAGGCGATCCGTGCGCCAATCTGCTGGCTGCCTCCGTGGGCGTGGGACAGGAAGAGGCGGACGGGTAAGCCGGTGGCTTCTGCAACGAGTCGGCCGGTGGTGTTGGTGGCGCAGACGGTATGCTTGGACAGAATGCCGCAGTAAGCGATACAGAACTGGACCATCAGCTCTTTCTTGTGGTCATGACTCATCAAAGCAATATTCATTCAGGCTCATCCTTTCCTGGGTTCCACCCGGAGGGGTGGTCCGCTGAACTAAAATATGAGGAAGGTCCGCCAGGCTGTTCTCCTTACCATATCTTCATGAGAGGGACCGTCTCTCCCGCCAGCCGCCGGGCAATGTTTCCAAAGGCCTGGGCAGCCCCCCGCTGGGAGGTCTGCATCAGGGCCCGGCCGCTGCTTGCCGCCAGGAGCACCTGGGGGTCCTCCGGCACCAGCCCCAGAAGAGGCAGGCCGGCGGTGTCCATGGCGTCGTCGATGGTGGTGCCCAGGCGGCGCAGCAGACGCCGCTTCACCCGGTTGACCACCAGGTGGACCGTGGGCAGATGGCTCAGCTGGGTCACCACCCGCTGGGCATCCCGCAGGGAAGAGGGGTCGCTCACCGCCACCACAATGGCCCGATCCGCGCCGGAAACCGCCATGCGGAACCCGGGACCCAGGCCGGCGGGAGAGTCAATGAGAATGAAATCATAGCTCGCCCGGGCCTGCTCCAGCAGGGCATGAAAGCCGCTTTCACCGGGAAAATCCTCCGGCAGAGTCAGGGGTGCGGTGAGAAGATACAGGTTTGATACAGTCGGGTGGGGGGCAACAGCCCGGTCCAGCTCGCACCGGCCGGAAATCACGTCACTGAAATCCATCAGCGCAGCGTCGGTCATGCCCAGGGTGATATCCAGGTTCCGCAGACCCACGTCGCCGTCGATGCACAGCACCCGCTTGCCCTGAAGGGCCAAAGCCGAGCCCACACCGCCGGTCAGGGAGGTCTTTCCCGTGCCGCCTTTTCCGGATGTAATGACGATAACCGTGCCCACTGCCATTCCTCCTGAAACTTCTGCTCCATCTTAGCATAATTTCATAGATTTTGCAACCGTTTTTGTGCAAAGATACTAAATTTTTGCCTCTTTGATCTTGGTCCATTTCCGCGGATACCCTTTTGGGGTGGGCCGGCTCTTGGAGACAGTGACAATCCGGTGGTAAACCTCGCTGTCCGGCAGCCGGTAATCCATCACGAAGGGGGGCTCGCCCCCCAGGGTTTTGATGATGGGCTCCGCCGCCTCGATCTCCTCGTCGGTCTTGTTGCTCTTCATAGCCATGAACAGGCCTCCCGGGCGGACATAGGGCAGGCAGAGCTCCGCCAGCATGGGCATGGCCGCCACCGCCCGGGACACCGCCGCGTCGTAGCGGTCCCGGTGCTCCTTCTGGAGGGA
>JBJDXT010000041.1:0-2180 GCA_051866795.1 Candidatus Onthomonas sp. | reverse complement strand
GGTTGTTGATGACGCCCTTGCCCACGATGGTGCCCTTCTTCAGGCCGTTGAAGGCGGTGGCGTCGTCCTTGTAGGAGACGATGACCACATTGGGATCATCGGTGGCGAAAACCTTTTTTGCCTTGCCCTCGTAGAGCTGCTCCATCTTTTCCATTCTTCAGACTTCCTTTCCAAATTCAATCAAAAACAATGTCTCCGAAGTATTTCTCCGGATGGAAGGGTTTACTGGTTCATCTGGACGCAGACCTTTGCGTCCTTTTCGGCAACCGAGCGGGCCATGTCCTCCTTGAAAGCGGCGAGTTTGGCGGTCAGCGCCTCATCTCCCACGGCCAGCATCTGCGCGGCCAGAATGCCGGCGTTGGCGGCGCCGTTGACGCCTACCGTGGCCACCGGAATGCCGCTGGGCATCTGGACGATGGACAGCAGGCTGTCCAGGCCGCCCATCATCGAGGTCTTGATGGGCACGCCGATTACCGGCAGTGTGGTGTAGGCGGCCAGGACGCCGCCCAGATGAGCGGCCTTGCCGGCGCCGGCGATGAGCACGCCGAATCCGTTTTCCGCCGCGTGGGAGGCAAACTGCTCCGCGGCGGCAGGGGTGCGATGGGCAGAGATGACCCGCACCTCATAGGGGATGCCGAACAGCTTCAGCTTGTCCACAGCCTCCTGCATGACAGGCAGATCGCTGTCAGAGCCCATAATAACGGCAACTTTTTTCATCAAATCACAACCTCCGATCACGAAAAAAGGCAAGCAGATATAGACTATCTGCCTGCCGGCTGGATTAGGGTACTCTGAGGGTAAAGGCGCACTGGCTGCACTGGCAGACGTTCTGATTTCCGACGGACAGACGCACCATTGCAACTCCCCCCCAATTCTGAATTGAGTGTATTTTATCCCATATTATTGGGACTTTCAAGGGAAAGAGAGGCTAAAAAAGTTTTTTGTACGCTTGTACAATGTAAAATGGAAAATGAGAAGGGGAATTGGTTTAACCGCCTATCCGGCTCACAGCAGGCCGTTGCTCTCCAGGATGCGCTCCGCTTCCTGGGCGCGGCTGGTCCAAGCGGCCTCAGCGCCGTAGCGCTTGCGTGTGGCGGGGGCCCAGGCGCTGTTTTCCATTACCGCCTGATAGCAGGCGTCCACAAACTCCTTGGGAGATTTCGCTCCATAGATGACGTCGGAGTACACGGGGATGTACCGGAGGGGATACATAGCGGCAATGGGCTTTCCAACCACCAGATACTCATAAATCCGGCTGGGCACAACGTCCTCATCCGGATCGTCCGTCTCCAGCAGATCGATGAGCACATCAAACTGAGCCGCATAGCCGGGAAGATCCAGCGGGCTGATTTTGCCCAGGAAATGTACATTCTCCAATCGCTGCATCGCCTGATAGAGGGGATTTTCCCGGCTGCACCGGCCGGCAAAGACAAAGCTCCAGGCGGGGTGGGCTTTGGCTGTCCGGTAGACCGGGCGAAGATCCAGATCCCGGCCGGCGTCTCCCAGATAGCCGAAGAGGGGACCCCGTATTTTCATCAGCGGAGCGGGTACCTGGAGGGTCAGATCCTCTGTCTGGGCGTACAGCTTCAGGTCACAGCCGTTGGGCAGCAGGGCGATATTGGTATTGCAGGGGGCCAGATGCTCCACCAGTCCGGGAGAGGCGGCAAACAGCACGTCTGCCCGATTGGCCAGAATACTCTCCCAGCGGATGTCAAACTGAGGCCAGTCCTGAAAACAGTCGTAGACAATTCCTTTATAGTCCAGTGTGTCCAGCAGACCGGCGTAGAGGGGAGAGCAGACCCACAGCAGGGGATTGTAGAAATTTGCCTTGGCGGCCTTGTCAGTAATGAAGTGAGTCAGCTTCTTCAGATTCTGATTCAGCAGCCTTGGATGGTCATAGTTCGTGATCTGAAAGGTAGGGGGCAGGGTGTAGACAGTGATATTGCCCTGAGGATGTCGTCCTTCCTTTTTGTAATCGTTCTTCCGGGGATCCCGGGACAGCAGCGAGGGAGGGGGCTGGAAGAACAGGATTTTATGATAGCGGTTGAGCTGGGTCAGCAGCCATTGGGTGCGGTTGGGCAGTTTGAGCCAGCGGGTGCTGGACAGACAGATGATCTGTGCCATATCCGGTTCCTCCTTTCCTGAAAATCTGACATGCTTGCTTTAGTTGGCTTGACATA
>JBJDXT010000040.1:0-11391 GCA_051866795.1 Candidatus Onthomonas sp. | reverse complement strand
CCGCAAATCATTTTCTTTTCCGCTGTCGAGGCGCTGTCATACAGATCCGCCCAGGCGAGCAGCCGCTCCGCTCCGGGACGTGGGCCAAAATGTACATTTTGTCATGCAGCCACAGTCGAAAAGCCACCCTGCTGTGTGTCGGTTCCTGCCCCAGGATCTCTGCGGCGTTTTTCCTGCCTTAGTGCGCCCGGCCTATCGGCGTCATGGCGCACTTCCCCGGCAGGAATATCCTCACACGGCGGTCACTCAATTGTCGAGATACAGCGGGTGGTGGTTGGGACTGGGCAGATTCTCCCGTCTCCGGCTTCTTCATCCGAAACAAAAAACGGGCAGAACATCCCTGTACGAGATGCTCTGCCCACGTGATAAACAAGTAAAAGAAAAGCAAGACGGGGAGAGCGGTCATCTGATTGCTCCTCTCACCGTATTCGCACTCCGCTTCCCCGGTGAGCGGGAGCAAAACAGCAGCCGTATGAACCTTCATCGGGCAAATCCCTCCGGTCTCATACCGCATGTTCGGTCAGACACCGTCTCGCCCATTCAGCTTCAGCACAGCTCCAGCGCCTTGAGCGCCAGGCTGAGCTGGAACCGGGTATCCAGCTGTGACAGGTCAGCGTCCAGCAGTCCGGCGATGCGGCGCAAATGGTAATCCACCGTGTTGCGGTGCAGAAACATCTGCTCGGCAGTGCGCTGGCTGCTGCAATCGCAGGCGATCCAGGTCCGCAGAAAACCAACGTAGTCGGTGTTATTGGCACTGTCAAAGGTCCGCAAAGGCCCCAGCAGCGCGGCAGTATACTCCCGCAGCAGCTCCTGATCCTCCACCGCCATCAGCAGGCGATAGGCACCCAGCTCCTGGTAGCAGGCTGACTGACCGGCGGCATCCCGCCGCTTCTGCAGCAGCAGTACCTTTTGCGCCAGATGGTAGCTGGCGGCGATGCAGCGGGCGCTGCGGGTGGCTCGGCCAATGCCCGCGTACAGCACAATCCCCGGCAGAGCGTTGGCGCAGGCATCCAGCACCGCCTGCACCAGCGCCTGCACCTGTTCGGCAGGGCAGTTGGCAAACAGAAGCATCACCTGCCCGTTCAGCTCGGCAAAGCTCACCTCCGGGCAGTGCACTGTCAGAAAATTTTCCACCGTGCGCAGGCAGGAGGGCAGAGATTCCTGGGACGCAGGCTCCAGCAGCGCGGCGCAGTAGCTCCACTCCAGGCGCAGGCCCCGGCTCTCCAGCGCAGGCTGATAGAGCCGCTCCTCCATGGGGTGGACAATGGCGTTTTCCAGGGCGGCGGCCCACTCGGTCTGCACCCGATCGGACAGCAGAATTGCCTCACTGAACCGCTTCATAATCACCGCCATATGGATGTGCCAGGGTACGGTCAGCAGGGGAAAATCCTTGCTGTCGCAAAAGTCAATGACCTGTCCGGGCACCTGCGGAATATAGGGCCCCACATTGATGAGCACGCCCCCCGCGCCATGGGCCTGGATATCCCGGACAAGCTGTTCCAGCGTGCACTCCGGGCACAGGGCAATTCCGGTAACGAAAGTCAGCTCGCCCCCCTCCAGAAACGTGCTGATCTCAGTGCCCTCCACCATGTGCACCCAACGTATGGGTGTGCGCAGACCCCTCGCCCCCGCCAGAAGGCAGATTTCCTGATCCTCCACCGCTTCCAGAAGCCGTTCCAGCCGTACCGCCATGATGTACCTCTCCCCTTTTTTCCTATTTCATATACAGTCAAACCGGCTGCAACAAAGTCAGAGCCCGCCGTACAGGCATTCGCCCTCCTTATAGGTGGCGGCCACAGCAATATCTTTGATCGCCATAGGCTCCACGGAAAGCGGATCAGCCTCCAGCACCACCAGATCTGCCAGCTTGCCCGCCTCCAGCGTACCTTTTTTGTCCTCCTCGCCGTAGGCATAGGCCGCATTCACCGTGACGCCCTTGAGGGCATCGTAGACGCTCACTGCCTGCTCCGGCCCAATGGATCCCCCTGTGCGGGTACGGCGGTTGACGGCGCACCAGACGGTCAGCAACATATCCGGTTTGGTGACCGGCGTATCCTGATGAAAGTTGTACACCAGTCCCCGCTCCAGCGCGCTGCGGGCAGGCGAAATGCGCGCGCCCCGCTGGGGCCCCAGATTATTCAGATGGACGTCTCCCCAGAAATAAGTGTGGGCCACGAAAATGCTGGGGATCATGCCCAGGGCCGGCATCCGGTCCAGTTGGTCATCCCGCACCGTCTGGCAGTGGATCATGGTGGGGCGCAGCATAGGACGGTCCGGGCTTTCCGACCAGGCCCGGGTGTACTGGTTCAGGAACTGCTCGCTGGCGGCATCCCCGTTGCAGTGGGCCAGCAGCTGGCGGTGATTGGCCACCGCCTGTTTGCAGATATCGTACAGCGCCTCGTCCTGCATGTAAGGGTAGGCGCAGAAGTCGCTGCCCTCATAGGGCCGGGACAGCCAGGCAGTGCGCCCTTGAGGGGAGCCGTCCAGCACTACCTTATATCCCCCGATTTTATAGTGGCCGCTGTACCTGCCGTCATGGGCGGGATAGGCGGTGATCGTCTGTTCCGCTTCCTGGTCCGCCATGAGATAGGACACAACGTCCAGCTGGAGCAGCCCTGCTGCGGCAAAGGCGGAGAGCATCTGAAGGCTCTGGGGACTGCCCGCGCCGTCCTGGACCGTGGTCACTCCATAGCTGAGATATTGCTGCTGGGCTGCGGCCATCTGAGCAGGCATATCCATCTTCACCCGGCCGAAGGCGGCCATCAGGGCAGGCGTCATGGCGCTGATCTCCTCCAGGTAGCCGGTCAGGTGCCCCGCTGCGTCCCGGCCCAGCCGGCCGCCCTGGGGATCTGGGCTGTCATCGGTGTAGCCGCACAGCTCCAGCAGACGGGAGTTGGCCACCCCCATATGCCCTGATACGTGCAGGGCAAACACCGGCGTGTCAGTGCTGACCTGATCCAGCAGTGTGCGATCCGGATGGACAGATCCGTCCAGGAAGTTGTTGTCGTAATTCACGCCAAGCACGGCGCCCTCCGGACCGATGGCGTGCTCTCTCTGATAAGCAGTCAGCACGGCGGCGATCTGCTCCAGATTGGTGCACTCCCCCAAATCCGCAAAACAGCTGAACTGGGCCGCCATGGGCAGATGACTGTGGGCGTCGATAAAGGCAGGCAGCAGCGTTTTTCCCTTCAGATTCACTTGCTCCGTGTCAGGGCCGCTCAACGCCTTTGCCCCGTTCAGGTCACCCACAAAGGCAATGTGCCCCTCTCGTACCAGTAGCGCCCCGGCCCGATCCTGCTCTCCGGTCATGGGCAGTATGGTTCCGCCGTAAAACAAGGTTTCCTGTGCCATAGCAATTTTGCGCTCCTTTCTTCTCCTATATGATACCAAAAAGGCCGAGCGTTACGCATCGGCCTTTTGGGCGAAAATCACTTTTTCAGTCCTTGGTGGACGAAGAGATGGTGTAAGCCTCAGTGATGGGGCTGACAAAGATGCGGCCATCACCTGCGTTTCCGCTCTCGCCGCTCTGGGCGCTGGCGATAATGATGTCAATGATCGGATCCTTGTCCTCCTCATCGGCCACGATATACAGCATATTCTTGGGCATCTCCTCGTAGTTCACCTCGCCCACGGTGATGCCCTTCTGCTTGCCGCGGCCGACCACGTCCCAGCGGGACATGCCATAGTAGCCGGCTTCGGCCAGTGCACCGAGGATGGGATAGGTCTTTTCGGGACGGACAACAGCAGTGATCAAAAACATAGCAAGCTCCTTCTTTCTGAATGGATGAATCGGGTTACCCCATGAGGGCAGGACACAGTTTCAGGGTCAGGCCATTGCGGACTGCACGGCCTCCTCGGTCTGTTCCGGGGAGATGGCCAGGCTGCCCTGCAGGCGGCCGGTGGAGGTTTCTGCAGATGCGGCAATGCTGGGATGCTCAGCGTTCCACTTGGCGCTCAGCGACCAGGTGCGCTTGTTCAGGCAGCCGGTCATCTTCATAATGGCCATGTAGATGGGGATCATCACCAGAAGCAGCGCCGCGCCGATGATGGGAGACACCACGCCGCTGGCAATCAGCATGATAACGATGAAAGAGAAGGTACACAGCATCTCAGGCATATTCATCATGCCCAGCTCGGCGCCGGTAGTGGTGGAAAGGGCGGGATCCACAATGCGCACCAGAGACAGTCCGGAGGGGGTCGTACCGCAGGCAGTTCCGTAGAGGCCCAGGAAACGCTCGAAGTCGTTGGAATCACCGAAGTGCTGGCTGAAGAAGAGGCTGACGGCTGCCGTAACGGCAGTAATGACGACTGCAATGATGACGATGGGGACGATCCAGCTGCCCACGGCGCCCAGCTGCACCGCCATGAAGGCCATAACCACTAAGAAGTCGCTGCAGAAGCCGGTAATCTTACTTTGCAGAGTGGAATCCTGCATATAGTCCAGACCCAGCTTTTTGACCACCGCATTGACCACATAGGCGCCCAGCAGACCGTTCATATACATGGTGGCGGAGAGGCCGGAGCCGATGGCCGGGATGAAGGAGAACAGCCAGCTGAATACCAGGGCCACCAGGTAGGACAGGCCGATCAGGGCGATATGGAACGCGAGGGTCTCAACGCTGCCGGCGTAGGTGGTGACCTTACCCATGGACTGACGCTGCTCCGGCTTGGTGTAGAAGCCCCGGGCCACCGAATCGCTGAGCTTGGAGCTGTTTTTGGTCAGGCCCAGCTTGATGCCCAGCTTGGCAATGGGCACGCCGACCACAAACGCAGAGAGGAAGCCGATGACTGCGAAGGTAATGGCGACCTGGGAGGCGTTGGTAATGCCATAGACTGTCTCGTATACGGTGCCGTTGGTCGCCGCCTGGCCGGGACCCTGGCAGAAGCCGTAAGGGATCAGCATGCCATAGACGGCGTCCATGCCGAACAGGGGGCCCACCACTGACGCCAGCAGGATGCCCAGGCCGCCCTGCAGGCTGAACAGGATGCACCAGGCAAGGCCCATGCCCATGGAGCCCCGGTAGAGGGGGCCGCCCTTCTTCTTTTTCGGCCGGCCCTTTTTGTCCACCTTCACCTCGCCGGGCTCCGGGACTGTTTTTCTCTGCTTTGCCGGGCGGGTGAGACCGATGGAGATAAAGGAGACGGTAAACAGCGTGTTGACGATGGTGGTATAGCCGTCAAAGCTGACTTTGTCGGTCAGGGCGGGGATGAAGGTATTCATACAGATAAAGCCAATCACACCGCCCAGCACTGCGGCGGGGATGAGCATACTCTGTACGAATTTGCTCTTGCCGCGGATCGCCATGCCCAGCAGCAGCATGACGCCGGCAATTCCAAAGGACATCAATACATCCATAGTGGTCACTTTCCTTTTCTCTCTGTTTTGGAGCATACAAAACGGACAGGGAGGCCTCTGTTTCGAACCTCCTTGTCCGTCTCGTCTGTTTTGGGGCCGCTGCTGTTCAGCGGAAGGAATGGTACATCTCGTAGAGCATTTCGTCGGTAATCTCCACGGGATTATTGAGCAGATTGGGGTGATGGCTGATCCGCACCAGCTCGTCTATCTGCCCATCGGTCAGCGCCAGATCCTTCAGGTCACACCGCAGGCCGGTGGTCACCTTGAGCTGGTGGACTGCATCCGCCATGGCAGATACGTCCGCAAAGCCCAGCTTTCGCGCAAAGGCCTGCACACGCCCGCCCTCGCAGTCGGCGTTGATCCGGGCAAAGTAGTCCAGCGTCAGGCCGCAGGCCTCGCCGTGGGGGATGTGATAGAGGTTGGTCAGCGGAAAGCTGCAGGCATGGCTGCTGGTGGTCTTTGGCAGGGTGAAGGCCAGGCCGGCGATCACGCTGGCCTCAGCCATCTTCTCCCGGGCCTCCAGATTTCCGCCGTCCGCCCAGGCAACGGGCAGCCAGCGAAACACCAGCTCACAGGCGTGCAGCGCCAGCGCATCACACACCGGCTGGTGCCCCTTGCTCCAAAAGCCCTCCAGTGCGTGGCACAGCACGTCAATTCCGGTGCTGGCCGTGACCTTCGGCGGCATGGAGGCAGTCAACTCCGGGTCGATGAGGGCCACCGCCGGGTAGAAGGCGTTGGCGTTAATGGGACACTTCTTGCCCTCGGCGTGGTTGGTCAGCACCGAGACGCAGGTCACCTCACTGCCGGTGCCGGCAGTGGTGGGCACCGCGATAATGGGCAGGTGCTCCCTGGGCACCGGGATGCCGGTGCCGTGATAGCGGGTGATGGACTCGCCGCTGAGGGCCGTCACACTGGCAGCCTTGGCGCAGTCCATGCTGCTGCCGCCGCCCAGCGCCACCACAAAGTCAGCTCCGCTCTCCCGAATGGCCGCCGCGCAGGCGTCAACCTCGGTCACATCCGGATTGGGGCTGATCGCACCGTAGACGGCGACGAGGGTACCCCCGCTCTCCTTCATCAGCTTGTCAGCCAGACCGCTTTTGAGAAAAAACGGGTCCGCCACCAGAATGCCCTTATGGCAGCCCAGCGAGGCGGCCACAGCGCCCAGCTCCCGAATCTTGCCGCTGCCAAACTGGATGACAACCGGCTGCAAATATTCCCAGCTCATGATACCACCTCAGCAGAACTGCTCGTCGGCCCAGGTGAGCACCTCGTCCAGAATGGGCAGGTACTCGTTGAGCTCGTCGGCGGTAATGATGAGCGGGGGGCAGATATTGACGTTATTCTCCCGTCCGAAGGTGGAGAAGCCCCGCTTTTTCAGCTCGCCCAGAATGGCGGCCATCTCCGGGCCGTGCTCGCCGTACTCCTGCATGGGAATGCGCTTTTCCTTGTCCCGGACAATCTCCAGCGCGGCAAACAGGCCGATGCAGCGGGCCTCGCCCACGCACCTGTGCTTTTCCACCATCCGGTCCAGGAAAGCGGAGAGGATCTTGCCCATCTCCTGCACATGGCCGCAGACGTCGTGGTCCAGGTAATACTGCACGCTGGCGCATCCGGCGGCGCAGGCCAGGGTGTGGCCGCTGTAGGTCAGGCCGCACTGGAGGACGTTCTCTTCAAAATAGCTGGCCACCCGCTCGTTGACGATGCAGCCGCCCAGCTGCACATAGCCGCAGGTGACGCCCTTGGCGAAGGTGATGATGTCCGGCTTGATGTCGTAGTTCTGCCAGGCGAACATCTTACCGGTGCGGCCAAAGCCCGCCATGACCTCGTCACAGATCATCAGGATGCCGTACTTGTCACACAGGGCGCGCACGCCCTCCATATAGCCGTCCGGCGGCAGGATGACTCCGTTGGCGCCCACAATGGACTCCATAATGACGCAGGCGATGTTCTGGGGCCCTTCATAGCGCATCTGCAGATCCAGCGCCTCCAGCGCCTTGGCGGTGCATTCGGCATCGTCCACACCACGGATATAGCCGTCCTGGTACATATGGGGGTTCATGAACTTGACAAAGCCGTTGGCGCCGCCGATCTCCGCCGCAAACCGCCGCCAGTCGCCGGAGGCGTTGGAGGCCCCCAGAGTCGCGCCGTGGTAGCTGCGGTAGCAGCTGAACACCTTGGTACGGCCGGTGACCATGCGGGCCATCTTGATGGCGTTCTCATTGGACTCGGCGCCGCCATTGGTAAAGAACACGCGGCGATAGGTATCTGCGCCTGCGACCTCTACCAGCAGCTTGGCCAGCTTGCTCTTGGGTTCAGAGGCGTAGGCCGGGGCCATAAAGCACATCTGATCCGCCTGCCGCTTGATGGCGTCCACAATCTCGGGCAGCTGGTGGCCCAGGTTGGAGCAGACCAGCAGTGAGGACATATCAGCGTACTTTTTTCCGTCGTAATCCCAGAAATAGATACCCTCAGCCCGCTGGACCGGGATGGCGGGCAGTCCGCACTTGCTCCAGGACTGCATGACATATTTTTGATGAAGGGCTGCAACTTCCTTGCCTGTCATGGACATAACAATCACTGATCCTTTGCTTCACTTCGGATTTCCAAACGAGAACAGGACAGCGCTGTCCGCTAAGACGACGTTGTCCTGTCTGGATGGCTCCAGTATAGCGGACAGAAAGGGCATTGTAAATTGTCGGGCGCCCCAAATTCCATTGTGCAAACGCACGACAAAACACCTAAACAATTGCAAGGATTCCTGAGATAACCAGCAAAACATAGGTGATTTTCATGAACAGCTGCTGGGAGATCCGCTTGACCAGCCGCCCGCCCAGCCAGGTACCCAGGGCCATGGGAATCAGACAGAAGGCGGTCATACAAAGCACATCCGCCGTGACTTCCCCACTGCGCACCTGAGCGGCAGTGAGGAAGAATCCCAGAAAAAACCACACGGCAGCCATAGTGGCCCGGAACTCCTCCTTGCGGGGCAGCGCCCCTGAGGCATAAACTACCAGCAGCGCCCCACCTGAGACGAACATTCCATGGATGATGCCTGCCAGCGGTACGATACCCGTCAGCCACCGGCCCTTTTCCGGAAAAAGCCTGGGCAGAAACAGCTTCTGCAGTGCGATGAGTATGATGAGGATACCGTATACCGTGAGCAGGAAATCAAGCGGCAGCACGCTGTACAGCCAGATGCCAACCGCCATGCCCACCAGCATCAGTCCCAGCATTTTGCCCAGCTCCCGCCAGTTGACACAGCGCAGGCTGCCCAGAAGAATCATCAGGCAGGAGGCCTGGGCCAGGATATTCAGCACTGTCTTGGCATTGTCCGCCCCAATCAGCCGGATACAGGGCGGCATGGCCAGCAGTGTGCCGGCAAATCCAGTGATCGCCTGAATTCCGTTGGCAAAAAACAGCACAAGAAACAGCAGAACAGAAGTAACCGTATCCAGCACAGAAAAGCCCCCTAAAACAAAACGGCCCGGACTTTCGCCCGAGCCGCATTGCTCAAATTATCGTTAATCCTAGCAGAAGAAGCGGTGTTTGTCAAGCCGCGGCGGCAGGATCTGAGTGGCTGGATGCCGGCCACGCATGTTTCGTCTGAATTCTGGCGAAGCACAAAAAGAAACCACCCGGAACAAAACGTTCCAGGTGGTAAAGATGGACCTGATCGGATTCGAACCGACGACCCCCACAATGCGAATGTGATGCGCTCCCGAGGGCTGCTTTCAGCGGGCCCCGGGATTTTCCTGCCTTCTCACGCCGCCACAGCGTTTGCGTTGATCCGGTCAATTACCGGCTGGGTACCAGCCAGACAGGCAGCTCCTTCATCATGCTGTTACGGGTACAATTTAATTAACAAAGTAAATCTGCCGGCTGTCCAAGCTGGCCTGCTGGCGGCCCTGAGGCATGTCCACGCAGGTGCGGTTGGCCTCGATGACCTCCAGAGGGCGGTGGGCATCGTCATAGAGGACATAGTCTGCGAAGCCCACGCCGCTCTTGTTGGGCATGCCGGGCAGGGGCACCTCGTTGAGCCAATCGCCCCCCTCCCGCCAGCATAGTGTCGATATAGTTTTCCGGGTCTCATACTCCGACTTTCCAGGGGCTTGGGCACATAGACTGGCTGCTGAGCCTCCCGGCGGGCAGTGAACTCCGCCTTCAGGGCGGTGTTTTCCTCCAAAAAGGCCGCAAGATCGACTTCCACAGCCCGTCCCACCAGTTGAGGCGGCTCCGCTTTCTCCTCCAACAGGGCGGTGTCATAGGCGTGCACCTAGCTTCCCAGCTTGTCCGAGTAACAGAAGGCCACATAGTCCAGAAAGACGAACAGTTTTTCCAGACACAGGGCCGCCGCCGCCGGCTTCAGCTTTTTTCCGGTGTGGGCTACGCCGTTGCCCGCCTTGCGGATCAGCTCCATCCGCTTCCAGATGTCCGGGCCCACCAGCGCCCGGAACTCCTCGTTGTCCATCAGGCTGTGGAGGCTATCGCTGTAGGGCAGGTACAGAGAGGCGTTCACCGAGTACATCCACTTGACCGCGCACTCCATGGCCCGGCGGCAGGTCAGGGCGGAGTTCTCCCGGTCGATGGGAAAGACGCGCTCCGCGGTGATGGCAGCGTCGGCAAAGGAGCGGAAACGGGGATCAGATTTCAGGAAGTCGAAGTTGGTTATGGGTTGCCTCTTTCCTGTACGTTCAAATTACTAACTTCATTTCTTATCCTTGATAAATCTAAAGAGTCCGATAAGCATTGAACCTATCAATCCTGAACATCCAACGTTCAAAAAACGATCTACCCAAACCGGATGTTCTAATTTTCTATCAGCAAAAGACGCGATGAAAAAGAGAATACAGAAAGCCAAGACTACAGACAAAATAGCAACAGCGTTTCTCACATTAACATATTTGCGAAACTCAGACCAACGTTTTTCTTTCAAAGAGCATCTAAATTTTTGATATTGGTCAGAATCAATCATTTTTCTTCGTATACCTGCAATATTTGACTTCCAATCCGCAGTTAAGTAGCTTCTTGTCTCTTCGTCAATTTTTATCCCCAGCTCCGCAAATTTATCAATATGCCCGGACACAGTAGTGCTTGTTCTTGTCACCTGGGTATTTAAATAGTCAAATGATAGTGATACAAAAGTCGAGCCCACAGGGAGTGAAATAACCTCATCAGTAATATTATGAAGGGAAACCATCAGGTGTCCACAATATCCTGGACCCAACATTGTACCAATATGACCAATCCCTTTGGCTACAATACCAACTTTAGAATGTAATGCACCGCCTATGTTATTTCCAACTCCAATAACTTCTGCAGTCTCAACGATCGTCGTTGTATGAGGGAGCAGAACTAAATATCTCTTCCCGTTATCATTGTCTCGATCTGGCCTTTTTATACAACTTGCTCCATGTCTAAAAGTAAAGGTACGTTTTTTTCCTGGGTGTTCAATGCAGCTAAAATTTGAACCTCCATACCAATAGATTGTCCTATCTCCCATAGTCCATGCATTTTGTCCTATAGTAAGGTTAATAGAATTCTCTTTTATATTTTCGTATACCAATGGAAAGATATTAATACCTTTCCCAAGTTCTTTTTCGATATCCCTTCTGCTCAGCATGCCCTTTCCTCCCAAATTACCCAAAATACTCTTGCATTAAAGCTTGTTTTATTGTTTCTAGTTTATCCAGGCCGCGCTGAATTGTCAATTTATTTTTGTTCGTCTGTTGCACAAAGGCATTCTTCTGCACCGCTTTTGGTCTGGCTGGCCAGCACCGTCTTGTAGCTCACCATCCTCATCTTGCGAAAACAAATATTATTGTATATTCCAATGCAACCTTTCACGAGGCTACTTTTCTGTCACTCTACCAGATAATCAGTGGCGGACCTCAGTTGAAAGGATCTGAGATCCGCCAATGCACAGACAATCCTAATCTGATTATCTCAAATCCGCAGCCCCCTCAAATACTGCGCTTCCGAGATATTCAATTCCACCTCCAGCTCATACCCTCGGCAGATCGTTACTCTCCGAATCA
>JBJDXT010000039.1:0-11503 GCA_051866795.1 Candidatus Onthomonas sp. | reverse complement strand
ACCGCACCCGCTTTTCCGGAAAGTACCGCTCCATGTAGTGGCCGGTCATGATGTAATCACGCCCCAGACGACTCAGGTCCTTGGTGATGACCATGTTGACCTTCTTGGCTTCGATATCGCCAATCATCCGCTGGAAGTCCGGGCGGTCGAAGTTGGTGCCGCTCCAGCCGTCATCGATGTAGGTATCATAGACGGAAAGACGGTGCTGATGGACGAACTCATTGAGCAGGGATTTTTGGTTGGTGACGCTTTCCGAGGGCCCTTCGTTCTCATCCTCCTTTGACAGTCTGATGTATAATGCCACATGATAATCCATGGGATTGCTTATCTCTAAATACATTTTGTACCTCCAGAGATAAGTGGCCATTCATCATGATGACTATACCACATTGTGGTTGATTTGTCAAAAAACACAGTCTTTCTAAATGCTCCTGAGTAAAAAGGTATGAAAGCATTCTGCAATGATTTCGGGGAGCTCCTTTCCCTCTTCTGAAAACAGGCAATGGATGATAAGGGGTTGTGCGCTCTGTTTCATGGACGTTCCTCCTTTCAGAAATAGTACAGAATATGCGGCAATCGCAGTGTTTTGCACAGACCAAAACAAATGTGGCTGTTTATAAGCGGTTTCGTTGGTGTCTGCTCTAAGCAATTCAATTAAGCCATAAAAATAGAGGCCTCTGGCAATCCGAAAGATTGTCAGAGGCCTCATTACCTGTCTTATTGTTTGTTTCTGTCAAAATATTCCTCAGATTTTCTGTTGCGGAAAAAGAGCGCCGTCTGTCGGAGACTGTCTGTGACCGGCATCTTGGGCAGCGCTCCCAGCGTTGCCGCATGATACCGCTGCCCCGGTGTCGCCCGCTCATCCAGAATAGCCACCACGCAGGTGTCTGTCTCGCTGCGAATCGCCCGCCCGAAACCCTGCCGCAGTTTGATCTGCATGTCCGGTATAACTACGGTGCGGATGAAATCAGAAAGGGAGGAATAGCGTGCCCGTTCCTGCTCCTGCCGGGCGTCCGGGTAAGAAAAGGGCAGTTTGGGGATGATGAGCATGGACACGCAGTCTCCCGGGAAATCCATTCCCTCCCAAGCGGCGCCGGTGGCCAGTAGCACCGCTCCTGGCGTGGCCCGGAACTGCTCCAGAATTTGCACGGAGTTTCGCTCCAGAGAAAAGAGCGGATACGGGAGCTCGCTGGCCTCCAAACGCTTCATCACCCCGGACAGGGCAGCATAGGAGGTAAAGAGAATCAGTGCGTGGCCGTGAGAGGCGTTCAGAAGCTGGACAATCAGTGAGGATAGGTCGTTGTAATAGGCATTCTTCTTTTTGCGCTCCTCGTGAGGAGGCGTTTTGGGCAGATAGAGCAAACAGTTCTTCTTGTAGTCATAGGGTGACGGGAAGAGAAACTCCTTGACTTGTGAATTTTCCCGGAGCCCTATCATTTCTCGGAATCGCCCAAAGTTACTGCCCACCGCCATAGTGCCGGAGGTCAGGATAAAGGAAAGATTGCGGTTCCAGAGAGTGTCCTGCAGCCGAACACTCAGGTCCGCGACAGAGGCACACAGCAGAGTTCCGTTGTCCTCCGACTCCGTTACATAAAAGACCAGGGCACCGTCATTCGATTGGAAGCTCGAGACAGTCTCACCCAGCCGCTCCAGCCGTTTCCTGGTGTCCGGCAGAACCAGACGGAAGAGCTGGCGGCGGATAGCGCAGAGCTCCTTGTCCGGAGCCGCCAGCAAGGCCAGGTATTTCTGGACAGAGCGGTTCTCCTCGGGCGGCCGATCCAGCTTTCGGATCAGAGGCCGGGCGGCGTCTGACAGACGCTGGGAGGCCAGCATGTACTCCTCGTTCTTCAAGCTGAAGATTAGAGACCGGAAATCATCGCCGGACAGAGTCAGCCCAAACATCTGCCGTGCGGCCTCCGGGAGCTTGTGGGCCTCGTCAATCACCAGCGCATCGGTATTGGGCAGAATTGGCCGTGCCTCCCGCTCCCGGTGGATGGCATCCGCCAACAGGAGATTGTGGTTGCAGATGTGAAAGAGATACCGGCGGGATTTGCATCGCTCCAGAAACTGGAGATAACGGCAGGTTGCTTGTTGGCATTCGCAGACCTGGGGGACGCAGATCCGTTTCCGGTCGTAGCTGCTCAGATAGCGCACGCCGTCCAGATCCAACTGCTCCCGCATGGAGAGCAGGGCTTCCAGGTTTTTCTGATTTTTCCGCTCTGCATTAGCACCCCGAATGCGCCGCTCCAGCCGTTCGTCACAGACGTAGTGGGATTTTCCCTTGCGAACGACAGCCAACAGCGGCTTCTGAATCATGCCGTCCCTCAGAAGAAGCCGGGAGAGAAGGGGGAGATACTCTGAGGTGATGGCTTTTTGGAGGGCGATGCTGGAGGTGGAGATGATGACCGGCTGGAAGGGAGCGCCCTCCCAGGAGAGACACTGCGTCAGAACAAAACAGGCGACCAGATAGGCATAGGTCTTTCCAATGCCGGTGCCTGCCTCGCAGAAGGCGATTTTACCGTTCAGCATGGCATCCAGCATTCGGTGGCACAGCGCGGTCTGAGCGGGACGCTCCGGCATACCGTGAGCCGGAAACAGGTTCTGAAAAATGTGGTCAATTATGGTATGTGCATTTTTTCGATGTTCCAATGTAATCATTTCGATTGCTCCTGTGATTTGAATTGAGTATAAAGTAATCGTCGGCCTTACCATATTCGCAGCTTGCCCCCTGGTGAGATTGGGAACAGTACGGGTAGAGCTCCGCAAAAGAGCGGAATCTTCACGGGCATTTTCCCAGGGTCTTTACTGCTTCCAACCCAGGGTCAGCGCCACCTTGTTTTGATGCGCAGGTCTCGCATGGTGTCTCATTATGGCGTTCCCGTACTGCTGATATGAAATTGTCAAGATTCGCAGAGGTGAGAAATTGTCCCTCTATAGGTAGCTCACGGGAGAGGTCAAAATATTAGCTGCTGTCAAAGTTTTGTTGTAAAATTTTTCTGACATGCTGGATTGTCTGGGCAACTCTGCCTTGGGAGAGGTCGAGACAGTCGGCGATGTCCTGCTGGAAAAAGCCTTTGCGGCAATACAGGTCACCGATCAGTGCTTCCTGCCTGGTGAGATACCTGCACATCTGCTCCCAGGTATCCCGTTCTTCCACCGCTTCAAAGGCATCGTGGGGCTGGGAGAGTCGGTTATCGTACCGGTTATACCATTCCAGAGAGCAGTGCCGCCGCCGTTCCACCTGGTTGTTGTTCTCCTCCTGTCGGTCCAGCTCCTGCAGGAGCGCAGTCCATTCCTCCGAAAGCGGCACGGAAACCACATCTCCATTGGCAAATTTGTATTGATAGACATCGTCCATTTTCCCCTCCAGCGCAGAAAAGACCGGAGCCCCAAAAGGCTCCGGCCGCTGCTTGCTTATGGTTCAGTTGTGGTGCTGTTGTGAGGTCTGTTCTCCCAGGCATTATCCGCCCGTCCGGCGGAGATCATCAGGCACATGATTCCCACGCCGAACAGTCCACCTACCATCAGGCCAGCTACGAACACAAGTAACATTTTCATCACCGATCCCTCCATCCGAAGAAAATAATGGGTACCGCCACCAGCAGGAGCGAAAACTCTAAACCGGCCATCAGGAGCATCAGTAAGTTCAAGATCAATTCCATTTTATGAACTCCTACAATAAAGTTACGGTTGAAGGCGCGGCAGCCAGCCACGTCTTTTTCCATCTCAAAGCCGAAGCTGATAGAATGGGAGAGTAAATGGCCTGACAGTAAGCACTCTGGGCCGACACGCCCGCAACGGAGTCCGTCAGCCGTCTCTCTCATTCGCAGCATTCGATTTGCGCAGGTAGAGCCACTTGTGCGCTCGCGTCACCCAGGAGATTGAACAGGCAATGAGAAAAGGGCGGGAAGCCATATCCAATCACAAGGAGGAACGATATGAACGCAGTAGGGATCGATGTTTCCAAAGGAAAAAGCATGGTGGCAGCCCTGCGGCCAATGGGTGAAGTGGCATTGCTGCCACAGGAATTTCTCCACACCGAGGTCGGTCTGGAGCAGATGGCTTACGCCATCATTGCGCTGGGAGAGGACACCCGCGTGGTCATGGAAGCCACAGGACGCTACCATGAGCCGGTTGCGGCGGCGCTACACGAATACGGTATTTACGTCTGTGTCCTGAATCCGCTGTACATCAAGCAGAGCGGAGGCGGTTCCATCCGCAAGGTCAAGACCGATAAGGCCGACGCCATGAAGATCGCCAAGTACGGCCTTGACAACTGGGTGGATCTGCGGGAATATACTCCCATGGACACTGTAAGACAACAACTGAAGCTGTGCAGCCGCCAGTATAACCTCTACATGAAAACGGTGGTGTCGCTGCAAAACAATCTCATTTCTCTGACCGACAAGACCTTTCCCGGCGTGAACGAACTGTTCTCCAGTCCGGAGCGTGCGGACGGCCACCAGAAATGGGTGGACTTTGTCATGACATTCTGGCACTGCGACTGCATCTGCCGCGTCAGCGAGAAGGCGTTCACCGAGCGCTACCAGAAATGGTGCAAGCGTAAGGGTTACCATTTCAGTGAAGAGAAAGCTCTGGATATCTACGCCGGAAGCTGCGGCCATTTCACCACGCTGCCGAAGAACGACAACACCAAGCTACTCATTACCACAGCCGCACAGCAGCTTCTTGCAGGAAAGACTACGTTGGCTGCTCTGCGAGCAGAGATGACACGACTCGCCTCACAGCTCCCGGAGTACGAAACCGTGCGCGCCATGTACGGCGTTGGCGAAACCACAGCTGCGCAACTCATGGCTGAGATTGGTGATGTGCGCCGTTTTCCCCGCCGCAGTTCCATTGTGGGCTTCGCTGGCGTTGACCCGGCTGTGGACCAGTCCGGCAAGCATGAGACACAAAGCACGTCGACCACAAAGCGTGGTTCGCCGCATCTTCGGAAAACGCTGTACCAGATCGTCTGCACATATCTTAGGAAAGCTCCGGCAGACGAGCCGGTGTACCAGTTTCTCGATAAGAAACGTGCCGAGGGCAAGCCGTATTTCGTCTACATGACCGCCGCACAAAACAAGTTCCTGCGTATCTACTACGCCCGTGTGAAGGAATGCCTGGAAGCATTTGACGCGCAGCAGAATACCTCGCAAGGATAAATCAGACCGATAACTTCACTCAGGCTGGCGAAGCTTTTTTCTCCGGTCTGCTCTGTCATGCTCTTTTTCAGTCACGCAAATTTTGCGGGACTTTTTTCATTTCAGGCCTTGACTTTTATATGCAGGACTCCGTTCGCAATAAATCAGGAGACGCTGGGTTCCCACCGTATAGGGGTGACAGGTCAGCAGGGTGAGCATATCCCGTCCGTTTTGAATCAGGATCGCGTCAATGTCATCCGGCTGGATCACAGCGGTCTCAGTCACGGTATAGGTCATTGTGCCCCAGAAGTTGGTGAGGTAGACCAGGTCGCCCCGTTCCAGATCATCCAGATTCCGAAAATAGGGGATACCCCGATATCCCCGGTGCCCGGCAATGACACAGTTGGTACTCTTGCCGCCTACCGGGAGGCTGGTCTGCCCCAGCACGACCGCACCCTTTTCCATATTCTCCCTGGTAGCGCCCAAATAGATGGGCAGCTCCAGTCCAATAGCTGGGATGGAGAGAGAACCAACAGGGCTGTCTTTCTCCAGCCCATAGTCTGCCAAATTCAGGGCAGGCTGTTCATAGGCCCCCGGGCTGGTGAGGTGGATCTGCTTTTCCTCAGCCAATTGCTCGTTATAGAGAATCATAGCCTCTGCCAGCTCTTTATAGATGAGCGACTCATCCACTCGGTTTTCCGGCAAATGCTCTTCCGCCTGGCCGATCTGTTCTTTCATCGTCTCCAGCACCTTTTCAGCCTGGTACTCATAGACCGCCGTGTTGATCTGAGGGTAAAAGATGAGCCACAGCCCCACCAGAAAGCCGATCAGGATGAGCAGCCACAGCCAGTATGGATTCTGCCTCCTCATTTCAGCCTCCTGTACCGCCGCCAGGCCGCCGCAATCAGTTGGCCCAGGATAAAGAAAACAAGCACAACCAGAACGCTGACTGCCAGTGATCTGAGATATTCTTTCAGCCAGACGCTGGGGGCAGTTTCCTCGGTATTATCGGCTGCTTCATCTGACTCCGCCGACAGCACCGTCCGCACGCCCCGCACTAGCAGCCGGTGGGTGTTGACGCCATAGGGCGTACAGGTGAGGAGGGTGCAGTAATCCTCCTGCGGGTCGATGGCCAGCTGGCTCAGGTCCTCCGGCAGTACGGTGGAGATCTGGTCAACTTTATAGGCCAGCGTCTCGCCCAGAACCTCAATGTAAAACTGGTCTCCCACTTCCAGTTGCTCAAGATCAGAGAACAATTTTGCAGCGGACAGCCCTGAGTGACCGCAGAGGACGGTATGGGTACCCTCGCCGCCCACCGGGAGGGAGGAGATCTCCAACACCCCAACCCCATGCTCCAGCGTCTCGCTGTCCGTACCGTAATAGACAGGCAGCTCCAGATTCAGCGCCGGGACCTCCAGCGTGGCGATCACGCCGGTGCCGGTGATGTCCAGGATAGAGGATTGGGTGCCGTCCTTCTCCGGGATAGTGGCGGTGAGAAAAGGATCCTCCAGAGAGACGACTCCGGAGGCCAGTTGGCGGTTATATTTCCGGGCGGCCTCCAGCGCCTTTTTTCGTGTTTCGTCCAGGGCGGTATCCTGGGCCAGAGTCTCATACCGTGCAATCACCCCGTCCTGCCGCTGCTCGTAGAGATAGTTGCTGATCATGGGGTAGCTCAGAAGAAGAAAGCCGAGCAGAATTGCCGCCCCGTAGCAGAGCGGCATCAGAATTCGTTTCATACAATATCTCCCGAGGGAGGCGGCTATGCCGCCTCCCCCATTTCGTCAGTTGGTGCGCTTGCGCTTGGAGGTGAATACAGCCAGAGCTATCATGCCGGACACCAGCAGGACGCCGCAGATGGTGGTCACCAGGGTGCCGGTGCCGCCGGTCTTGGGCAGGTCAAAGCCCCGAGTATTCAGAACCGTCAGGGGCACCAGGGCGTTGGCAGAGTCACCCACGCTCTCCATATTCACGGCATCCCCATCCACCGTGCCGCTGGCAGTCAGGCTGCCGCAGGGCTGGTTAGCCGTGTAATCTGTGGTGATGACGATGGAGATGGGGTCCTTCAGCAGCGTGTAGCCGGAGGCGGTTTTTACTTCCACCAGCTCGTAGGTGTCCTCCTCCAGACTATAGATCAGCAGCTTGCCCTGAGCGTCGGGAGAGAACCGGGTGGCGTCCTCCGCGTTGGCAGTGCCGCCGGTGATGTAATAGACGCCAGCCTCCGCCTCATCGGCGATCAGGTAGAAGGAGCCGGTTGCGTTGGACTGGTTCTCCAGGGTGAACTGTACGTCGGTGAAAGCAGTGCCGCCTTCAGACAGAATCTTGGTCAGGTCGATGCCGTAGACATAGACCTTGGCTTCATCAGAGAGGGTGTCGTAATAACCGTCTGTGGTGCGGCTCCAGGTCAGGGTCACATCGTTGGGGTTGCCGCTGTCGCCGTAGGTGACCGCATCGTCTGCGTGAACGGTGGCATTGTAATAGATTACCATGGTCCAGCCGGAGAATTTACCCTGCTGGTCACTGGAAGAGACGGGCTGGTTGACCTCGGCGAGACCCCGGTCGGTCAGCTTGACGGTCATGGTGGTGGCGTCATTGGCGGCAGTGCCGTAGGCTACGCTGAAGAACTCGCTGCCAAAGCTCCAGGTCACATCGGCTGCGGAGCCGTTGACGGCCTGAGTGTTGTTGGTGGCGATAGAGTAGTCCTGCTCTGCCACGGAGCGGTCCTTGTACCAGCAAATCTTCACGTCGTTCTGGTTGTACTCAATGCCCTTGGACAGGGTGTCCACGAACTCGTACTGGGTCAGGTAAGTGGCGGTGGAGTGGATGGAGGGCAGGGTGGAGAGAATCCGATAGTTCACCAGGTCGTTATCAGAGACAGTTGCCACATCCTCATAGCCGCTCTCCGCATCCGAGAAGGACAGGCCGTGATTGGCGTCCGCCACTTCCTTGTCCAAGGTGGGGGTACCGGTCTGGTTTTTCGGATAAACGGTCACATCGTAGAACCAGTTGTCCAGATTCTGGATGTCGGTCATAGGGATGGAGACCAGGAAGGGGTCGACGGTATAGGTCACATTCTCCGGTACGGAAGTCTCTACCACCAGATACAGGCCCAGCGCCAGATTGCCGGCGCTGGTTTTGCCGGTGCTGTCAGTGAGGGGCATGGCCACGGCGCTACTGTTTCTTGCAATGATAGCTTCCAGCTTGTCCTTGGTGGAGGTGTTGTTGGAGGTGAGCTTGTCCGAGAGGGCGTTGATCAGCGTGTTGCTGGCGTAATAGTCCATACCGTCAAAGGTGGTGGCTTTGTCCGCCGCCGTCAGGCCCAGGGCGTCCAGCAGGGCAGAGTCCTCCACGCCGTAGACTATCTGAATGGTACTGGCTCCGTTGCTGCTGGAGGCGTAGGTCTCGATGCTGCCCACCCGGAGGTAGGTGAACTCCACGCCGGGGATGGCGTAGGGGGCAAAGGCGGCCGCCGCCTCGCTGTTCTCCTTGCCGGTGGAGAGGTAGACGCTGTCCGTCAGGCCGTCGGCCTCAGCGGAGGTGAGGTCGTACTTGTATAACGTGAGACTGCCGGTGCGGCTCTGGTCGATAGTTGCGATGTTTGCCGCCGAGGCAGAGAGGCACAGGGAGAGCAGCATGGCTGCGCTCAGAATAAGGGAATACAATCTTTTCATGAGAAAAAGCTCCTTTTTCGATTTTTGGCGTAAATGATAAGTGTGATTTCCAGCAGGCTGATGCCAATGAACGGACAAATGTCGAAGCTGCTGCCGCCGGTTGCCGGGAGAGTGAAGTCGGAGTGGTTGACTACGGTGTAGGTCAGCTCCAATTGCTCATTCCCGTCCTGGTCGGTATAGGGCAGCGTCACGGTGAAGGACGTGGGCAGGAGGGTGTAACCGCCCTCAGCTGTCTCCACCTCGGTGACCAGATAGGTGCCGAAGGGCAGCTCTTTCACCTGGATTTGGCCCTTGGCGTCGGTGGTGAGCCGGGTGCTGCCTTTTGTGTCGGGAACATAAGCTCCGTCACTGCCCTTGGAAAACAGCACTGACGCTCCGGTCTCGTCGGTGACCACGAAGGACACCTCCGCCAGGGGATTTCCGCTGCCGTCCTGCTTCCGGATGGTGAGGCTTCCGTTTTTCACCTTCTCCTGGTTATAGGCCGTGAAGGCAAAGGTGAAGTCATAGCTTCCCGAGCTGTTTTGGGTGGCGTAGCCAGTGGCCTGCTCAGAGGTGGCGGATTCGTAGCTGTACCAGAGACCGGAAGCCAGTGAAAACCAGCAGACATACCGGTTCGTCCACACCTCGTGGGTGTCCGAGGAGACCTCGAATACCCGGTAGCGGCCCAGATTGGTGCTGTTGTACTGGAGGCCGGTGAACTCCGCGATGCCGGAGCTGTTGGATGTGGCGGTTTTGCCGGTGTTGATGTAGCTCGTCCCGTCGTACTGGTACAGGGCAAAGACCACGCCGGGCACCGGCTTCTTGGTTTCTGCGTCCAGCTTGGTGATGGTTACCTTGCCGGTGGGCAGTCTGGGAACGGACAGGGTCACCTGCTTGGAGACCGGAGCTGTGGAGAGGGTGCCGCCGCCGTAGAGGATGGTCTGATAGCTGCTGCTTGCAGGGGTCAGATAGCCCACGGCGCTGTTGGTGTTGTACTTCCGAACGTATGGGGTTACCTTCAGAGTGACCGACAGGGACTGAGCGCCGGCTGTCCTGGGGACAGTCAGGTACAGTGTGTCCGTTCCGCTGGAGGCGGTGCTGGAGAATGCCGAGGCACTGCTCACCGTCACATCGCCATCTGAGCTGGTTAGTGTCGCTCCGCTGGGGAGGCCGGACAGAGTGGCACTGTAGCCGCCGAGATAGTTTTTGGGCTTCACCGTGATCTTGTAGCGGTAGGAGGTCACACTGGTCGAGTCCTGGGCAATGGACAGGTCACAGCCGATGCCGTCCTCATACACGGACTGCACCGCGTCCGCCAGAGCCAGGGCGAAGTTATAGGCATCCTGGTCCTTGCCATCCGGCGTGGAGGCCTTCCAGTAGTTCAGCACGCCATCCCGGATACTGGAGGGAGCTGAGGCGATGTAAGTCCACTGTTCCTCCCAGGCCTGGGCCGCCCACATGACGATCTGGGTAGCCTGATAGGCCTCATAGTTGTTCAGGGTGTAGCCGAAGAGCTGCTTCAACCGGGTGGTATTGTTGTCGCCAAAGCCCAGCTGCATGACAATCTTTTGCACCTGGTAGAAAGCGGAGGTGGGGAGGTCTGCCTCAGAGAAGTTGGTGTAGCTTCCCGGCCAGTCCTTCCGGGAGTCGGCGCAGTAGGCCCAGCTCGTGGTTCCGTCAATCGTCACCTGGTGGATGGAGACGGCTTTCTTGCCGCTGCCGCTCACATAATTCAGGTAGTTGTTGGCGCTGGTGAGCTGACTGGAGGTGAGGATGGTGCTGAAGGAGATGTTGGAGGCCATAAGCTGGATGGAATAGTCCTCCTCTGATGCTGGTTCTTCCTCCGGTTCCTCAGTTGGCATTGTCTCGTCCGGCGCTGCTTCATCCGGCAGTTCTTCAGCTGGCACTTCTTTCTGAACGTCTGAATCGGGCAGAACCTTAGCGGCAGAGGCTGCAGGGATGCAGGTGATGAGGGTGAAGAGACACAGGAGCAGCGCCAGACATCGCGTTCGTGTTTGAACCAAAGCAGGCTCCTTTCCAGGGGCCGCTCCTGGGAGCAGCCCCTTTCAGATGGGTTTACTTCGCGTGAAACAGGGCGTTGCAGCTGATTTTTGCCGTCTCGCTCCAGCTGCTGGCATCGTCGCCGGCCAGCGCCCGGACCCGGACAGTTGCGGCAGTCCAGGTGGAGGTCTCAGCCACATACACCTTGGGGCAGCCTGTGATGAAATCGTCGGAGCCGGCTTTGTTCAGCAGACAGGCGCCGGTCGTATTGTAGACCTTGCTGCTGCCGTCGGCCTTGGTGATCTCCACTTCATAACTCTCTGCGCCGTCCACCTCGTCCCAGACAAGCTGAAGGGTATTGCTGAGAACGGCATTGTGAGAGTAGGTGGATTTGGTGATCACCGGCGCGGCCAGCTTGGCCGTCTCTGCGGTCTCCGGAATCTCGATGGGGTGCTCCTCAAAGTACTCATCCCAGAAGCCGGAAGGCAGATCGACGTGCACTTTGACGTCGGAAATCTTCGGCAACTGCGGTGACTGATAGGACGGAGTGATGGCAAAGGCCGGAACGGACATGGCTGCCAGCAGGGACAGGGTGAAAGCAGCAGTTCGTACAATCGGTTTCTTAACGTTCAAGGAAAAAACTCCTTTCTGGGGTCACCTGAGACAGATGACCGATGTCGAATTTGAAAGCGTCGCTGCACCGAATCCGTT
>JBJDXT010000038.1:0-11506 GCA_051866795.1 Candidatus Onthomonas sp. | reverse complement strand
GTAGTCTCGAAAGCTTTTGCTTTTTCGAGTGTCTACTCTAAGGGGACTATATCAATTTGGAAACCGGAAGGCTGTTTTTGTTTCATGAAATTGGTCAGTCCTGGAACTGCAGGGTTACTCTTCGCCCGCTGCTGCCCAGGGAAGTATTTGGGAAGACCGCAGCAGCAGTTCCGAGGAACTCCTCTGGGTGGGTGAGGGAGGGGCTAAAGTGGGTGAGCCAAAGCTCCTTTGCCCCGGCCCGCTGGGCGGTTTTCGCCGCCTCCAGGAAGGTCATATGGCAGGTCTCCTTGGCCTTGGGGAGCTTATCCTGCTCACCGTACATTCCCTCGCAGATGAGCAGGTCGGCCTCAACCGCTGCCCGATAGAGGGCGGGCGCCGGCCGGGTGTCGGTGGCGTAGACAAGCTTGATGCCCCGCCGGGGCGGACCCAACACCATATCCGGGGTGAAGCCGTCCACGCTCTCCCCCTGCTGCAGCCGCTTCCACAGCGGCCGGGGAATCCCCGCCTGCTGGGCACGGACCGGATCGAACTTTCCCGCCCGGGGTACATAGGCCATATAGCCGAAGCAGGGCACCGTATGCCGGAGGGGAAAGGCGGTGATCTCCCAATCTCCCAGAGAGATGGTCTGGGTGCTCCCCTCCTCCAGCTCCATCACCCAGACGGGGAAGGCCAGCTCGGGGGCGATCACCTTCACCGCCTCCAGCACCCGACGGATGCCCCGGGGGCCGATGACAGTCACCGGCTCGGTCCGGTCCATATTGCCCATTGTGAGCAGCAGACCGGGCAGGCCCGCCGTGTGGTCGGCGTGGAGGTGGGTAATGCAGATAGTATCCAAATTCTTAAAGGAGCAGCCCGCCTCCCGGGCAGCGATCTGGGTGCCCTCTCCCGCGTCAATGAGCAGACTGTGGCCGTTGCAGCGCAGCACCAGGGAGGTGAGCCAACGCCCGGGCAGGGGCATAGTTCCCCCTGTCCCCAGCAGACAGACATCCAGCATCCAGATCACCTCCTTAAATTGCTCAGATTATCTATACTCAGTCACTGATCAGGGCGATCTGGCCGTCCTGGACAGTGGCGCTTAGCCGGGTCACCTGCTGGTCATAGCACTGGATGAGCCGCAGAGCGATGGCGTCCTCCAGCTCCTTCTGGATCAGCCGCCGCAGATTCCGGGCGCCGTAGGTCAGGGAGTAGGACTTGTGGGTCAGGTAATCCACCAGGGCGTCGTCCCAAGTGAAATCGATCCCCTTCTCCGCCATAGAGGTCTTCAGCTCACCCAGCATGATAGCGGTAATCCCCTTGAAGTTCTCCTCGCTCAGGTGGTGGAAGTGAACAATCTCATCCACCCGGTTGATAAACTCCGGCCGCAGGAAGGACTGGAGGGCCTTCATGGTCTTCTCCTTATCCTGCTCGTCGGCGCTGCGGCCAAAGCCCACGCTGCCGTTTTTGGAGTCGCTGCCGGCGTTGGAGGTCATGACGATGACGGTATTCTCAAAATTCACCTTGCGGCCGTGGGCGTCGGTGATCTGTCCATCGTCCAGAATCTGGAGCAGGATGTTGAGCACATCGGGATGGGCCTTCTCGATCTCGTCAAAGAGGATGACGGAATAGGGCTTACGGCGAATCTTCTCAGTGAGCTGTCCCGCCTCATCATAGCCCACATAGCCGGGAGGCGAGCCCACAATCCGGGAGACCGCATGTTTTTCCATGAACTCGGACATATCCAGCCGGATGAGAGACTCCGGACTGTTGAACAGGTCCTGAGCCAGCTGCTTGACCAACTCAGTCTTGCCCACGCCGGTGGAACCTACAAAGATAAAAGAGACCGGCTTGTGTTTGGGAGAGATGCCCACCCGGTTGCGGCGAATGGCCCGGGTGACGGCGTCTACCGCCTCGTCTTGGCCGATAATGTGCTGCTTAAGCCGCTGATCCAGCTGGCTGAGCCGGGCGAACTCCTCCTCCTGGATCCGGCTGGCGGGGATGTTGGTCCACAGCTCGATGACCCGGGCCAGATTCTCAACCCCCAGGACGGGCTTGCCCTGGGCCTTCAGAGACTGCTCCTCGCTGTCCAGCTGCAGCTCAATGCTGCGCAGATGGGCAATGCGCTCGTAAGCTCTGTTATCCTCCGGCGGGTTCTGAATGACATTCCGTTCCTCCTGGAGGCTGCGCAGCTCACTGCGCAGCTTTTCCGCCTGACGGCTAATGGTCTGAAGCCGCTCCTCCCGCAGGGCAGGGTCCATCTCCGTCCGGTTCTGGATGCTTAAGCCCTCGTTGTTCACCGCGGTGAGCTGCTGGCGGCAGCGGGACTGCTTCTGCTCGTTCTCCTTGAGCTGGGCAGACCGCTGGGTAGACTGCTGGTTCTGACTGGCAAGAATCAGCTCCCGCTCCTTGGCCAGGTCCGCACGCTCCTTCTGGATGGATGCCAACCGGGCCAGAGTCTTATCATGAAGGTTGACATCGGAGCAGGCCTCGTCGATCAGGTCGATGGCCTTATCCGGCAGATACCGGTCGGTGATATACCGCTCCGAAAGCGTGACCGCCTGACGCAGGATGGGCTGAGGAATAGTCACCTGATGATAGTCCTCGTAGAAGTGGGCAATGCCCTCAAGGATTTTGGTTGCATCGTCCAGAGAAGGCTCAGCCACCGTCACCGGCTGGAAACGGCGCTCCAGGGCGGCGTCCTTCTCGATGTACTTGCGGTACTCATTGAAGGTGGTGGCGCCGATCACCTGAATCTCACCTCGGCTCAAAGCGGGCTTGAGGATATTGGCGGCATTCATGGAGCCCTCAGCATCGCCGGCGCCCACGATATTGTGTACCTCGTCAATGACCAGGATAATATTTCCGATCTTCTTGATCTCCTCAATGAGCCCCTTCATCCGGCTCTCGAACTGGCCACGGAACTGGGTACCTGCCACCAGGGCGGTGAGATCCAGCAGATAGACCTCTTTGTCCTGCAGCTTATAGGGCACGTCTCCGGAGGCAATGCGCAGGGCCAAGCCCTCAGCGATGGCAGTTTTGCCTACGCCAGGCTCGCCGATGAGGCAGGGATTGTTCTTCTGACGGCGGTTGAGGATCTGCATGACCCGGGAGATCTCCTCCTCCCGGCCGATAACCCCGTCCAGCTTACCCTCCCGGGCCTTCCGGGTCAGGGAGATACAGTAATTCTCCAGGAATTTCCGCTTCTGGCCCTTGTGGGGTCTGGACTGATTCTCCCGGCTCTCCTGTCCTTGGCTGTGCGATGGGTCGTTCTGGCTCTCCTCCCTGGGGGGCTGATTGGTCCCGAAAAGACGGTTTAGGAAGGGAAAAGTAGCTGTCTTGCCGTCCTCCTGGTCCTCATCGTTGTCCTCGCTGTCAGGATTCTCCTCTTGGCCGGACATCAGGGCCTCCATGGCCTCCGGGCCGCCAAAAGCGGACATCATATCGTTGGTCAGCCCTTCCAGGTCATCCTCGGAGATGCCCATTTTACTCAGCAGGTCGTCTACCGGCTTGATACCCATGCTATGGGCGCATTTAAGACAATAGCCTTCATTTTTACTCTCACCATTTTCCAGCTTGGTAATAAAAATGACGGCCATATTTTTATGGCATTTGGAACACAGTACAGGCTGCATAATCTATCTCCTTACGGGCCGGCAGGCGGCCCTTTGCGTTTGGGGATTATCTTACCACAGAAATGTGAACAAATCTTCAAGACGGAAATGTTTTTCAAAGAGAAACTGTTCCAAAACTGGAAAACAGCTTGAGCAGAGCGCTTCCATCCACACTTTCCTGGGGAATCAGGCCAAAGCCCACTCCAAGGGAGACAACCACTGCCACGATGACGAGCCCCTTAAGCAGGCCGCAGACGCCGCCCAGGGATTTGTTCAAAAAATGCAGGCCCGGCAGCATGGCCGCCAAATCCAGCACATGTGCCAGCAGGCGCCCCAGAAACAGAATCAGGGCGAAAGCAATCACATAGACTGCCAGCCAAGCAAGGGACTGAGCCAAAGACTGCGTCACCGCAGCAACCACAGACTGGGTCGCCTGCTCAATGCCCTGCTCCACCGACTGCTGAGCAGACTCGGCGAAGTGCTGGTAGAACTCAGAGCTGACAAGCTGCTCCAGAAAGCTCCCTTCCTCCAGGTAAAAGGTATCAGAGGCAGTATTATTGGCCACCGCCTGATCCACATTGGTCTGAACCGCATTCTGAATGGCAGGTTCCATCATATAGGCCACTGACGGAGAGAGCTGGTCGGCAATTACCGGCGCTCCCACCAGTGCAAGCACCGTGACCACCAGGCTGGCCAGCGTCATAATCAGGCCTTTGCGTGAACCCAGAAAGGCAAAGAGGGCTAAGACGCCCAGGACAATGAGGTCAAACAGATTCATGATTTTCCTTTCCTCTTCCGCCTCAAGGCAGGAAGACATTGGCCGTCTCTCCCATAACCAGGACGGCGGTGCCGTCCGTCCTGACAAGTGCCTGGAGGATGCCGTTGGTATTGTCAAGCACAGCGTATTCTGTGAGATCGCTGGTGTAAATCGTCAGTCTGCTGTTGGTCAGCAGAGCGATATAACGCCCTGCCGCCGTAATGGACAGCACCTCTTCTCCCACGTCCAGCGAGGCAACAGCATTGCCCTGGCTATCCACCACCACTACCTGTCCTACAGAACCGGCCCGGGAACGGCTGAAATACTCCACGGCAAATCCATCTCCATGGAGGGAGTAGCCCCGCAGGTAGAGCGATTCGTCCTCCCACTGTCCCAGCACCTGGCAATCCGTGCCCACAAGCCGAAGGCCGGACTGCTCCTGAAACCAGAGGCCGCTGTCATCCCAACGGAGCTCTAGAGCGGGGGTATCTGATACAACAGCAGAGACAGTGCTCTCGCCGTCAGAAACATTGTACATGGTCAGCGTACTGGCAAAGGACAAGTCCTGTTGTTCTATTGTGAGCACGGCAAGCTGCCGGTTATCCGGGGAGACAGCGGCGTCCATGACAAAGCTGGAGGAGATATTTTCCGTAATCATCTCCTTATGGCTGGCATTATAGACAGTCACCGCGCCCTTGTAACCGGAGGCCTGCTCCACCACGGCAAGCCAGCCGTTTTCATTGACCTGAGCAGAGATGAGGGCATAATCCCCCTCCGTGGCGTACTGAAACACCAGCTGTCGCCCGGAAAAGAGGTAAAGCTGGCTGCCACCGGCGTCGTAGACCAGGGCATAGTTCCCAGCAGTGGTGATCACCGGCTGGGAGAGCGCTGTCTCCATATCCACATATGCAGTCCCGCTGTCAGAATAAAGCAGAATGCGATTGCCGCTGCAGGCCAGAATACTGTCTCCCAGGGCAGCGAAGATAGTTCCATCCTCATTGGCAATGGGGAACTCAACTCCCTGGCCCTCATCACTGCGCTCTAGCGCCCGATAGGTCAGATATCGCTTGACAGAATCCAGGTTGATCCGATCCCGGTTGAGCACCAGCAGCACTCCGCCCAGCACCAGCAGAATGGTCAGAATCAGTGTCAGCACCCGGAGGAGAATCCGCAGAATCTCCGGCGTCTTTTTCTCCTGGCCGGCGGCGCCGGCAGTTTCGTTTTTCTTATCATCCATGCGATTATTCCTCCGGATCTGTCTCCAGACCCACCGGCTCCCGATACCACAGCTTGGTCATATACAGCCCACCCGGGGGGACAGTAGGCCCTGCCTCCACCCGGTTGCCCCGGAGCAGAATCTCCCGGATGTCCTCCGGAGTCAGCTTGCCCTCAGCGGCATAGAGGACAGTACCCACCATAATACGGACCATATTGTATAAAAATCCGTTGGCGCAGACCTTCAGAGTGATCAGATCCCCCTCCCGGGCCACATCGAAATAATAGACGGTGCGAACGGTAGAGCGGACATTGGTGCCCACGTCCCGGACAGCGGCGAAGTCCCGGGTGCCTACAAACTCCTGGGCCGCCCGGGCCATCACCCGTTCGTCCAGCCGCTTGGGATAGAAATAGGCCCGGTCCACATAAAAGGCGTTGCGGATTCGGGAGTTATAAACCTGATAGGTATATTCTTTCTTCCGGCAGGATCCGATAGCGTTAAAGCCCTCGGACACCTCCCGGGCGGAGACCACCACAATGTCCTCCGGCAACCGGGCATTGAAGGCCAGCGGCATGCGCTCGCAGGGGATATTGCATGTGGTTCGAAAATTGGCAATATAGACCCGGGCGTGCACCCCGGCGTCGGTACGGCCCGCCCCGGTAAAGCGCACCGGGTGCTTGACTACCTTGGACACCGCCTGCTCCAGGGTCTCCTGGACGGTGGCGGCGTTATTCTGAATCTGCCAGCCGTGGTAGGCGGTGCCCACATACATGAGCTGTAAAGCGATATTTCTCACGGGCACTCCCTCCCAATCCGTATTTCAAATACCGAACCGCAGGCCCAGTACAGCCACCAGCACCACCAGACCCATGCCGATGCCCAGGGTAATCCAGTCCATCCGGCGATAGACCAACTGGCGCAGACGAGTGCGGCCCTCACCGCCGTGATAGCAGCGGCACTCCATGGCGGTGGCCAGCTCATCCGCCCGCCGGAAGGCGGAAACAAACAGGGGCACCAGCAGCGGAATCAGCGCCTTGGCCTTGTCAATCAGATTACCCGAGTCGAAATCCGCGCCCCGGGCCTTTTGGGCAGACATGATCTTGTCCGTCTCCTCAATCAGCGTCGGAATAAAACGCAGGGCGATGGACATCATCATGGCCAGCTCATGTACTGGCACATGGAGCTTCTTCAGCGGACCCAGCAGGTTCTCCAGACCGTCAGTGAGCAGGATGGGAGAGGTGGTATAGGTCATCAGGAAGGTGCCCGAGATGAGCATCATAATCCGCAGCACCATAAAAAAGGCGGTCTTGATGCCTCCGGTGGAAATCGTCAGAACTCCCCACTGAAAGAGGATGGTTCCGTCGATGTTATAAAACAGGTTGAGCACTGCGGTAAAGATCAGGATGAACAGCACCGGCTTCATGCCCCGCAGGATGGCCTTGGCCCCCACCTTGGAGAGGCGGACCGCCGTCACCAGGAAAATCAGCAGCAGCCCATAGGTCACAAAGCCCTTGGCGGTAAACAGGGCAATGATATACAGCAGCACCATCAGGATCTTGGTCCGGGGATCCAGCCGGTGCACCACGGAATTGCCAGGGAAATACTGGCCCAGGGTAATATCCTTCAGCACTCAGACCGCCCCCTTTCCGGCAAGGGCCAGAAGCTGCGCTTTGGCCTCCTCCATCGTATAGACGCAGTCGTCCTGAATGGGCACCCCCAGCTCCTTGAGCCGCTGGAACACCTGGGTCACCTGGGGAATGCCCAGACCCATCTGGCGCAGCTCCGCGCTGTGGGAGAACACCTCCCGGGGCGTACCGGTAAAGGGAATGGTGCCGTCGTTGACCACCACAATCCGGTCCACCGACCGGGCCACCTCCTCCATGGAGTGAGAGACCAGGATAATTGTCGCGTTTTTGGACTCGTGATAGGCCCGGATATTCGCCAGAATGGCGTCCCGGCCCACAGGATCCAGTCCTGCGGTGGGCTCGTCCAGAATGAGCACCTCCGGCTCCATGGCGATAACGCCGGCGATGGCCACCCGGCGCTTTTGGCCGCCGGAGAGCTCAAAGGGAGACTTTTGCAGGTGCCGCTCCTGGAGGCCGACGAACTGGGCCGCCTGATGCACCCGGCGGTCGATCTCTTCCTCTGAAAGCTTCATATTTTGGGGGCCGAAGGCAATATCCTGATAGACTGTCTCCTCAAAGAGCTGGTACTCCGGGTACTGAAAGACCAGTCCCACGTGGAATTTTGCCTCCCGGACGGAGGCCTTGCTCTCCCAGATGTCCTTGCCGTGGAGCAGGACCTGGCCGGAGGTGGGCTTGTTCAGGCCGTTCAGATGCTGGATCAGGGTGGATTTGCCCGAGCCGGTGTGGCCGATAATGCCGATATACTCCCCCGGATAGGCGGCGAAATTGACGTCTGTCAACGCCTGATGCTCAAAGGGAGTTCCCTGACTGTAGATACAGTTCAGGTTCTTTGTTTCTAGGATAGGTTCCAAATTCTGTCCCTCGCTTTTCCGGTACCGCTCTCTGTTCCAGAGATGCAGTCCTGACAGTGCAGGTCGGTTTAATTCTTTCAGGCCAGCGCTTTACAGATGGCCTGGGCGCATTCCTCCACCGAGAGGGCGTCCAGGGGCACATCCATGCCGGACTGGCGCAGCTCATAGAGCAGTCCCACCGTCTCCGGGACGGTGAGCCCCACCTCGGTGAGCTTGTCCACCTCCTGGAACACCTGCTTCGGCGCTCCGTCTGCGATCACTTTGCCGTGATCCATGACCACCAGCCGGTCCGCCCGGGCGGCCTCGTCCATATGGTGGGTAATAAGCACCACAGTGATCCCCTTCTCCCGGTTCAGCTTGAGGATGGTGTTGATCACGTCCTCCCGGCCAATGGGGTCCAGCATGGCGGTGGGCTCGTCCAGGACGATGCACCGGGGCTCCATGGCGATGACGCCGGCGATGGCGATCCGCTGCTTCTGGCCGCCGGAGAGGAGATGGGGCGCGTGCTTGGCGTATCTGGTCATGCCCACCAGCTTGAGAGCCCGATGGACCCGCCGGCGGATCTGCGTGGGGGGCACGCCCAGGTTCTCCGGGGCAAAGGCCACGTCCTCTTCCACCACGTTGGCGACAATCTGGTTATCCGGGTTCTGGAACACCATGCCGACGGTGCGGCGGATCTCCATCAGCAGATCATCGTCGGCGGTGTCCATGCCATCCACATAGACCTTGCCGCCGCTGGGCAGGAAGATCCCGTTCATATGCTTGGCCAAGGTGGATTTTCCCGAGCCGTTATGGCCTAAGATGGCCACAAAGCTGCCCTGGCGGATGTTCAGATCCACGCCGTCCAGCACCAGGGGCATATCCGCCCCCGCGTCAGGGTAGCGGAAAGTGACCTCTTGTGTCTCAATAATATTTTCGCTCATTGCTTCACTCCTCACTCAGCCATCCAGCGCCCGGTGGAGCCGCAGGGCAGCACCAGTCCGCTGGCGGTGACGGGCAGCCCCAGCTCTCCGCACTCGGTATGGCCTCCGTACCGGCGGGTCACCAGGGTATCCAGCAGATAGCCCAGCACAGACGGGGCCAGGCCGGTGGTATAGGAATTGATCAGGAAAAACAGGGGCCGGTCGCTGAGCACCTGCACCACCAGCTCCAGGAAGGGGTACAGGTTCTCCTCCAGCTTCCACACCTCGCCGGAGGGACCCCGTCCGTAGGAGGGCGGGTCCATTATAACGGCGTCATACCGGCGGCCCCGGCGGATCTCCCGCTCCACGAACTTGCCGCAGTCGTCCACAATCCAGCGGATAGGAGCCTGCTCCAGCCCGGAAAGCCTGGCATTCTCCCGGCCCCAGGCCACCATGCCCCGGGCGGCGTCCACATGGCAGACCTGAGCCCCGGCGGCGGCGCAGGCCACGGTAGCTCCGCCGGTATAGCCAAACAGGTTGAGCACGCTCACCGGACGGCCTGCCTTGCGGATCTGCTCCTGGGCAAAGTCCCAGTTGGCCGCCTGCTCCGGGAAGAGGCCGGTGTGTTTGAAGTTCATCGCACCGATCTGAAAGGTCAGGTCGCCGTAGTGAATCTGCCAGTGCTCCGGCATTTTATCCTTCTCCCAGTGGCCGCCCCCTGACTTGGAGCGGTAGTACCGGCCATCCGGATGCTTCCACTCCCGGCGGGTACGCGGGGTATTCCAGATGGCCTGGGGGTCCGGGCGCACCAGCACCGTTTTGCCCCAGCGCTCCAGCTTCTCTCCCCCGCCGCAGTCGATCAGCTCATAGTCTTTCCAGCGATTTGCAATCCACATGACATGTTTCTCCGTATCGGACTGTATTGTTCGGTCAATCGGTTTATTTTATCATTCCCCGGGTAGAGCGTCAATGTTGTATAAATGAATTCTGCATTTTTCGCAGAAAAAACGGAAAAAGCCGCTACCGTTCCCGTGCATTTGCCGGAAGCCTTTCGGTGAATGCGGCTGGCAGGCTGCCCAGCAGGCCGCCCAGGGTATTGTGGATCACATCGTCAACCTCCGCAATGCCCAGGCCGAAAATCCCCTGCAGAGTCTCGATTCCAGCGCTGAGCAGCAGGCTTAGCCCCAGGGCCAGCAGCGCCGTCTTTCCGCGCCAGCTTCTGGGAGTAAGCTCTCCCACCAGCAGGCCGCCGGGGAGAAAGAGCAACACATTCATCAGATTGGAGCGCAGCAGCTCCCGGTTTCCGCCAGACAGTGCCTCCCGGTAAGACCAGAAGGGAGTGAGCATAACCGCTCCCCCGCCCTCGCCCCGGTTCAGCAGCGTCATATAGAGCACTACAAGTGCCCAAAGAAGCAGCAGCCCAAAAGCTGTCCACCGCCATAGAGCCGGCCGGTTGACCCTTCGCCAGATCGGCCCGCGGAGTTGACGCCAGAGCAGCAGTACCAGCAGAGCAACGGCAATCACCCGATACAGTGGCTGGATATAAATAAAGCGGAAGAAATCACTCATGCAGGTCTCCTTGTTTAAAAAAGTGCCGCCGGAGAGGCATCTCCGGCGGCCAATGTGTCATAGAAAAGGCTGTTTACTTTTTGGCCGCAGCCTTTTTGGGCTTGCGCACCCGGCCTTCCTTCAGCACCACAGCGGTACGGGCGGGGAGGTAGAGCTCCACAAACAGCTTGCCGTCAAACTCCTTGACCGGATAGGTCATGTGCTCGATCAGGTTCTGGCCACCGTACTTCTCATCGTCGCTGGAGAGGGCCACGGTATAGTCCGCATTGGCAGGCACCGGCACCAGCACGTTGGTGTAGGACTGGGTTGGATTGAAGTTGAAGGCGAAAAGCAGGCCCTTGCGGTAGAAAGCGATGAGCTTGTCGTTCTCCCGGAGCAGCTCCAGATCGGGCATCCGCTGCTGGAAGATATCGCGCCGCTTGGTCAGGGCCACCATATCGTGGTCGAAATCGCCCAGCCACTGATACTTCAGGAAGCCGTTGTCCCGCAGGCTCCACTGACGGCGGCAGTAGTGGAAACTCCAGCCGTTGCCCTCCCGGGGGAAGTCAATCCACTCGGGATGGCCGAACTCGTTGCCCATGAAGTTCAGATAGGCCTCGCCGCCGCCGGCCAGAGTGAGCAGGCGGATCATCTTGTGCAGGGCGATGGCGCGGTCGATGGTGGGATTGTGGCAGGCCTTGTCCATATCGGTGTACATGGCGGCGTCAGCCAGGCGGAAGATCAGCGTCTTGTCGCCCACCAGAGCCTGGTCATGGCTCTCCACATAGGCCACCGTATTCTCGCCGGGACGGCGCAGGCACATGCTGTTCCACATGCTCTGGAGGTCCCAGAACTCGTCCTTCTTCTCCTTCACCGTCTTGACCCACATATCCGGCAGGCCCATGCCCAGGCGGTAATCGAAGCCGATGCCGCCGTCCTGAATAGGCAGGCACATGCCGGGCATGCCGGACATATCCTCGGCGATGGTGATGGCGTTGG
>JBJDXT010000037.1:0-11595 GCA_051866795.1 Candidatus Onthomonas sp. | reverse complement strand
TGCTGGGCGTGCTGCTGGTGTACCTGGTGATGGTGGCCCAGTTCCAGAGCCTGAAGTCTCCCTTCATTGTGATGTTCACCATTCCCCTGGCCTTTACCGGCGGTTTCCTGGCTTTGATTCTCACCGGAAGCGAAATCAGCGTAATCTCTATGATTGGCTTTATTATGCTCTCCGGCATCATCGTCAATAACGGCATTGTGCTGGTGGACTACATCAACCAGCTGCGCAAGCGCGGAAAGGACAAGCGGGAAGCTATCTTGGAGGCTGGCCGCACTCGTCTCCGTCCGGTACTGATGACCACCCTGACCACCATTTTTGCTCAGCTGTTTATGGCGATGGGCAACTCCATGGACGCCACTCTGCTGCGGCCCATGGCCACTGTTACGGTAGGCGGCCTGGCCTATGGCACACTGATGACCCTGTTCTTTGTCCCCTGTGTCTATGACCTGCTGACCAAAAACAAACCTATGGTTGAGGAGGAGATTACGGACACGCTGATTGAAGCGTAAGTCCTTTCCCCTTCCGCAAAATGACCGCACCCCCGTCCTGACACCGCTGCGCGTCGGGACGGGGGTGTATTTTACAGTTTTCACAACAAAAGGCCAGCTCACAGGAGCCGGCCTCTGTTGCAGGTCAGGGATTGAATTGAACTGTTCGTGATTCAGCGGTCGCCGTGCATCTGAGCATAGCACTCGCTGCAGTAAACGGGACGGTCGCTCTTGGGCTCAAAAGGTACACGGGCCTCCTTGCCGCAGTTGGCGCAGACAGCGGTAAAGAACTGGCGGGGAGCGCGGGTGGCGTTCTTCCGGGCGTCGCGGCAGGCCTTGCAGCGCTGGGGCTCGTTCTGGAAACCGCGCTCAGCGTAGAACTCCTGCTCGCCGGCAGAAAACACAAACTCCTTGCCGCAATCCTTGCATACTAAAGTCTTGTCCTGATACATAATAATGATCCTCTCTCCTCGGATGAAAATTGCCCTTCAGGGGCGTATATAGAAACAGCTCCCAAGGGCCGGTTCTAACCATCGTCACGCAGCTTTTTTCGGATTCGCTGTATGGCATTGTCAATGGATTTCTGACTCTTCTGCAGCTTGACACTCAATTCACGGCGGGTCAGCCCCTGCAAGTAGAGTTGGAGTACACGATGCTCCAATTCAGTCAGGCGACAGTGGTTCAGACGTTCCTGCAACGTTTCACGGCCAATCAAACGGGTCTCCGGGTCGGCTTCAAAGGAAGGACGGTCCTGCTGCTCCTGGGTATCCAAAGACAGAGAGGCGTTTAAAATAGCGTGCTTATCTCCTGCTGCAATGCGAATCGCGGAAACCATGCGGCGTCGGATGCATAGCTCTGCAAAAGCAGAAAAGCGGACGCCCCGATCCGGTTTAAAATCCCGGATTGCCTTGATCAGTCCCACCATTCCCTCCTGGATCAGATCTTCATGATCCGCACCCAGAAGAAACAGAGGACGTGCACAGGAACGTACCAGCCAGTTGTAGCGCAACACCAGCGTTTCCTCCGCATCCCGGTCACCCTGTGCGGCCTGGCAGCAGAGGCGCTCGTCCTCTGCTGCGGTATCGCTGCTGCCTGAGATATGATTCAGAAACACTTAAATTTCTCCTTGCATATTAAAACAAAATCAAAGAATTGTCAAGGACAATTTGCAGATTTTTCCTGCATAGGTTTCAAAAAACCGAAATGCAGCCGTAGTTTAGTACAATAGAGCGAAAAAGACCAGCCATTTTCCACCCGGGTATAGACCGTTTGTAGACATTTCGTTTTTCAAAAGCTCAATTGCTGGCCGGGATAGGAGATATGCAGATGGTCATAGGCCGCCTGGGTCACGCAACGGCCGCGGGGCGTGCGGGTAAGAAAGCCCTGTTGCATGAGATAAGGCTCGTACATATCCTCCAGAGTTACCGTGTCCTCGTTGATGGTGGCCGCTAGCGTATCCAGACCCACCGGACCGCCGTTATACTGCTCGATAATCGCCCGAAGCATCCTGCGGTCGATATTGTCCATGCCCAGATAATCCACCTCCAGGGCGGTGAGCGCCTGATCGGCCACCTCCCGGGTGATGACGCCGCCTGCCCGGACCTGTGCAAAATCCCGCACCCGGCGGAGCATCCGGTTGGCAATCCGGGGCGTTCCGCGGGAGCGCCTGGCAATCTCCATGGCGCCCTCCGCCTCAATGGGCACGTTCAGCAGCTCCGCAGAGCGGGTGACAATCAGGGCCAGCTCCTCCGGCGTGTACAGCTCCAGACGCAGGGTGACGCCAAACCGGTCCCGGAGAGGAGCAGACAGGGAGCCTGCCCGGGTGGTAGCTCCGATGAGGGTAAACTTGGGCAGGTCCAGCCGGATGGAGTTGGCAGAAGGGCCTTTGCCGATAATAATGTCGATGGCGTAGTCCTCCATGGCGGGATAGAGGATCTCTTCCACTGCCCGGTTCATCCGGTGGATCTCATCCACAAAGAGGATGTCATTCTCCCCCAAATTGGTGAGCAGGGCGGCCAGATCTCCCGGCTTCTCGATGGCAGGACCGGAGGTGATGCGGATCTGCACCCCCATCTCATTGGCAATGATGCCAGCCAGGGTGGTCTTGCCCAGGCCGGGAGGGCCGTGGAGCAGAACGTGGTCCAACGGCTCATTGCGCAGCTTGGCAGCCTGGATAAAGACCTCCAGATTGCCCTTGGCTTTAGACTGGCCGATGTACTCGCTCAGCCGCTGGGGGCGGAGGGTAAACTCCCCCTCGTCCGCCCTGGTCAGAGATGAGGTGACCAGAGGCTCCGGACGAAATTCGGTATCTGCGTAGTCAATGCTCATGACATGCGCCTCACTTCATCATTTTTTTCAGTGCCTGCTTGATGATCTGCTCCGGGGTCAGGCCCTCCAGATCAATGCCCTTGAGGGCCATATTGATCTCGCTCTGGCTGTAGCCCAGCACCGCCAAAGCGGCGGCGGACTCACCCAGTTTGTCCTCCGCCAGGACCAGGCCATTCTGAGGCGCCGTATACTGCTCCAGGGCCTCTCCCTGCTCCTTGGCCAGCTTGTCTTTCAGCTCCAGCACCACCCGCTGGGCGATCTTCTTGCCCACGCCGGGAGCCGCCACCAGAGGCTTGGTGTCTCCAGTGATGATGGACAGCGCCAGATTGGATGGGGTGGAGACCGAGAGAATGGCCAGGGCGGCCTTGGGCCCCACGCCGGAGACCGAGATCAGCTGGCGAAACAGGTTCAGCTCCTCCCTGCTGGCAAAGCCGTAGAGGGTCATGTCGTCCTCTTTGACCGCCAGATGGGTATACAGCGTGGCCTTCTTGCCCTTGGTCAGGGCGGACAGGGTGTTGGCAGTGGTGTTGCAGGCGAAGCCCACTCCGCCGCAATCGATGACGGCCAGCCGGGGCTCCACATGGGCCACGGTGCCGGAGACGTAGTAAAACATAGGTTACCTCTGTACTTTATTCATCGGAATAGATCAAAACAGTCCTGATTTATCGCGTATCGTACTTCTTTGGATCAAACACCCGATCCCGGTTCAGCAAGCTGCCTGCCGCCCGGCCGTGGCAGATGGCCAGGGCCAGGGCGTCGGCAGCGTCGTCGGGCCGGGGAATCTTGTCCATGCCCAGCAGCCGCTGGGTCATGAGCATGACCTGTTTCTTCTCCGCCTTGCCGTAACCTGCCACCGACTGCTTCACCTGCATGGGGGTGTACTCAAAGATAGGCACTCCCAGCTGCTCCGCCGCCAGCAGGATCACGCCCCGGCCATGGGCTACCGCGATGCCGGTGGTCAGGTTGGTGTTGAAAAACAGCTCCTCCACCGCCATCTCCTCCGGCTGGAAGGTGTGGATCAGCTCCTGCATATCGGCATAGATCTGGCTCAGCCGCTGGGACAGGGGCAGGCCTGCCGGGGTGGAGATCACGCCATAGCGAATCAGGGTGTTTTTCTGCCGGGTGGCGTCAATGACGCCAAACCCCACCGTGGCGACGCCGGGATCAATCCCCAAAATGCGCATAGGACGCCTCCTCAATCGTATGTATGTGCTATTGTAGCATACGCCTCGCCGGTTGACAATCCCTAAGCCTGTCCCAAAATCAGCCACAGAGCCAATAGCAGCAGGGAGAAATTACCCCGCCAGGCCAGGGCCGCGCCCAGCCCCAGCAGCAATCCCCGGGCCAGCCCCGCCGTCACATCCGATACGGTAAGTCCCCAGACACCGGGCAGCAGCCGGGCAGAGAGCACCGCCAGTAGCCGCCCTCCATCCAGAGGTGGGATGGGCGCCAGATTAAAGCAGGCCAGCAGCAGGTTGACCGCCCCAAACAGATGGGCAGACTTCCCAGGCAACACACAGCAGAGGGCGGACAGGACCAGATTGATCCCCGGTCCAGCTGCCAGCAGCAGGGCCTCCCCCCACCAAGGGCAGGCGGCCAAACCGGAAAGATCCAGCTCCGCACCGAAAAAGCCCAGGCGCAGCTGGCGAACCTCCAGCCCCAGCAGCCAGGCAGCCAGCAGATGCCCCAGCTCGTGGCACAACCCGGCCAGCCCCAGCAATAACGGAAGTCCGGATCCGTTGTCATAGACCAGTAGCAGTGCCAGGATCAGCAAGAAACCGGGCTGTATCCGCATACGGCCCAGGGACAGCTCGGTCAACCGCTCCTCTCCCCTGTCTGAGCCCCGGCGATCTCAGCGGGCAGAAAGACCTGGGCGCACCAGTCTCCCAGGGCATCCGCTGGATCCTCGCCCCGGGTCAGATCCTCTCCCAGCTGACGGCAGGCCCCCCACAGATCCTGTGAGCTGGTAAGCAGCCCGGAGAGAGCCTCCCGCCACTGGGCTGCCCGCTCCGGCATCCCCCGGCACAGGCCCAACCATAGAGCAAGAAGCAGAACTGCAGTGAGCAGCTGGAGCAGAAGCCGGCGGGTTAGTCGATCCGGATTGTTCGGTTTTGGATTCTTTTGCCGGAGCCGCCGGCCGGGACGGCGGTTTGGCGCATTGTACAGCTCAGACATGGGGGCATCCCTCCTGAGAGAGGGTATGCGGAGGGAGGCGATAAGATGAATTGCGGCGGCCCCGAAAGGCCGCCGCAGGAAGCGATGTTATGACAGCTTTTCCACGCCCTGTTCCAGACGCTTCAATGCCTCTTCCCTGCCCAGAATCCAGGCGATCTCCACGGCGCCGCCGGGGGTAACGGCCTTGCCGGCCAAAGCGATACGCACCGGCCACATGACCTTGGCGTTTTTGACCTCCAGCTGGGCGGCCAGGTCGGTCATCACCGCCTTGATGGACTCCGGCTCCCAGCTTTCCAGGGCCTGGAATCGGGGCAGCACCGCCTGGAGCATCTCCAGGGAGCTCTCCGCCGTGCTCTTGGACTTTTTGTTGGTGTAGAGTGCAATGTCATATTCCGGCAGCGCATCGTAGAAGTCCACCTGGGCGGGGATATCGGTGAGCTTTTCACAGCGCTGCTGGAGAGTGGTAGCGATTTTCGCCGGGTCAATGGCCGGATTGGTCACGCTCTGGCGGATATAGGGCTCCGCCACGGCAGCGAACTGCTCCGGCGTCATGGCCTTGATATAGACGGCATTGAAGTGGGTCAGCTTTGCCAGGTCAAAGATGGCGGGAGATTTGGAGACCCGCTTGATGTCAAACAGCCGCTCCATATCCTCCAGAGAGAAAATCTCCTCCTCTCCCTCCGGAGACCAGCCCAGCAGAGCCACATAGTTGACCACCGCAGGGGTGAGATAGCCCATATTGATCAGATCCTCATAGGAGGGATCGCCATGGCGCTTGGACATCTTGTGCTGGGCGTCCCGCATGACGGGAGAGCAGTGGACATAGGTAGGAATCTCCCAGCCGAAAGCCTGATAGAGCAGGTTGTACTTGGGTGCGGATGCCAGGTACTCGTTGCCCCGCACCACATGGGTGATACCCATGAGATGGTCATCAATGACGTTGGCAAAGTTATAGGTGGGAAGGCCGTCACTCTTGAGCAGTACGCCCTCGTCCAGATCAGCGTTGTCCACCGAGATAGTGCCGAAGATGACATCGTCAAAGCTGGTAGTGCCGGGCTGGATCTTCTGACGGATGACAAAGGGCTTGCCCTCTGCGGCCAGCGCGTCCGAGGCAGCCTTGTCCAGATCCCGATAAGGGCACTCGTGCTTGCAGGCTGCCTTACCCAAGGCCGCACCATGGAGAGCGGACTCCTCCTCCTTCTGGCAGAAGCAGCGATAGGCGCCGCCCCGCTCCAGCAGGAGGTCTGCGTACTTTGCATAGAGGGAACGCCGCTGGGTCTGGATGTAGGGGCCTACCGGGCCGCCCACATCGGGGCCTTCGTCGTGATCCAAGCCGCACTGGGCCAGTGTCTTGTAGATCAGCTCCTCAGCGCCCTCCACCTGGCGGGCCTGATCGGTGTCCTCGATGCGCAGCAGGAACTTGCCCTGGTTGTGCCGGGCGATCAGCCAGGTGTACAGGGCGGTGCGGAGATTGCCGACATGCATATATCCGGTGGGAGACGGGGCAAAACGGGTGCGGACCTCTCCTTTGGGAATCCGGTCCTCCATCTCCTGGAACCAAGCGTAATCAAGTGCCATCTGTTATAGCCTCCTTGGATTTCTCTCAAAGTGTGGAAAATACAGTCAAAACCTCAAGATAGTATACCCGATTTCCTGGGTCTTGGCAAGCCGTCCCCCGGAATTGAACAGAAATTTCCTAGGCAATCCACGGCTTTCCGTTTGCGCGGAGGCGGGAAACGACACGGATTGACTTCTTTTTCCCTGCCGTTATACTCAGATATATCGTTCTGTTGACCACTTCGGCCGGCACCTGAGAGCGGCCAGAGAGAGGAGTCATTCTGTATGTCCTTAGAGATCGTGCGAAATGACATTACCCGTATATATGTGGATGCCATCGTCAATGTAGCAAACGTCCGCCTAGCCCCAGGGGACGGCGGCTGCGGTGCCATTTTCGCCGCAGCCGGCCTTTCCGAACTGATGCAGTGGGTGCCACACTGGAAACGAATACATATTTTCCATATCAGAAGAGCTCTCTTAAACAGCATCTTGCACTGTTTAAGAGAGCTCTTCTCAATTATTGTCTCCGCTTAAGCCCTGGGATGTGCCTTGACGTAGACGTCCTTGAGCCGCTGATTCACCAGCTTGGCATAGACCTGGGTGGAGGAAATATCAGCATGGCCAAGCATTTCCTGAATGGCGTGGATATCGGCGCCGTTTTCCAGCAGGTGAGCCGCAAAGGAGTGGCGCAGGGTATGAGGAGTGATCTCCGTCTGAATGCCCGCCTTCTCGCCATAATATTTGATCAGCTTCCAGAAGCCCTGACGGCTCATCCGGGTGCCGTTCATATTGACAAAGAGAGCCTGTTCCCCTTCCGCCGCCAGCTTAGGCCGGACGTCCCGCAGGTAATCGGTGAGGGCCTTGAGGGCGGTTGGGTACATGGGGATGATGCGGGTCTTCTCCTTACTCTCGCAGCGAATGAAGCCGGCAGAAAGGAACACCGAGTCCACATTGAGGCCGATAAGCTCGCTGACCCGGATACCGGTGGCATAGAGCAGCTCCAGCATGGCGTGATCCCGATAGCCTTTCATGTCCACGCACTGAGGCTGCTCCAAAAGCAGCTCCACTTCCTTACTGGTAAGCACCTGGGGCAACTTACGCTCTACCTTAGCCGTCTTGACGCCCAATACCGGATTTTTCTCACAATAACCCTGCTCCTGCATCCAGTGGTAGAAGCATTTCAGTGAGGCCAGTGCCCGGGTAACCGTAGCCGCAGACTTCCCCTGTGCAGTCAGCCACTGGATGTAGTCCTGAAGTTCCTCTTGCTCCACCGTCTTGATATCCAGGCTTCGGTGGGACAGATACTCAACAAACTGGTTCACATCGCGAAGATAGGAGCTGACCGTGTTGGCAGAGGAATGCTTTTCAGTTGTCAGGTAGTGTTCAAACTCATCTACAACACGCATCATAATTTGCCTTCTCGATCTCTCTCGTAGGTAAGTTGGTTCTAGAGCCGAGCCCACAGGGCCGGCGTAATAAACTTGCATAGCAGATACTCATAGACCATCAGCAGAACCAGCCCCGCAAAGCAGAACAGGCAACAGCGACGGCCATAGCCGGGAGACATCCTCCGGCTCAGTCGGGTTTGTGTGGCCAGTTCCCAGGCACGGGCCCAGCCGGGAATGGAGATGGCCAGTAGCAGAGCCAGAAGAATCAGATCCTCAACGCCCACCCACAGTGCGGCGGCCCCCAGTCCAGGAAGTCCCCAGGTGCGTGCCAAGCCGGAGATGACATAGCCGGTGTAGAAGCCCTGAATCCCCAGCAGTAGCGGCAGGCCAAGCACCCCCAAGGCGCTGAAGCTGAGCACCAGTGCAAGCAGCATCGGCCGCAGACAGCGCCACAGAAACGCTGGCAGATCCGTCTCCGTGACCCCTTGGGTCAGGCAGGTGGCACTGTAGCTCTCCAACAGGTCGGAGAGACTCTCCGCTCCGATTCCTGCCAACAGATGCCCTCCGCCACCCCCCAGCAGAAAGGCCAGCGGCAACAATAGCCAGGGCAGATTGGCCGGAGAGGCGGGCAGGCTCCAAATCCGCACGCCGGTTTCACGTCTTGTCATCTCCTCACCTCCCCACAGTTTATGGGGCGGCATGGGCGGCTAGAAGATCACTTGCCCAGCTCGTAGGCCCGGCGGGTACAGCGCTCAAAGGACAGGTCAATCATACGGTCAAAGCCCAGTTCGTCAAAGGCAGTGAGTCCGGCCAGCGTGGTACCTCCGGGGGAGCAGACCTGACGCTCCAGCTCCGCCGCCGTCTTGCCGCTCTCCAGCAGCATTCTGGCGGAACCCTCCATGGTCTTGGCCGCCATCTTGAGGGCCACATCCGGGTCAATCCCACGCTTTTCCGCCGCCTGCACCATCAGACTGATCATTCGGAAAAAGAAAGCGGGGCTGGAACCGCTGACCGGGATAATCTCGTTCATCCGGTTCTCCGGAAGCTGGGTCACCAGGCCGGTTGCAGAGAACAGACGCAGCGCAAAATCGTAGAGTGCCTCCGGCACATCACCACGCTCCGTCACAGCGGAGGCACCGCAGCCCAGCATCAGCGGGGTGTTGGGCATGACGCAGATCACCCAGGCACCGGGAAGCTGCTCCTCCAGCCAGGGGCGGGAGACGCCTGCCGCAATGGAGATGACGCATTTCCCTCTTGTCTCCGGGCGAATTTCCTCCAAAACTCCAGGCAGGATCTGAGGCTTCACCGCAAACAACAGAATGTCAACATTCCGAACTGCCTCCAGATTGGAGTTTGTTGTGTGAACGCCTCTTTCACCAAATGGTGTCATCTTCTCAGAATGGGGATTGGCCAGCCAGACCCGATCCGGTGACATAACGCCCGCATCCAGCGCACCCTGTAAAATCGCGCTTCCCATGCTGCCAGCGCCGATCACACCTAACATAAAATCGTTCACAGCAACCATCTCCACCAGTGAAAAGGTCATAATTCGCCCGCAATTCTGTGGGAATATCCATACTATACCATTTTCGCCCCCTCCAGCGCAATACTTTTTTAAGATTTCTTTTATTTTTATCTATTATGCCCAATTTTTATGTTAACAGAATTATGTTAACTTCAAAACAGATAATTTTGCGATTTCTTATTTTCCGCACTTTCCCGCCACATATAGGGCAGTTTTCCCCTTCTGGCACAAGATAAGGCCCGGAGCCATCTGTGAGGCTCCGGGCCTTCGGTTTTGATTCCGCTTTGTATTGATTACGTCCGGTATAGGGGTTTTGCTCAGTCTGCCATGCCGGAGCGGATGGCCTTGATGGCGATGGCGCATTCCAGGCGCTTGCGCTCCAGCTCACAGGCCACATGGGAGGGCTGCTTCAGGTCGCCGTTCTCGTTGTAGCCGCCGGCGGCGCAGCCGCCGGAGCAGTAGAACCGTGCCCAGCAATCGCGGCAGGCGGGCTTAGTGTAGATGTTCAGACCGGCGAAGGTGTCGGCAATGTCCGTGTCGAAGCTGTCGTCGTAGAGGTTGCCCATCTTGAACTGGTCGTTACCCACAAACTGGTGGCAGGGGTAGATGTCCCCCTCCGGGGTGATGGCCACATACTCGCTGCCGGCGCCGCAGCCCCGCATCCGCTTGATCACACAGGGACCCTGCTGCAAATCTACAAAGAAATGGAAGAAGTTGATCTCCGGTTTGTCCAGCAACTCCTGGGCCAACTTGTCATATTCCGCCTTGGCAGCCTCCAACTCGGTTTCAGTGATGGCGAAGGGATCTCCCGGCTTACCGGTAGCCGGCTCCACAGACACGTTTTTGAAGCCCAGCTCGGTCAGATGCATGACGTCGGCGGCAAAGTCAGGATGCTTTTTCGTATAGGTGCCCCGGACATAATACTCCTGGTCTCCCCTGCCCGCCACCAGCTTCTGATAGCGTGGCACGATCCGGTCATAGCTGCCGGTGTGGCCGGCGGTGGGCCGCTGGTCATCGTTGACCTCCTTCCGGCCGTCCAAGGAAAGGACGCAGTTTTTCATCTCCCGGTTGATGTAATCCATCTTTTCCTGGTCCAGCAGCATGCCGTTGGTGGTGATAGTAAACCGGAAGTTCTTGTTGTACTGCCCCTCAATGGAACGGGCGTACTCCACCGTTTTGACCACCGTGTCCCAGGCCATCAGCGGCTCGCCGCCGAAGAAGTCCACCTCGATATTGCGGCGCTTGCCGGAACGCTGAATGACAAAGTCGATGGCCTTTTTCGCCGTCTCAAAGGGCATGATCTTGCGGCCGGTGCCGAAATCGCCGGTAGAAGCAAAGCAGTATTTGCACCGCAGATTGCAGTCGTGGGCCACGTTGAGACAAAGGGCCTTGATGGGGGCGTTCTTCATCACCGCCCATTCCGGCTTGATATAGTCCTCTTTCGCAAACAGCAGCCCCTGAGCCTCCAGCTCCTTCAGTTCTTCCCAGACCTCATCGATCTCCTCCGGCGCATAGGGCAGCTGCGTCCGGACATCCTGAGGGCACTGCTCCGGCAGGGCCTCCAGCGTCTCCACCCGGCTGAGCACATCGTAGGTCATCTGATCCAGCACATGGACAGCGCCGCTGTTCACATCCAGGGCGATGGGGCAGTCCAGGGCCACAAAGGTATGTACCATGTTGTTCTCTCCTTGCAATAGAATGGACACATCGGATGCCCAATGTGTCCAAACATGTTTCATCAATTGACGGGGGCAGAATTACTTCTGGCTCTCGCACTGCTGGTTGGCCACGGTGCAAGAGGTCTTGCAGGCAGACTGGCAGGAAGTCTGGCACTCGCCGCAGCCGCCGTAGGAGGCGCTCTTCTTCAGAGTGGCGCCGTTCAGGGTCTTGATGTGCTTCACGAAAATCCCCTCCTCGCATAGTTTCTGTCTGGGATTATACCACCCCTTACCCGCTTTTTCAATCACTTTCTCCGTTTTTTCCGGGAAGCGGACAAAATTCCACCCAATCCACCCCCCAGCAGAGCTGCAGCAGCCGCAGAAACCGCCATCCCCCCCTCTCCGCCCAGGCAGAGCAGCCCGGCCAGCATCCAGAGCAGGCAGTACAGCGCACTCACTCCAAGCCCTACCAGCAG
>JBJDXT010000036.1:0-11839 GCA_051866795.1 Candidatus Onthomonas sp. | reverse complement strand
CGGCCTCCCTGTGTTTTTTGGCCGGTACACGCCCGTCCAAAAAACGGATTTTACTTCATTTTGTTGCTTACGCAACAAAACTCCTGCGGAGGGCTTCCTGAACTTTTAGCCCGACTTAGAATTTGCAAAAGATACTTTTTTGACAGTCTGAGGCAGGGCGGAAGCGCCCTGCCTTTTTCCCGAAAGAAGGTCAGTCATTTTGTTAGGAACCATTGTGAATACCTGCTGCATCCTCACCGGCAGCGTGGTGGGCAGCCTGGTCAAGCGGGGGCTGAAGCCGGAGTATCAGTCGGTCCTCTTTACCGCCACCGGTTTGGCTGCCACCGGCCTGGGCATCAACTCGGTGGTGCAGAATATGCCGGACAGCCAGTACCCGGTGCTGTTCATCGTCAGTCTGGCCCTGGGCGGCCTGGTGGGCACCGCCCTGGATCTGAACGGAAAATTTCAGGCGCTGACCAACCGGGGCTCCGGCACCGGAAAGTTGGGGGAGGGACTCTCCACCGCCATTCTGCTCTTCTGCATCGGCACCCTCTCCATCCTGGGGCCCATCAACAGCGCCCTCTACGGGGACAACACCTTTCTCTTCACCAACGCTACCCTGGATCTGGTGACCTCCATGGTGCTGGCCTCCACCTACGGCATCGGCATCGCCATCGCCGCCGGCGTCCTCTTCTGTTGGCAGGGAAGCATCTATCTGCTGGCCACCCTCCTGGGCTCCTTCCTCACGGAAACCATGATGACCGAGATCTCCATCGTGGGTGGCTTCCTCATCGCCAGCTCCGGCCTGGGCATTCTGGGCATCAAGGACTGCAAGACGCTCAACCTGCTGCCCTCTCTCCTCGTGCCCATCCTTTGGATCGCCATCACCGGTCTGGTGGGATAACCCGCCGGAAAACAGAACACTGCCCCGGCCCGGAAGGTCGTTCACCGTTTCGTGCCGGGGCAGTGCTTTGCTGTGGGAGGGATCAGCCGAACTGCTCCTCCTCATACTGGCGGAAGCTGGCGTCGCCGCTCTGGAGATTCTGGACCTGGGCCTCGGACATGCCGGCGCACCAGGGGGTGGACAGAAAGACGTCGATCATCTCGTTGGCCATCCGGGGAGAGGTCATCGTGCCCCCCAGAGCCAGAATGTTGGCGTTGTTGATGATCCGGCTGTCCCGGACCAGATACCAGTTCTCGCCCAGCATGCACCGGGCGCCCTTGTTCTTGTTGGCGGCCATGCAGACCCCCAGACCATTGCCGCAGACAACGATACCGAAGTCCGCCGCACCGCCGGTGACCGCCTGGGCCACCGCCTTGCCCACATACATGTAGGGCACCCGGTTGTGCTCCAGATCGGTAGTGCCCAGATCTAAAGCCTCATGGCCAGTCTCCTTCAAGTGGGAGAGAATGCTGTCGTGGAGGGCCCAGCCGCTGGGATCCACACCAAAGGCAATTTTCATCAGGAAATCCTCCTCTGTGCCGCAGAAGCTGCGGCTGTTTTTTGAAATGGCTGAAATCAGTCCTTCCGACGGCTGAAAATAGACAGCAGACGGACGAAGATGTTGACAATGTCCAGATAGATCTGCGTGGCGGAGAGGATAGCGTTTCGCACGGTAGGGGGATAGGCGCTGGCCCTGGCCCAGTCAAAGCCCAGATACAGGGAGAAGATGGCCACAAACAGGTAATCCAGCCAGCTGCCGGCAAAGCCCAGGAAGAAGAGCGCTACTTCGGCGATCAGGGTGACAATCAATGAGATCCCCAGAGTGGAGCCGAGAGAGAGGAAGAAGTCCGGCCTTGCATAGGAGGCGGCGATCATCAGAACCACAAAGACGCCGGTGCCTACCAGAGCAGACTGAATTGTCCGGACGGACATGGGGGCTACCGAGACCGAGAGCAGCACGCCAATGGGCAGAACCAGCAGGTTGTAGCCGATAAAGTTGACAATCGCACTCTCAGAAGAGCTGAGGGCCACCGAGAGCACTACACAGAGGATATAGGCGATGAGGAAGGGACCGAAGAATGCGCCGGAGGAATAGTAGAACATATCCCCAAAGAAATGGCAGATCAGGGCATTAACGGCGAAGCCGTAGATTAAAAGACCTCCGATGGTCAGATTATAAGTGGATTCGGAGAGCTCCCGGTAATTCAGCGCCTGGGAGCGGTCTAAATGAAGTGCGTCCATGATATCAACTCCTTTAACCGAGACACACCGGTCATTATAGAATGACTCTATTCTAGTCTGCTCACTGGCAAGAAAACAACACGATTTTGTAAACAAAGATTGACAAAGAGAAACAAAAGTAATCACCAGTGCCAGTTTTGGAGAGAAGAGGCTCAATTCATGATCCGGGGATGGAAAAGCAATGCCGGCTCTGATATAATAAAACTATCTATTGACAGTAAGCGCATATGCGCAGAGAGAAACGAAAGGAAGCGGAATCTATGGCAATTACTGCTCAGACCGGCCTGCTGGCCCTGCTGGCCCACCCCAGCCGGCACTCCAAATCCCCCCTCATGCACAACGCAGCTTTCTCCAAGCTGGGGTTGGATTATGTCTACCTGGCCTTCGACGTGGACGAGTCCACCGTCGGGGACGCGGTGGCCGCTATCCGGGCATTCCACATGCGGGGGGCCAATCTGTCCATGCCAAACAAGGTGAAGGTGATGGAATATCTGGACGAGATCGCCCCCGAGGCGGAGCTGGCTGGGGCGGTGAACACCATCGTCAACGACGACGGACACCTGGTGGGCCATAATACCGACGGCACCGGCTGGATGCGGGCGGTCCGGGAGCTGGGTGTGGACTTGACAGGGGAGAAACTCACTGTGGTGGGCACCGGCGGGGCCGCCAAAGCGATCATTGCCCAGGCCGCCCTGGATGGAGCCCGGGAGATCTCCGTCTTTAACCGCCGTAGTCCCCGTTGGGCCCAGGCGGAGGAGCTGGTGGCCAAGGTGGAGGCCAAGACCGGCTGCCGGGTGAAGCTTTGGGAACTGAACACCGGGGATGAGGGTTGCATGGCCCGGCTGAAGGAAGAGATCCATTCTTCCCGGTTGCTGTCCAACGCCACCAATGTGGGCATGGGACATCTGGCGGGACAGACCTACATTCCGGACGCCTCCTACTTCTATCCTGGACTGGCGGTTACAGACGCCATCTACAACCCCAAGGAGACCGCCCTGCTCCAGCTGGCCCGGGAGGCGGGCTGCCAGACCCAGAACGGCGACCTGATGGTGCTCTATCAGGGGGCGGTGGCTTTCCGGTACTGGACAGGCATGGAGATGCCGGTGGATGAGATCAAGCCCTTGTTGGGTATCTGAGGAGGGGTGAGCATGGAACCGGTCATTGTGCGGGGACTCTCTATCGGGACAGGCCGCCCGAAGATCATTGTACCCGTTCTGGGGGAGACGCTGGAGCAGTTGCTGGCCGAGGCGGAGCAGGTGAAGTCCGTCCCTGCCGACCTGGCGGAATGGCGGCTGGACTGGTACGACGGCGTGGAGAATACAGATGAGCTGCTGGAGGCGGCGAAATCCCTCCGGGAGACTTTGGGAGAGTTGCCCATTCTGGCCACTTTCCGCACGGCAAAAGAGGGGGGACAGAGGCACATCTCCGAGGAGGGCTACGCCCACATCATCCGCACCCTGGCGGAGAGCGGTCTGGTGGACCTGATCGACATCGAGGTATTCACCGGGGACGAGCTGGTAGGGGAGCTGATTGCCTTTTGCCATGAAAAGGGCGTGAAGGTAGTTCTCTCCAACCACGACTTTGACAAGACGCCTCCTGAGGCGGAGCTGGTGAAACGACTGCAAAAGATGGAGGAGCTGGGGGCGGATCTCTCCAAAATCGCTGTTATGCCCCGATCCCCTGAGGATGTACTGACTCTGCTCTCCGCTACCCGGGCCCGCAGCCGCGTATCTGCCCGGCCGGTGGTCACCATGAGCATGGGGGCCCTGGGGGCGGTGAGCCGCCTCTCCGGCCAGGTGTTTGGCTCCGCTCTCACCTTCGGCTCCGCCGCCCGGGCCTCTGCTCCGGGACAGGTGGAGGCGGGGAAGCTGGCCCAGACGCTGGAGCTGCTGTCGCTGTCCTGATGGGATGACAGGAGGGATTCCTATGGCAGTGTTCTGGAGAAACCACTGGAAGCAGGCACTGATTGGAATGTTGATTCTGGCCCTGCTGGCCTTTTTCCTCTGGCCCATCCGGCTCACCGACCGGTTGCCTGAGAAAGGCGTCATCTTGGTCACCTGGAGAGAGGATCTCATTTCGGCAGACGAGGGGTCTGCTGCTATCCGCCCGGACATGACATGCACCAACTACCGGCTGGAAGCGGACTCTGAAGAAGCCGCCCAAATGCGGGACATTCTTTCCCGCTACACCTGCCACCGGAGTTGGCGGACGCTGATTGGAGACACCATTGACGGCGGAGGCACCGACGGCTGGCTGTTCCTCATGGTATACGATGAGAAGGAAGGAGCTGAAGACCTGCTTTCCAATGGCAGCGGTGAGATCTTTTTGGGAGGCCGAATTTACCATCTGGGCTATTGGGGAGATGGCCAGGCCCGGGCCATGCAGGAAGAGGTCCGGGCGCTACTGGAGACCTGCACGCCGGAGCTGTAAAAATCAATCGTAAAAAATACAATGCCGCAGAACGAACCCGTCCTGCGGCATTGTCAGCTATGTATTAAGATTCCAGATAATCCAACGGGTCCACCGGCGTGCCATCCACCCGGATTTCAAAATGGCAGTGGGTACCGGAAGACCGGCCAGTGGAGCCTGCCTTGGCGATGACGTCGCCCTGTTTGACCTCGTCCCCCACGCTGACCACCAGAGAGGAGTTGTGGGCGTAGTAGGTCACGTCCCCGTCCTCATGCTCGATCTTGACCAGATAGCCGTAGCCGCTGCTGTTCCACTGGGCATAGATGACGGTGCCAGCCTTGGCGGCCACAATGTCGCTGCCGTAGGAGGCGGCAATGTCGATGCCCTTGTGGTTCTTGGAGCCCACGGCGATGTTCCGGGGGCCGAACTTAGAGGAGATGCGGCCGGCGGCGGGCCAGATGTACTCAGGGCGCTCCCTGGTGCCCACAATGGTCACCTCGTCCACCGCCTCAGTCAGCACCTGGGTATCCACTACTTCGCTGCTCTGAACCGCGCCGTTGAGACAGGTGACCTCCCGGGTGACCCGGCTCAGACCGTCAGAGCCGCAGGTGACCACAGGCTCCTCGTCTGTATACCGCTCCGGATCCTCCAATTGGACCTGCTCATAGGGGATTGCCTCATCCTGGACTGTCCGTACGACGGTAGTCACCTGGAGCTGGTCCGCCAGTACCTGAGCGGCAGCTTCCAGATCGTCGCTGGCACCGAAGGTGACATAGCCATGGCACAGGACGAGCTGCTCCGGATCGGCCAGAGCGCAGGAGACGGTGTCTTCGGTGATATAGGCGGCTGCTGTGTCACGCACCAGCGCCATCAGCGTCTCAGGGTCATTGGCGGTGACCAGAAGCTGGCCGTCCAGACTGAGATAATAGCGCTGGCCCACCAGGAGATAGAAGAAGCTGTCGTCATAGCCAGGCTCGTCCAGCTCCTCTACCGAAAGGGTCAGCCCGTCGATAGGACTGGACAGCTCCTCCAGCTCTACAGCCAGAGCCTGCCCGGAGAGCAGTGCCAGAACAAGGGTCAGTGCCAGAACGAGAGAGCAGATGCAGCCCGGTGAAAAATGGCGGGAGGGCGACGGACACTGCTGCATGGTAACATCCTCCTTTGAAAAGTAACAAACCGTTACAAAGAAGGATATCAGCCTTTTACCGTTTTGTCAATTCTTTTCCGGTATTTTCCAGAAGAAAAGGGGAAAAAGAGAAAAGAAACCGGCAGAGCTGCCGGTTAAAATAGGAAAATAAGGTAGAAAAGTCACAGATCATCCTCAGAGTCGGAAAGATCTGTCTCCAGTGCATCCTTCTGTGCGGACGCCTCCGCATCGGACTGGGTCCGCCACTGACGATAGGTCAGTACCAACAGGACGATGGCCGCAGTGCCCAGAATTCCGGCTGCCGCGATGGTCAGGGGCAGGCTAAGAGCGTCGCTGCTGCCCTGAACATAGGCGGCTACGATGCCGTAGACCAGGTAGAGGACGTAGAGCAGGACCAGTGCCCGGAGCCCCAGAGAGACATTGCTCTGATGGGGTTGGTTATCGTTTTGATTTGCTGCCATGAAAAAGGCCTCCTCAGATGTAGTAAGGCCAGTATACCACACCGGCCGGAATGAGGTAAAGAAAAAGAGAAAAAATGTTGCAAAACCCTTGACCTTCCCCCTGGTGGAAGGTATATAGTAAACACGAAAGAGAGGGAGAGCCCAGTGAAAATCAATGAGGTGGAGACCCTGGTAGGCATCACAAAAAAGAATATCCGGTTCTATGAGGCGGAGGGTCTGCTCTCTCCCCAGCGCAACCGGGAAAACGGCTATCGCACCTACGAGGAGGCGGATGTAGTGGTCCTGCAGCAGATCAAGCTGCTGCGCAAACTGGGTTTGCCGCTGTCTGAGATCCGGGCCATTCAGCAGGGTACCATTACGCTGGAGGATGGCCTGCGGCGGCACCTGGTGGTGCTGGAGCGGCAAAAGGAGAACCTGGATCACGCCAGCGGACTTTGCCAGCGATTGAGCCGGGAGTCGGTTCAGCTGAGCCAGCTGGATGGGGCTTTCTGGCTGGAGGAGATGGACCGGATGGAGCAGGAGGGCGCGGCCTTCCTGGATAAGCAGAAAAATGACGTGCGGGAGTCTCCCAGAGGGGCGATGATCTCGGCGGCGGTGATGATCGGGCTGATGATCGCCGTCATGGCCATTATGGTCTGGGGCTATTTTACCGACCCCATTCCGCTGGTTGTGCTGGCGGTGCTGGAGTTGATCCCTCTGGCGGTGATTGCGGGCGTGCTCATGGCCCTGCGTCAGAGGCTACTGGATATTGACCGGGGCGAGCTGGACGAGGCCAGCAAGTATTAAAGGAGGAAATGCGGATGTCTGGCGGACGGAAAAAACGGGAATCACCCAGAGGGGCGATTCTGTCGGCGGCGATCATCCTTCTTCTTTTGGTGTGGATGATCGGCTTGTACCTGTGGTGCATGGAGGAGGACCCCATGCCCACCTGGCTGTTTGTTATTTTAGAGGCGATTCCGGTGGCCTCCATCGTCGCACTGTTGGCGGCGCTGGTGCAGCGCCTCCGGGAGATCAGAAAGGGGGAGCTGGATGAAGCGGACCAATACTAAGGACAGGGACCGGAAGAGCACGCTGATCTCAGTGGCGGTGGTAGTTGTCGTTGAACTGCTCTATCTGGCTCTGTGGGCCTGGATACTGCCCCAGCTGGAGGGGCAGGCGCTGGCGGTGCTGGCCGTCCTCGGGCTGATTGCCGGTAATATCGTTGTTGTCGCAGGGGTTTTTGTGGCTCTGCGTCAAAGATTAGAAGAATGGAAAGGCGGAGAAGAACATGATGCTGGTCAATACTGATTACATTGCGGGAAGAGAGCTGGACATGCTGGGCCTGGTCAAGGGCAGTACCGTCCGGTCCAAGAGCTTTGGCAAGGACTTTATGGCCGGGATGAAGAACCTGGTGGGCGGCGAGGTACGGGAGTATCAGGAGCTGCTGTTGGAGGCCCGGCAGATTGCCACCAAGCGCATGGTGGACGAGGCGGAGGCCCTGGGGGCAGATGCCGTAGTCAATGTTCGTTATGGAACCTCTTCGGTCATGCAGGGGGCGGCGGAGATTGTCGTCTACGGCACGGCAGTTCGGTTTAAGTGAGCATAGGACGGAGTTTATCATCCAATGTAGACAGAAAAGCGGGGAGGGCTGTGCGCCCTCCCGTTTTATTTCCCCGTTGATTTGCCCCGCAGGGTTTGGTATAATAATTCGTAACCTGCCTCCTGACAGGTAAAACAGTGAAAAATACCAAAAAATGGACATAGAAACAGGAGTTTTCAATGAAAAGAGTTCGCGTGATATCGCTGATTCTGGCCCTCGCCCTGGCGCTGGGCCTGATGACCGTCCCGGCGTGGGCGGCGGATTTGACTGAGGTGTCCGATCTGGTCAAAAACAAGCAGGTGGACGCAAAGGCTGCTCTGTTGGTCAATATGGATGAGGACGTGATCTATTACGAGAAAAATGCCCGGGAAAAGGTCTATCCTGCCAGCATCACCAAGGTGATGACTGCACTGCTGGTGCTGGAGGCGGTGGACCGGGGTGATTTGAGCCTGGACACCCAGGTGACGGCGGGCAATGAGACCTGGCTGGGCATCCCCGCTGATGGCACCACCCAGAATATCCAGATTGGGGAGACTCTATCGGTGGAGGATCTGCTCTATTGCCTGCTGGTGCCTTCGGCCAACGAAGCCGCCAATATTCTGGCCCAGGAGATCTGTGGATCGGTGTCCTCCTTTGTGGACCGAATGAACGACCGGGCGGTGGAGCTGGGCTGCACCGGCACTCACTTCGTCAATCCCCACGGCATCCATGACGAGAATCATTACACCACCTGCTATGACCTCTATCTCATCGCCCGCCAGGCGATGCAGAATGAGACCTTCCGAAAGATTGTCAGCACAGATGAATACACCGTTGCTCCCACCAACAAGACGGAGGAGGAACGGCACTTTTACAACACAAACGGCCTGCTCACCGGAAAAAAATATTCGGGCTATGTGTTTGAGGGCTGCATTGGCATCAAGACTGGCTCCACTGAGGCTGCCGGCTACTGTCTGCTGTCGGCGGCAGAACGGGACGGCACCAAACTGATCTCGGTGGTCATGGGAGCGGAGACCACATTGGACGACGCTGGTACCCACCGCAAGCAGTTTTCCGAGTCTGCCTCCCTGCTGAAGTGGGGCTTTGACAGCTTTTCGGTCCACTCAATTCTGGACAATACCGACCCGGTGGCCGAGGTGCCGGTGACGCTGGGTAAGGACGTGGACAGCGTGCTGGTGGTTCCCGGAGACGGACTGGAGGCGTTGCTGCCCAACGATGTGACCAGTGAAAAGTTTACCACCAAGGCTGAGGTGGTGGAGTCGGCGGAGGCCCCCATTGAAAAGGGCCAGAAGCTGGGCACCCTCACCGTCTACCTGGGAGACGAACCCTACGGCGCAGTGGATCTGGTGGCCCTGGACGACGTGGAGCAGTCAGTGTTCCTGGCAAAAAAGAAGGCGGTGGAGGACTTTATTTCCCAGACCTGGTTTAAGGCCGCCATTGTGCTGGTGGTGCTGGTGGCGGTGATTGTGGTGCTCCGGCTCACTGTATTCCGGCCCAAGCGCCGCTATGGCTCCAACTATACAGGCACCCGCCGGCCCCGGAACTATAAGGGCGGGCGACGGAGAAGATAATGCAATCCTAAAACAGCCACAGTCTGGTTCTGATCAGACTGTGGCTGTTTTCTGCGTTTTGAATCTCACCCGGGAAGAGGAGAATGGGACACAATCAATTATACACCGCTTGAAACTCCCCGGCCAACGTCTCCTGCTCTGAGCCGGGACAGTCAAAGGCCAGGGCGTCCACCTCGGCCAACTCACACAGGGAGTTGACCAGTGCTTGCCGGGCCCATGGGTCCGCTGAGAGCAGCTCTGCCCAACTCTCTGGAAGGGTGAGCAGACAGACCCCGTCTACCATCTCGTACTCCAACTGGCTCTCCAGTCCTCCGAAGGGGGAGGACATCTGGTCGCCGTGCTGAGGCCCCTGAGTGAGCAGCAGGATCACCGCGTTCATCCGGTCGCTGAGGCCGGTGCCGGTCAGCTCGGATTCCCGGTACTCGGTCCCCAACCCTTCACCGTCCAGAAGGGGGAAATAGAGCTGGAAGCCCAAAGTGACAGGGTCCTGGGCCTCGCCTGTGAGCAGCAGATCCTCATTGGACAGGTTTTTCCCGCTTCCTTCAGGGAGGGACTTGCCGTCTACCGTGATGGTGAGCCGGTCCACGGTGTCCAGTTGGGTCAGAGTGAGTACCAGGGCGTAGTTTGCCAGCGTGAGGGAGATGCCGCTCAGTCCGTTGTACTCCTCAGAGAAGTCCAGTGTGAGCAGTCCCTCTGACAGCGTCCAGGACAGCAGCCGGAGATTTGCGGGAAAGACCTGCTCCAGTTGAGGGTTCTGAGGCTGCTGGAGCAGCCGATTAACCAGCTGGCCGGGATCCGGCTGGGCTGGGGCATCCTGCCAGACCTCCCCCTGGAGAGCGGCGCTCTGACCGCCGGTGTCGCTACGGGCGGCGTAGTAGAGCAGCAGACCCTGATCTGAGCTCTCTGACTGCCCGCAGCCGGAGAGCAGCGCCAGACACAGGGCCAGCAGCAGGGCGGTGAGCCGTCTCATTGCGCATCCTCCTTTGCCGCGGGGAAGGTGGCCTGGAACCAGGTGCCGCCCCCTGCCCGGGGGCCCACACCGATCCAGCCCCCATGGAAGTGGACAGTGTCCCGGACAATCGAAAGCCCCAGACCGGTTCCTCCCGCCTCCCGGGAGCGGGCCTTATCCACCCGGTAAAAGCGGTCAAAGACCTTTTCCCGCTCCTCCTCGGGGATGCCAATGCCGGTATCCTCCACCCGGAGAAAGACCCGATGCTCCTCCCGCCCCAGTAGCACCCGCACCAGACCTTGGGGGCAGTTGTATTTGATGGCGTTTTCCACCAGGTTAAAAACCACCTGATAAAGGTCGTCTTCGGTGGCCAAAATGACACAATCGGGCTGGAAGTCCGTTTCAAAAGAGATGCCCCGGCTCTGGGCCAGAGGAGTCAGCATTTTCAGTGCCTTTTCTACCGGCTGCCGGAGATCCACCCGCTCCCGCTGCGCTGTGCGGCGGCTGTCCAGCCGGGTGAGGGAGAGCAGCTTCTCTGTGATCCGGTTCAGCCGAGCGGCTTCCTCCCCGATGTCTGAGACAAAATCCCGCATGGTCTCCGCGTCCATGTCCTCACTCTGAAGAATGGAGTCGGTGAGCAGACGGATACTGGCCAGCGGGGTTTTCAGCTCATGGGAGGCGTCGGAGACAAAGCGCCGGCGGACCTCGTCGGTGGCCTGGAGCCGCTGGGTTAACTGGTTGTACTCCTCCGCCAACTGAGCCAGCTCGTCGTGGCCCCGGACGGTGAGCCGGTGGGAATACTCGCCCTTCCGGAGAATCTGAATGGCGGAGAGCAGGCCGCTGATACGCCGGGTCATGGTGCCGGAGAGCACCACGCTCAGCAGCAGGGCGGCGGCACAGACCACAATGGAGATGCGCATCAGGTTGTCCTGCAGGCCCAACAGCACCAGACCCTGCTGGCTGTCGTACTGATAGAGATAGACGGCGCCGATGGTCACATTGCGGCAGACCACCGGGCAGGCAGCTCCCGAGCGGAATACCCCGTCATGAAAGGCGGACTGAAACACGTCCTGACCCTCCAGGGCCAGGACAATCTCCTGAAAAAGGGCGTACTGCCCCTCCTGATTTTCCGCTCCTGTGGCGCTGTCATAGAGGATCAGGCCGGAAGGGTCAGTGACCAGCGTACGGTTAAGGCCCCGCTCCTGAAGCAGGGCCATAATATGCTCTACGCCCTCGCCGGTGAGCATTTCCAGACCGGAGAGGTTGGAGGCCAGCACAGACGCTTCGTTCTGCAGGGCGGTCTGCTTACTCTGGAAGACCAGCTCCTGGGAGGCGATCAGGGGATAGGTGTTGAGGACAATGAGCACTGCCAGAATGATGAGAAAATAGCTGGCGGCAAATTTGGTCTGCAGGCTGTGCCGGAGAGGTACCCGGGCCTGTCCGGGGCGAGGGTCGGCCAAGGCGGTCACCTCCCAGGGCGTTCTGGCCGCTCTTCTCCTTTGAAGTAGTAGCCCACACCCCATTTGGTCAGGATATACTGGGGAGAGGCGGGGACCAGC
>JBJDXT010000035.1:0-11976 GCA_051866795.1 Candidatus Onthomonas sp. | reverse complement strand
CCATGGTGGGCGAGATCCTCACCGTTCAGGAGGCCGGCGGCTTCCAGATGAACATTGCCAAGTGGGACGACGAGACTCTCCGCCTGTGGAATACGCCGGTCCACACCCCCGCCTACAGTAAGGAGTAAGCGCTATGGCGGACGCAATCGGAAACAAGGTATCGAAGGATTACCATTTTGACGTTCCCGTCCCGGAGCAGGGCTTTTTCGCCAAGGGCCTGGGCCACGGGGACTGGGGCGCAAAGAACCGGCTGTCCCGGCTGTTCAATCCCAAGAGCGGCAACACGGTGATGCTGGCCTTTGACCACGGCTATATTATGGGCTCCACCGCCGGGCTGGAGCGGATCGACGTGACCATAACCCCCCTGTGCCAGTACGCCGACGTGCTCATGGGCACCCGGGGCGCCATCCGCTCCTGCATCCCGCCCACGGTGAGCAACCCCATCTGCCTCCGGGCCACCTACGACGCCAGCGTCCTCAAGGAGGACCTGAGCACCGGCAACGGCCTGGGCGCCGACATGGAGGCCGCCATCCGTATGAACGCCTCGGCGGTGGCCATGCAGTGCTTTATCGGCGGCGCGGGGGAGGCCCGGTCCCTGGAGACCCTCTGCCGGGCAGTGGACGACGGAGAGCGCTACGGCATTCCCGTCCTGGGTGTCACCGCCGTGGGCAAGGAGATGGCCCGCACCACCCAGTATTTCCTGCTGGCCACCCGTATGCTGGCCGAGCTGGGCGCGTCCTTTGTCAAGACCTACTACTGCGAAGACTTTGAGAAGGTGGCCGCTGCCTGCCCGGTGCCCATCGTCATCGCCGGAGGCAAAAAGCTGCCGGAGGACCAGGCGCTGACCATGGCTTACCGGGCCATCTCGGACGGTGCCCGGGGCGTAGACATGGGCCGCAACATCTTCCAGAGCGAGCACCCGGCCGCCATGTGTCAGGCAGTCGCCAAGATCGTGCACGAGAAGTTTACGGATAAAGAGGCCTACCAGTTCTATCGGGAGCTGGCGTCCAAATAACGAAACGGGAGGGTTTGCTATGGCAGCGGAGTATATGCACATTGGTATCCCTGTGCTCAACAAAAAGCCCAACATGGTCTACAATGAGTGGGGCCGCTTCTGGGTCAACGAGAGCGTGGATGAGTACGATTACAAGATCGAGTACCTGAAGTTTGAGGAGGGAACCCGGTTCCCGGAGATCCTCTCCAAGCAGCCCCACGTCGCCTACAAGGTGGACGATATGGATCCCTACATCCGGCAGGCCCAGCAGGTCATCTTTGGCCCGGAGGCGCTGGGGGACAATGTCCGGCTCGCCTTTGTCATCCAGGATGACGCAATTATTGAGCTCTACGAGGAAAAGTAAGTCCTTGGGGCGCCTGCCGCAGACGATTCGCGTATAGAACCGACAGCAGACCAGATCCCCCTGACACGACAGGAAAACTGCCGTATCAGGGGGATTTTTTAGCGAAGCGGCCCCAGTAGGGAAACGACTTTCCTGTTTACAGCTTCGCCCTCTTATTGTAAAATGGTGACAGAAGTTTGGGCAGAAAACTGCCATAGCAATGAAGCGGGAGGAACGGCATATGAAACGGAAAAACTGGCTGGCCGGGCTGCTGGCACTGCTGATGGTGCTGGGACTGGCCGGCTGCGGCGGCGGAGAGAATTTTTCCACCGAAAAGCTCACCGTCTGGATTTGGGACGAGAATCAGAAGGAGCTCTGGGAGAGTCTGGCCCAGCCCTGGTCGGAGGAGAAGCATATCGAGGTGGAATTTACGGTCAAGAACCGGGATACCTACTGGTCAGAGCTGGAGCGGGGGCCGCAGCCTGATCTTTTCTGGGTGGACAGCAGCCATGTCCAGCAGTATATTGCAAATGGAACCCTGCGTTCTCTGGATGAGTATCTCGAGGAGAACCGTGCCATCCGCTTGAAGGATTATAACAACGCTTTGCTGGGCACATTTCAGAGCGGGGGCAAGACCTACGCGCTGCCCAAGGACAGCTCGGTGACCGCCCTGTGGTATAACAAGTCGATTTTTGACAGCATGGGTCTGGCCTATCCGGACGAGACCTGGACCTGGGAGACGCTGTACATCAATGCACAGAAGCTGACCAACCGGCACAACGGCAGCTTTGGCCTGGCCATCAGCGAGAACGACACGGCGGACGGCTGGTACAATCTGGTCTATGCCTACGGCGGCTTTCTGGTGGAGACAGACGAAAACGGGAACAGGATCAGCGGCTGGGGGGAGGAGACCACTGGCCAGGCCATGGAGCTGCTGGCCCGGCTGATCCGGGACTGCATGCCCAGCCAGCCCACTATGGCCCAGCAGGGGGTGGAGCAGCTCTTTGCTGGGGGCCATGTGGCCATGGTGCTCCAGTCCAGTGCGGAGGCGCTGGAGCTGATTGAAGCGCCGGGGGCGTCCAACTGGGCCTGCACCCTGCTACCCTACTGTGACCGGGACGGCAGCGGCGACTGCGGTGAGGGGGAGCGGCTCTCCCTGATTCAGGGCACTGGCTGGGCCATCTCTGCCAAGAGCGTCGACGGGGCCGCCGCCTACAGCCTGCTGACCACTCTGTGCGGCGAGGAGGGGCAGAAAGCCCAGTCCGCAGCCAATCTGGCCCAGCCCGCCATGAACGGACTGGGAGAGGACTGGGGCGCCAGCATTCCCGACTGGGATTTCTCCCCCTACCGGGATACGCTGGCTCAGGGCACGCTGATCGCCGCCCCGGCGCAGCTGGCAGGGGAGAACTGGGAGGATTACGCCATCTCCAATACGATGTATGTCGCCTGGAACAATCCCGACCGGATGAACGCCCAGTTGAGCCGGCAGCAGGAGTATACCGCCACCGATCTGGCCTCCGCCCAGCCGGCGGAGCCGGAACAGATTGCAGATGAGAACATCCCGGAGGGCGGGACGGATCAGAATCAGCAGGACGCTCCGGAGGAAGCAGACGGGGAGGAGGCACAGGGCTGAGCCGGAAAAGAGAGGGAGAAAAGCATGAGTACGCTGCAGATGCAGTGGTATATTTACGCCTTACAGGAGATTGAGTTTGCCATGTTTCTGGCGGGGGCGCCAAATTTGAAGTATGCCCGCTGGAAGGTGTTTCTGGTGGTCTTCGCCGGAGAGATACTGGCCGCCTTGCCCTTTATCCGGATTTGGGATATGCCTTGGGTTATGCCGATTCGCGGAGTGCTGTTTTTCCTGTGCTATTTTCTGGCGATCTGGCTGATGTTTTCCGATACCAGACAGCGGAAATTGGAGCTGCTTCTATATCTGCTCATCGCTATGATTTTTGCCGACATTCTCTCCGCAGTCATGGCTGTGGGGGTGCAGATGCTGCGTGACGCTGCTGTGGCAGAGCGTGTTGTCGCAAGTGTATTTGTCGAGGGAAGCGAGACCAAATTGTACGGCGCTGTATTGTTCAACATCAACTTTATGGGCCTCGGCAGCATTTTCCTGGCCTTTTATCAGCGCATTGAGCGAAGCGTCCGGGGACGGATGATCTGGATGCTGCTGCTGCTCACCGCGTCTCAGGACGCGCTGCTGGCGGGCATGATGTTCTTTTGCTCTGACGCGCTGAAGGAGTACTTCCTGTTTTACACGGCAGGCACCATCCTGCTGTCTGTCACTGCCCTTTATTTTGTCTACCGCACGCTGGACGGGGCGGTGGAGGCCATGGACAGCAAGCGGGAGCTGGAACAGCTCAAGCTGCGGCAGGACATGGACTACCGGTATTATCAGCTGGCGCAGGCCAGCGCCGCCCAGATGTCCGCCTTTCGCCACGATTTCCGGAACCAGCTTCAGGTGGCCTATGCCGTGGCCGAGCGGGATCCGGCCCGGGCGGTGCGTCTGCTGGGAGAGCTGGAGGAGCATCTGGACCAGACCCGGCAGATCAGCTATTGTGAAAACCCCATTGTCAACGCCCTGCTGGCCATTAAGAGCGAGGAGGCCCGGACAGCGGGCTTTGAAATGGAGATCCGCGCCAGTGTGGGTCAGTGGCGCCTGTCAGAGACCGAGCTGACCAGCCTGTTTGCCAACCTGCTGGACAACGCCATTGAGGGCAGCCGCCGCAGCGGCCAGACTGGAGGAACGATTGCGGTCCAGGCCGCCCAGCAGAAGGGCTTTTACCTCGTGCAGGTGGAAAACCCCTGCGCCCCGGACGCTTTGCATGCCGGCAAGACCAGCAAGGCGGACCGGGAAAACCACGGCCTTGGACTGGACATTCTCCGGAAGATTGCCCGGCAGCATCACGGAAGCTTGGAGACCCGGGTGGAAAACGGACGGTTTATCGCCCTGATGACACTGGAGTCGGAGCGCGGGGAGGGTTGACCGGCAGAAAAACAGTCTGCGCAGAGTCTGTTTGCGCGGGCTGCTTTTCTGTGTCCGGCACATATGGCCGTTCTCCCGAAACATGAAATCATCGGAAAAATGACGTCAGGAAGGAGAATTGTATGACCTTTTCCTATGAAAAGCTGAGAGACCTGTCCTTTTTCGGGGAGAACCGCCTTCCCGCCCACTCCCGGCACCGCTTCTACGCCAGTTCCGCGGAGCTGGAGCGGGGAGAGAGCTCCCTGGTACACAGCCTGAACGGCCTGTGGCGCTTTCACTATGCCCGGAATCAGGCGGGGACGGTGCCGGAGTTCTGGGCGGCGGAGCGGGACTGCCATGGCTGGGCGCAGATTCGGGTGCCCGGCCATATTCAGCTTCAGGGCTACGGCAGGCCCCAGTATGTCAATGTGGCCTATCCCTGGGACGGCTGCCAGCAGGTGCCCTGGGGCGGCCTGCCGGAGGAGTATAACCCGGTTGGAAGTTATGTCAACTGCTTCCGGCTGCCGGAGCGGATGGCGGGGAGGCGGATCTGCATCTCCTTCCAGGGGGTGGAGAGCTGTTTTGCCCTGTGGCTGAACGGACAATATGTGGGCTTTTCCGCCGACAGCTTCGGGGCACACGACTTTGAGCTGACCGAGTATCTGCAGCCTGGGGAGAACAAGCTGGCGGTGCAGGTCTGGCAGTGGTGCCGGGGGAGCTGGATGGAGGATCAGGATTTCTTCCGCTTTTCCGGCATCTACCGGGACGTCTGGCTCTACGCCCTGCCGGAGGTCCATGTTCAGGATTTGAAGGTGGAAGGGCTGCTGGAGGAGGACTGTGCCTCCGGCCTGCTCCGCTGCACTGCCCGTCTGGAGACGGCGGGAGACTGGCAGGGGACGGCGATCCTCTCCTTCCGGGGAGAGACGGTCTGGCGGGAGGACTTTTCCGGCAGCGGGGACACGCTGACGCTGGAGCATCCCATGCAGCACCCCGCCCTCTGGTCGGCGGAGCAGCCCAACCTCTATGACCTGACGCTGATCCTGAAAAACGGGGCAGGGGAGACGGTGGAGGTGGTGCCCCAGCGGGTGGGCTTCCGCCGGTTTGAGCTGAAGAACGGGCTGATGCTGCTCAACGGCAGGCGGATTGTCTTCAACGGGGTCAACCGCCACGACTTCAGCTGCGATCATGGGCGGGCAGTCCGGCCTGAGGAGATCCGCCGGGACCTCGTGACCATGAAGCGGAACAACATCAACGCCCTGCGCACCAGCCATTACACCAACTCCAGCCTGGTCTACGAGCTGTGCGACGAGCTGGGCCTCTATGTGATTGCGGAGAATAATCTGGAGAGCCACGGCACCTGGGAGCACTGCCGGCAGAACCTCCAGGGGCTGGAGCCGCCCCTGCCCAAGGACGATATGGCCTGGCTGCCCCTGCTACTGGACCGGGTGGAGCACACCTATCAGGGGGAGAAGAACCACCCATCCATCCTGATCTGGTCCTGCGGCAACGAATCCTACGGCGGCAAGGTGATCTGGGAGATGAGCCAGAGGTTCCGGTCGTTGGATCCCACCCGGTTGGTCCACTACGAGGGCATCTTCCACGACCGGAGCTATCCGGACACCTCGGATATGGAGAGCCAGATGTATACCTCCGCCCAGGGCATCCGGGATTTTCTGGCAGAGTACCCGGAAAAGCCCTTCCTCTGCTGCGAGTACAGCCACGCTATGGGCAACTCCTGCGGCGGCATGCACAAGTATGCCCAGCTTGCCGAGGAGGAGCCCCGGTATCAGGGGGGCTTCCTCTGGGACTGGATTGACCAGACGCTTCGGGTGCGGGACCGGTTTGGCCGGGAGACCCTGGCCTACGGCGGGGACTTTGACGACCGGCCCACCGACGGCAATTTCAGCGGCGACGGCCTCTGCCTGGGAGACGGCACCGAGACGCCCAAGCTGCAGGAGGTCAAATACAACTATCAGGGCATTCGGATTACACTGGATCAGGACAGAGCCCTGATCTGGAATAAAAATCTCTTTACCGACACCGGGGCCTATGACGCAAGGATCACCCTAGCCCGGGATGGACGGGAGATTTGGCGCACCGGGCTGACCATTTCCGTCCCGCCGGAGACGAGAAAAACAATATCGCTGCCCCTGCCGGAGGCCCGCGAGCCGGGGGAGTATGGGGCCACGCTCTCCTTCCATCTGCGGGAGGATACCCCATGGGCAGGCCGGGGCCATGAGGTGGCCTATGGCCAGGGGGTCTGGAAGATCGAAGGGGAGACAAAACAGCCCCAGTGCGGCCCGCTCACTGTGATTCCCGGGGGCTTCCACCTGGGCGTCCGGGGCGACAATTTTTCACTTCTCTTCCGGCTGACGGATGGAGCGCTGATCTCCTATCGGTACGGGGGAGAGGAGCTGCTGAAAGAACCGCTGCGGCCCAACTTCTGGCGGGCGCCCACTGACAACGACCTGGGCTGGCAGATGCCGGCCCGGCTGGGCCAGTGGAAGCTGGCCTCCCAGTATTGCCGGGGGGTCAGCCAGATGGAGCGGGACGGTTGGCGGCTGGAAAACGGCGACCTGATCTTTCCCACCCGCTGGCAGCTGCCCACCACCCCGGCGGCGGAGTGCGGAATCACCTATACCGTCCACCCCTGGGGCGAGGTGGAGGTGGCGCTGGACTGGCCGGGGGCGGAGGGCTTGCCCATGCTGCCCGAGCTGGGCGTGCTGCTTCAGACGGACGCCCGCTATGACCGGCTCACCTGGTACGGCAACGGCCCCGCCGAGTGCTATTGGGATCGGGACCAGGGGGCCCGGCTGGGGATCTGGGAGAGCACGGTACAGGCGCAGCTCACCCCCTATCCCCGCCCCCAGGAGAGCGGCAGCCATACCGGTGTCCGCTGGCTTCGCGTCACCGACCGCCAGGGCCGGGGACTGGAGCTGCGGAGCGCTGGCATGGAGTGCTCCGCCCTGCCCTACACTCCCTTCCAGCTGGAGGAGGCTGCCCATCACGAGGAGCTGCCCCCCGTCTGCCGCACTGTCATCCGGCCTGCCCTGGCCCGGATGGGGGTGGGAGGAGACAACAGCTGGGGCGCCCTGCCCCTGGAGGAGTACCGGCTGGACAGCCGTCTGCCCCGGCGGTTCGTATTCTCCTTCACCGGCGTGTGAGCCGGTTGGAGCGCAACTTTGCGCAACTATATGGGCGACTGAACATCGGATTTGTGGAAAACTGACAAAAATGGAGGGCAAATCTCTCCCAAAATACAGGTTGCACCCGGCCGCTGGCGGTGCTATGATAGGCTCGACCAAAGGAAAGTGCGCAACTGATTTTCGCAATGAAACCAGCTGCGGAATGATCAGAAAGAGGTGTGTCTCATGTCTACCATCAAGCAGATGAAGGAGAAAATGCTGACCCAGGAATGCCGTCAGGCCCTGTCCCGGGTGTACTGTAAGCCGGAGGACGCGTTGGGGGAGGTCTGCTGCCGTCTGGAGGAGATTCTGGAGGGCTTCCAAAGAACCTTTATGCCTGGGGAGGATACCCAGGTGTTCCTCTGCACTGCCGCCGGCCGCACTGAGGTGGGAGGCAATCACACCGACCACCAGCGGGGCAAGGTGCTGGCCGCCAGCGTGGATCTGGACGCCGTGGCCTGCGTGGCCCCCAACGATCTTGGGGTGGCCCGGCTCTATTCCGAGGGCTACGGCATGGCTCAGGTGGAGGTGGGCCGGCTGGAAAAGGTGGACGCTGAGGAGAACACCACCCTCTCCCTCATCCGGGGCATTCTGGCCCGGGCGGCCCAGCTGGGCTACACTGTCTCCGGCTTTGACGCCTACCTCCGCTCCGACGTGCCCGGCGGCTCCGGCCTGTCCTCCTCCGCCTGCTACGAGGTGCTGGTGGGAGTTATGGTAAACCACCTCTTCTGCCGGGACGAGCTGTCTCTGGCTCAGATCGCCATGATGGGCCAGTACGCCGAGAACGTCTATTTCGGCAAGCCCTCCGGCCTGATGGATCAGATGGCCTGCGCCCTGGGCGGCATTGTGGCCATCGACTTTGCCGACGAGAGCAATCCCGTCTACCGTCAGGTGCACTTTGACTTTGCCGAGGCGGGCCACGCCCTGTGCATTGTGGACACCGGCGCTGACCACGCCGACCTGACCGCCGACTACGGCGCCATTCCTCAGGAGATGAAGGCGGTGGCCGGACTCATGGGCAAAGAGGTGCTCAGCCAGGTACAGCCGGAGGACTTCTACGCCGAGTTGCCCCGGCTGCGGGAGCGGCTGGGGGACAGGGCGGTTCTCCGAGCCATCCACTACTTCTCCGATGTGGAGCGGGTGGAACGGCAGGTGCAGGCTCTGGAGGAGGGCGACTTTGACGCCTTCCTGAAGCTGGTCACCCAGTCCGGCCAGTCCTCCTACATGTATCTGCAGAATATCGCCACCTATCGGGACCCCAAGGAGCAGCCGGTGGCGGTAGCTCTGGCCATGGCCCAGCACCTGCTGGGCGGCAGAGGTGCCTTCCGGGTCCACGGCGGCGGCTTTGCCGGCACCATCCAGGCCTTTGTGCCGGTGGATCTGCTGGAGCAGTTCCGCACCGGCATGGATGCCCTGCTGGGTCAGGGCGCCTGCCAGGTGCTGACCATCCGCCCGGTGGGCGGCGCCGTCTTGATGGACTGACCGAGAGGAGGAAATACGATGGAGCTTGCGATTTCTCAGCTGATCGAATACGCCGTCCGCAAGGGCTGGATCGAGGAAGGGGACCGGATCTGGGCCTCCAACCTGCTGCTGGAGGCGCTGGGCATGGAGGGCTTCCAGGGCTTGGTGTCTGTGGAGGGAGAGCTGCCCCCCATTCAGGAGATTCTGGACGTCCTCAACCGGTACGCCTATGAGCACGGTGTGATTCAGGGCGACACCCCCTCCTTCACCGACCTGTTTGACACCAAGCTGATGGGCCTGCTCACCCCCCGGCCATCTCAGGTGGCAAAGACCTTTTGGAGCAAGTACGACAGCGACCCCAAGGAGGCCACCGACTGGTACTACGCCTTCTCCGGGGACACAAACTACATCCGCCGGGACCGGATCGCCAAGGACGTGAAGTGGCTGGCGGAGACGGAGTACGGCACATTGGACATCACCATCAACCTCTCCAAGCCGGAGAAGGACCCAAGGGCCATCGCCGCCGCCGGCAAGGCGGTATCGGTGAAGTACCCCAAGTGCCTGCTCTGCGCGGAGAATGAGGGCTATGCCGGCCGGCTGGACCATCCCGCCCGGCAGAATCACCGGATTATCCCTCTGGAGCTGGCGGGGCAGGACTACTGCCTCCAGTACTCCCCCTATGTCTACTATAACGAGCACTGCATCGTCTTTAACAAGCTCCACATCCCCATGGCCATCGACCGCAAGTGCTTTGACCATCTGCTGGAGTTTGTGACTATCTTCCCCCACTACTTCATCGGCTCCAACGCCGACCTGCCCATCGTGGGCGGCAGCGTCCTGAGCCATGACCACTATCAGGGCGGCAACTACACCTTCGCCATGGCCAAGGCCCCGTTGGAGTCAGAGATCACCATTCCCGGCTATGAGGATCTGACCGCCGGCATCGTCAAGTGGCCCATGTCGGTCATCCGCCTCCGCGGAGCGGACAAGACCCGGATTGCCGACTGCTCGGAGCACATTCTCAAGGTCTGGCGGGGCTATTCCGACCCGGCGGCAGATATTCTGGCCGAGACGGACGCCCCCCACAACACCATCACGCCTATCTGCCGGAGACGGGGAGGGGACTACGAGATGGATCTGGTGCTGCGCAACAACCGCACCACCGGGGAATATCCCCTGGGCATCTTCCATCCCCATCAGGAGAAGCACCACATCAAGAAGGAGAACATCGGTCTCATCGAGGTCATGGGCCTGGCGGTGCTCCCCGCCCGGCTGAAGGAGGAACTGGCCCTGCTGGAGGACTGCATCGTGAGCGGCAAGGACCTGGAGGCCGATCCCAAGACCGCCTCCCACGCCCCCTGGGTGCGGGATACGGTGCTGGCGGGCCATCCCGAGCTGAACGGGGACAACTGTGCCGACATTCTCCGGCTGGAGGTGGGCAAGGTGTTCGCCGGCGTTCTGGAGGACGCGGGGGTCTACAAGCACACCCCGGAGGGCAAGGCGGCCTTCCTGCGGTTTGTGGACGCGCTGTAAAAACGCACAGCGGCGGCATTGCTCAAACAGGCAATGCCGCCGCTGATCTGTTTTACGCAGAAAAACCCTTACTTGACGTAATAGACGTAGTTATCCTTCCGGGGCGCCGCTTGGGGCAGGGGGCCGTCGGCGTAGCCCAGGACGCAGTGGCCGATGCCCTCGTAGTCGCCCTCAATGCCCAGAGCGCGGAGGATCTCCTTGCCCTCCTCGGACGCAAACTCCTCCCTGGCCCGGTGAATCCAGCAGCTGCCCAGGCCGAAGTGGTGGGCGGCCAGCATCAGGTTGCCCATGACCAGGCTGCCGTCATAGACGTGGGTGGGGCGGCTCTTGTCCGCCAGCACCACCAGCACCACAGGGGCGCCGTAGAAGGGGTCCTTGTCCCCGGCACCCATGATTTGGGCGTTCATCCGGGAGAGCCGGTCTCTCAGCTCCCGGTTGGTCACCGCGAGAATAATCGGAGACTGCCGGCCCATGCCGGTGGCGGCGTAGGTGCCGGCCTCTACAATCTGCTCCAGAATCTCCTGGGGTACCATGTCCGGCTTGTATTTGCGGACGCTGCGGCGGGTAAGTATTTCATTTATCAGATCAGACATATCAAATCCTCCTCCAATACAGAGAAAAGCTGGCCTTCAGCCATTTGTTTCTACCCGCAGTGTAGCACGAAGGGGCGAAGATTGCAAGGTCAGGGAAAACGGCAGAACAAAACCCGGCAAGACACTGGCACACTGTGCTGTCTTACCGGGTTTTTCGAATGCCTGGGGCGGCTTCCAGAGGGAAGCAAAGTCGGTTGTTCTGTTTTTGTCTCATCTGCAAATAACCATCCAATGTTCAGATTGTGTACGCCGGCGTCTCGCCGATGCCGGGCCGGCGGGATTGGGGGATCGGTCAGCTGTGATACTCCATGTCGAAGCTCACATAGAACTCACTCAATCTCTCGCTGGACTGCTGCCTTGTCATCTTCATACCGTTCACCTCCTGACTTCCAGCGGACTAAGATGGGTCGGGTCAAGCTGGAATCGGTTTAGCTGTGGGGTTCAGAGCGGAAGCTGTCGTAATACTCCTGGAGCAGCTCGCTGATTTTTTCCATGGCCTTCATGGAAGAGACCTCCTTTCTGCTGTGATCAAGGATGGAAGGGGACTGGGATCAGCTGCGGGGCTCGGTATGGAAGCTGTCGTAGTATTCCTGAAGCAGCTCGCTGAGCTTTTCAATGGTCTTCATAGCGATAATCTCCTTTCTGAGAGAGGCGGTAGATGGGTGGGAAACGGTTTAGCTACGGGGCTCGGTGTGGAAGCTGTCGTAGTATTCCTGAAGCAGCTCGCTGAGCTTTTTAATGGTCTTCATAGTGAGAATCTCCTTTCTGAGAGAGGCGGCAGATGGGTGGGAATCGGTTTAGCTGCGGGGCTCGGTGTGGAAGCTGTCGTAGTACTCCTGGAGCAGCTCGCTGAGCTTTTCGATGGTCTTCATTTGAAGTTCCTCCTTTGAGATGAGCTT
>JBJDXT010000034.1:0-12064 GCA_051866795.1 Candidatus Onthomonas sp. | reverse complement strand
AGCAATGTAAAGCCCAATTCGGCGCAAGTCCGAATTGGGCTGTTCGTTCTGCACACCTTCATCGGGCTAATCCAGAGCCGTAAAGAATGCGCATCAGGCCGCAATCAATCAGTTTTCAAACCGATCCCAAGCGTCGTTCAGGCTGTCCACCACCCGGCGGTAGGTTGCGTATTTCTCTTCATACACTTCCTTGTACTCAGGGCGGGGATATACTGTGCCGGTGATCTGGACGGTACGCTGCACCGCCTCAGCATAGTCCTGGTAGATGCCTGCGGCAATACCAGCGGCGATGGCGGCTCCCTGGGCGCCCAGCTCCTTGTCTCCGATGGTATCCACGGGAATCTGGAGGGCATCGGCAAAAATCTGGACCCAGACCGGAGAATTGGCGGCGCCGCCGGAGAGACGGATGCTGGCCGGCTTCTCCCGGTTCCGGAGCAGCTTTTTCACATGAGTCAGATGGCTGAACACGATTCCCTCGTAGACCGCCCGAAGCATATACTTCTTATTGTGGAAGGCGGTCAGGCCCACAAAGGTGCCCTTGGCCAGGGGATTCTCGTTGGAGCCGTTCAGGAAGGGCAGAAAGATTACATTGCAGTCCTGGGGCTCGATGGAGGCCACCCACTCGTTGGTCAGGTCGTAGATGGACTTCCCCTCAGCCTCCAGCTCCGCCTTCTCATAGCTCAGAAGATTGCGGATAAACCACTCCATATTGCCGGCGGAAGTGGGACTGCTCTCCTCTACCAGGTAGTAGTCCTTCATGCAGAACATAGAGTTCAGATCCACAGTGCCGTTGGTCACCGGGCTCTTGCGGATGTACTCGTTGATGCTCCAGGTGCCTGCCACCATGCACATCTCGTTCTCACTGATCAGGCCGGAGGCAATGCCGCAGGCGTTTACGTCGAACATACCGGCGGCCACCGGGATACCCACAGGCAGACCGGTCTCCCGGCTGGCCTCTTCGGTGATATAGCCGCAAATGTCGGAGGCGTAACGCAGAGGAGGCAGCTTGTCATACACGCTCTCCAGGCCGAAATAGCCCAGCAGCTCCCGATCATAGGACTTGGTGGTCAGGTTCACCAAGTTTCCGCCGGAGAAGTCGGTATACTCGCCATAGGCCTCGCCGGTGAGCTTGTAGCGGATGTAATCCTTCACGGCGAAGATATACTTGGTTTTGTCCAGCACCTCGGGCATGTTGTCCCGGAACCAGGCCAGGATGCTCACCGGCTGGCAGGCCAGGATGGTCTGGAAGGTCTTTTCATAGACTTTTTCCGCCGTGCCGTCGGACAGCCACTGCTTGGGGTAGGCCCAGGCCCGGGCATCAGTGGAGAGGATGCCGTTGTAGGGCGCAGTGCCGTCCTCCCCTACCAGATAGAGGCCCTTGCCGTGTCCGGAGAAGGAGACGCCGGCAATGAGCCGGGGATCGATGCCGCTCTTTTCAATCGTCTTACGGACCGCTTCGGCGTTGACCCGCCAAAGCTCATCCATGTCACGCTCCGTATAGCCAGGCTTTGGAGTAATAGTGACAGTAGGCACGCTGGCCTTGGCAATCTGCTTTCCGTTTTCATCAAAGAGGGCCGCCTTAGAGAAGGTGCCGCCGTTATCAATTCCCATCAAATATTTCATAGCTTTGTCCTCCGTCAGAGTTTTTTCGGAAATGCGGCAAGGGGAAGCGCCGGAGCGCTTCCCCCCGCCATGGGAAAAAGGAAGGGAATAGGAGGAAACCCGAACTCAGTTCTTCCAGCAGTCGATGGTGTCCAGATGGAAGGTAGCGGGGCCGCCCAGGTAGACGGTGACGCCGTCCACCTTGTGGCTGTCAGGATAGGTGGAGATGCCCTCAACCTGAGTCTGGCCGGACAGACCGGAGACGAACTCAGTGGCGCCCTGCTCCAGCTCACCGGTGGCAGCGGCATAGGCGACGTTCACGGCCAGATAGCCCAGGTCATAGGCCTGCCACAGGACGACGGTGGTCATCATGCCGCTCTCCAGATAGGCCTTGGAGTCGGTGGGGGTGGCGATGCCGTTGAAGATGCAGCTGTCGGACAGGCCGCAGCTCTCAATGGCGGTGGCGCAGGAGGCGATGACGTTGGTGGTCAGGGAGATCAGAGCGTTGATCTCAGGATGGGCGGACAGAGTGGCCTCGATCTCGGTCAGGCCGTCGCCGTCGCCGGCATAGATGATCTCGCTGTCAGGATTGACCTTCACGTCCAGCATGGCGTACTTCTCGTTGACGGTGTAGGTGTTGCTGCGGGTATTGTTCTTGCAGGTGTCGAAATCGATGGCGCCGGTGTCGGTCATGGCGATCTCGTAGTCGGTGTAGTAAGCAGCCTTGATGTGCTCAATCCAAGTGTTCTGGTTGGGGGTGGTCAGGTTGGTGGAAACCAGATAGACAACAGCGGGGCTGTCAGCGGAGTACTTGTCGCCAATGTTCTCCACCAGGTCGTCCAGCAGGATGACGGCCAGCTCAGCGGGGTCAACCTGGTTCACAAACCAGTCACGGGCCTCTTCGCCGGGGTCAGAGTCGAAGCCGACAACGGCGATGCCGGCAGCCTGAGCGGCCTGGAGGGCGGCGTCAGTGGAGTCAGCGTCCAGAGCGGCGAAGGCGATGGCGTCAACGCCCAGATCGGTGGCGGTCTCCACATAGGTGGACTGGTTGGCGGCGGTGTTGGCGCCGGCGGCGTCACCGTACATAATCAGCTCAGCGCCCAGATCAGCGGCAGCCTGCTGTGCACCGGCCTCAACGGCCTGCCAGAAGGACTCGTTGCGCTCCTTAGGGATGTAGGCAATCTTCACGCTGCCGGCGGCAGGAGCCTCGGCGGCATCTCCGCTCTCAGCGGCGTTGCTCTGAGCGGCATCCTCTTTTCCACCATCAGAAGTGGAGCCACCGCTGGAGCCGCTGCCGGAGCCGCCGCAGGCGGCCAGGGACAGGACCATTGTCAGTGCCAGGAGCAGGGAAAGCAGTTTCTTCAGTGATTTCATTTTGTTTACCTCCATGAAAAATTTTTATTGTGCCGGCTTCGCCGGTTACAATGACAGAGGGATTCCGGAATACAGGAGCAGAGGCTCAGGCTTCCACCTTCTGCTCGTCCATGTTCTCGATCGCCATCTTCCGGCTGACCAGCTTTTTCCGCTTCTCCAGGTAGGCGAAGAGGATCAGGGAGCCGATGAGGACGATGCCGACCACGAAGTTGTAGACGGTGCCGGGCAGGCCCATCAGAGCCAGGCCCTTCTTCAGTACGCCGATGATCAGGCAGGCCAGCAGGGAGCCGGTCACACCGCCCACGCCGCCGGCGGTGCTGGTGCCGCCCAGAACGACCAGGGCGATGACCTCGATGTTCATGTTCATGCCAGTCTCCTGGTTTACCTGCCAGCTTCTGCCCATATACATCAGGGCGGCCACAGAGCTCATCAGTCCACCCAGAGTGTAGATCCAGAACTTGACCTTGCTGGTGTCCACACCGGAGTATTTGACAGCGTTCTCGTTATAGCCGATGGCGTGAACATAACGTCCGAAGGTGGTCTTTTTCTCCACAATCCAGAAGATGATGAAGGCGATGATCAGTACGATCAGCTGCGTGGGAACCACGCCGCCCAGCTTCAGGTTGCCGATATCAACCACAGGGTTGCCGGCGGCAAAGGCGAAGGAGGTGCCAAAGAACCAGCTGATGGCCTGGAAGATATACATGGTGGACATGGTGATCAGCCAGGGGTTGATGGGAGTCTTGGCGGCGATGATGCCGTTTACTCCGCCGAATACAAAGCCGGAAAGGATACAGACCACAATGGCAATCAGGATGGCGGGGACAGTTCCCATGCCCATCGAGCCGGACAGCTTGTTAAAGGTCCAGGCGCAGACCATGGCGGAGCAGACCATCTGATAGCTGACGGACAGGTCGATGCCGGCGGTGAGGATGATGAGGGTCATAGCCATAGCCTGGACGCCCAGGTAGGCCACGTCGGCGGTGCAGCCAATCATGATATTGGGCTTAAAGAATGCTCCGTCGGTCAGCAGGCCGAAGCCCACGATCATCAGGACCAGAATCAGCACCATGACCAGCTCATAAGACAGCTTGAATTTCTTACGCATTGGAGTCACCTCCCGGCACAGCCTTTTTCTTCTTGTTCAGGAAGGGGATGTCAACAAACATGCTGTACACAGCCACCAGGACGATAATGCCGTAGCTCAGGTACATCCACTGAGTGCCCAGACCCAGCAGGTAGCTGGCCCGCTGGAGCAGTGCGATCAGGACGCCGGCCACCAGGATACCGATGGGACGACCGGAACCGCCTGCGATATTGATGCCGCCCACCACAGCGATGGGGAGGAAGAACATCTCCATGCCGTTGCAGCTGGAGGGCTGGACCTGGGTACGAGGCAGCCAGTACATGACGGCGGTCACGCCCAGCAGAGCGCCGGAGATCAGGAAGGTCTTAATTGTCACCCGGTCGGCGTTGATGCCGGCCAGAACGGCGGACTCGCGGCTGCCGCCCACGGCGTAGACCTTGCGGCCATAGGGGGTATACTTCATCAGCCAGCAGAAGAACACCAGCAGGGCCAGGGAGACGAACAGCATCACCGGGACAGAGCCCACCTTGGTGTTGCCGATGGCGGTAACCTCAGGGTTGATGTTGGAGACATAGCCCGCGTTGGGGAGCAGGGAGAACAGGCCGATGTGCAGCTTCACCATGGCCAGGGAGACGATCATCGAGGGCACCCGGAAGCGGACGGTGATAATGCCCACCACAAAGGAGTTCAACATACCCACCAGAATGCCCACCAGAATGCAGACAACCAGAGGCACGCCCATCTGCACCAGGGTGAAGGAGCAGAAGCCGATCAGGCCCAGCACCGTGCCGGAGGAGATGTCGATCTCACCCAGCAGGATGACCATCATCAGGGCCAGGCCGCCTACAATCAGATAGGACAGGTCGCGCAGGAACACGTACATGCTGCCCACCAGATTGGTGGCAAAGCAGAGCGCCACAAAACAGATAATGACGAAGATTGCCAAAATGCCTTCTCGGGAGGAGAAGAACTGGGCAATTGGGTTTCTTTTCTTCATGATTGCCTTATCCTCCCTTTCTTACAGCGCCAGCTTCAGGACTTTCTCCTGAGAGAACTCGTCCCGGGTCAGCTCGCCTGTCTTCTTGCCCGCCTTGACTACCATGAGCCGGTCGCACATACCCAGCAACTCAGGCATATCAGAGGAGATCATAATGATGGTCAGTCCGGACTGAGCCAAGGTGCTAACAATCCGGTGGATCTCAGACTTGGCGCCCACGTCCACGCCCCGGGTCGGCTCGTCCAGGATCAGGATCTTGGGCTCCGCGCACAGGGCCTTGGCCACCAGCACCTTCTGCTGGTTGCCACCGGACAGGTTCTCCACCACAAACTCGCGGTTGGGGGCCTTCACCCGGAGATCAGCCATGTACTTGTCCACCAGCCGGTCCTCTGCATCGAAGTCGATGATCTTGTGCTTGGTCAGACGGTAGAGGATGGACATGGTCAGGTTATCCTCAATGGACATGGGAACCACCAGACCGTACTTCTTCCGGTCCTCAGAGACATAGATGAAGCCCTGGTCGATGGCGTCACGGTAGTGACGGATGCGAAGCTCTTTGCCCTCCAGGGTGACCGTGCCGGAGTCGTATTTTCTCAGACCGGACAGACACTCGGCCATCTCGGTCCGGCCTGCGCCGGCCAGTCCGGCCACACCGAAGATCTCTCCCTTACGCACCTCGAAGGAGATGTCGTCCAGGGGGAAGCCGTCCTGCTCGCCGGAGCGGGTCAGGTGCTCCACCTTCAAAATGGCGTCGCCGATCTCCACCTGTGCCTTGGGATACATCTCGTTCATCTCGCGGCCCACCATCCAGGCGATGAGCTGCTGCTCAGTGACGTCCTCAATTTTGGCAGTGCGGACATAGGAGCCGTCACGGATGACGGTGACCCGGTCAGCGATCTCGAAAATTTCTTCCATACGGTGGCTGATGTAGAGCATGCTGATGCCCTGCTCCTTCAGCCGGGCGATGGTGCGAAACAGCGCCCGCACCCCTTTGTTGGTCAGAGCGGCAGTGGGCTCGTCGAAAATCAGCACCTTGGCGTCATAGGTCAGCGCCTTGGCGATCTCCACCATCTGCTTGGCTGCCACGCCCAGAGTATCAATTTTCGCATCATAATCGATCTGGCCGGAGATGCCCAGAAAGTCAAAAATCTCATCGGCTTTCTTCCGCATGGCAGCGTAATCGATGCTCTTGACAAAGCCCACCTTTTTCACAGGCTCGTGGCCCATGAACATGTTCTCCAGAACGTTCAGATCCTTGAACAGGCTGGTCTCCTGGAAGATGATGGCAATTCCTTTGCCGTAGGCGTCGTTGGGCTCCCGAATGGTCACTTTCTCGCCATTAAGATACACATCGCCGCTATCGGCCTTGTACACGCCGGTGATGACCTTCATCAGCGTGGATTTGCCCGCACCGTTCTCGCCGCAGACGGCATGCATCTCGCCTCTTGCCAGCTCGATCTGCATATTCTGCAGCGCCTTGACGCCAGGGAAGCTCTTGTTGATATTCTCCAACTTCAGGATGACGTCAGAGAAATTAATTTGAGCACCCATAGAGCAATTCCTCCTTTTTCCTTTTATTTTCACCGTCCCAGGGCGCGGGAAGGCCGGCGCTCTGAGACGGTGTATTTTCGCGGCAAAGATTGAGACGACTTATGCCGCAAAAGACAGCTTCAGGGATAGCCGGTTGTGCCCGAAGCGGGGATCAGAACACGTAGTCCTGGGGATCGAACCGGATATCAAAGGTCTTGGCGGCCTCCACGATGGAAGCCTCATCCAGAGGACCATACAGAGGAACGCAGGGGAAGGCTTCCTGGGTAAAGTAGCCCAGGACGATATTGGTCACGGCGCAGCCGTACTTCTCCATCAGCTCAGGCAGACGGCGGGCCATGCGCAGGTTGCCCTCGGTGGCATAGGGATGGCCCTTGACGGCCTCCTCGCCCTTGGCGGCATAGATGTGGAAGAAGCCGGAGCAGTTGCCCATGTAAGGCATCATAAGGTTGTTCCGGTTCTCCTTGTGGTAGTCATACAGGTCGCCCTTGACATAGACCAGGGTGTCGTCCGCCAGGGGGTTCATGTACTTGGCGCCCAGGTTGAGCAGGGCCTGATCGGCCACGATGCCCCGGTAGCCCATCTTCTTGCAGTAGGCGTCGGCGGCCTTCTGACGGTCAGCGGACCAGTTGGAGACGGCGAAATAGCGGATCTTGCCCTCGCGGATAAAGTCCTGCATGGTCTCCACCATCTCCTCCACGGGGATGCGGGGATCATCCCGGTGATAGAAATAGATGTCGATGTAGTCGGTGCGCAGAATGCGCAGAGAGCCCTCGATGTCGCCTCTCATGTCGGCCTTGGTGACCCGGTTGATGTGCAGATCCATGCTGGGGTGGGTGTAGACGGGGTGGCCGCCCTTGGTCATCAGCACGATCTTGTCCCGGTTGCCCTGGCGCTGCATCCAGTCACCGGTGACACGCTCGGCGCGGGCGGTCTCCTGGCGGCCGTCCACGATCTGCCAGTCGGCATAGACGTGGGCGCAGTCAATCAGGTTGCCGCCCAGGTCGGTGAAGGTGCCGAACATGGAGTCGGCGCTGGCCGCGTCCTTGCCCCAGCGGACGCCGGCATCCACAGTGCCCAGGCCCATGGGGGAGATTTTCAGGTCAGTGTTGGGGATGATGATATTGTGTTCCATAAGTGCCTCCTCAATATGTTACCGATCCTCCGGGCGCCCTCAGGGCGTCCGGAGATCAATGCTTACCGTTTAGCGGGTGGCCAGATTCCGGATCCACTCCTTGCCGGGGACGCCCTTCATCTCGCAGAAGTAATCCCAGACCAGGCCGGCGGGCATGGTTTTCAGCTCCTCGATCAGAGCCAGGCGCTTGGTGGTGTTGCCTTCATACTCCAGCTTCTTCAGCTCATCGATGGGGCGGAGCATGGCCAGCAGAAGTGCCTTACGGGCGCTGCGGGCGCCGATGGCGGTGGCGGCGATGCGGTTGATGGAGGCGTCGAAATAGTCGGTGCCGATGTGCACCTTGTCATAAGCGTTATAGGTGGCGATCTCTTCCATGATCTCCTTGGTAGGATCGTCCACGATGACCACATGGTCGGAGTCCCAGCGGACAGGGCGGGAGACATGGAGCATAATCTCATCGCCGAAGGCCAGATAGCTGGAGAACTTGGGGCCGATGGTCTCAGTGGGATGGAAGTGGCCGGCGTCCATGCAGACGATGCAGTTGCCGGTGTGGGCGGCATACTCGGTGTAGAACTCGTGAGAGCCGGGGACATAGGACTCGCTGCCCAGGCCAAAGACCTTGGACTCGCAGGAGTCAATGTTGTGCTCCAGCTTCTCGGCAAAGATCTGATCCAGAGAATCCTTCAGGATCAGGCGGGGACGGAGCTTATCCACGGTGATGTCCTTGTTGCCGTCGCCGATCCAGTGGTTGGTGATGCACTTCTCGCCCAGCTCGCGACCGAAGTAGTCGCCGATCCGGCGGCAGGCGATGCCGTGCTCAATCCAGAAGCGGCGGATGCCCTCGTCGGGGTTGGTCAGCGTGGAGCTGGAGTCATAGTCGGGATGAGAGAAGTAGGTCGGATTGAAGTCCAGGCCGATGCCCCGCTCCTTGGCGAAGTCCACCCACTCCACGAACTCCTCGGGGCCGATCTCATTGCGGGCGATGTTCTTGCCGTGCTTGTTCATGTAGGTGGAGTGGAGGGCCAGCTTGGTGTGACCGGGGATCAGGTCCAGGGCCTGATTCAGGTTGACCATGAACTCCTCACGGTTACGGGGCTTGCCGGGGGCGTCGCCGAAGGCGGCAATGCCGCCGCTCATCTCGGCGCTGGGGAACTCAAAGCCCTGCAGATCGTCAATCTGCCAACAATGGACCGAGATTGGCACCTCATCCAGTTTCTTCAAAACGGCATCGGTGTCTACACCCATCTCAGCGTACATTTCCTTGGCAATCTGATAATTTCGTTCGACTTTGCTCATTTTGCTTCCTCCTTGGTTTCAGACCGGGCGCCGAAACGCCCTCGTTTTTCTGAAATCGGTCTGCAGGGAATCTGAGCTTCCACTACCAGACCAGATGTTTCAGGTCTTCCTGATATTCCTTCAGTGTGGAGCCCCGCTCCACAAAACGGGTTTCCAGGGTAACAATGCGGTGCTTGTAGGAGCGTTCCTCCTCCAGCATCCCCTGGAGCAGCAGCATGGCGGACATACCCAGCTCATACTTCGGCACCTGGATGGAGGTGAGGGAGGGGCGTACCAACGAGGCGGCGAAGATGTCGTCGTTGCCCACGATAGCCACCTGGTCGGGAATAGAGACGCCGCACTCGTTGCAGGCCAGAATGGCTCCTACTGCCATCTGGTCGTTTGCACAGAAGATGGCGTCAAACCGCTTTCCCGTCTGAATCAGTAGCTTTACGATCCGATATCCGGAGTAAGTGGTGTAATCTCCCTGGAAAATATAGTCGCTGCGCACCGGGATACCGGAGTCGTGCAGTGCACGCATATAGCCCGCCACACGCTGCTGTCCCATCAGGTGCATGCTGGGCAAAGAGATATGGATGATGTCCTGCCGCCCTACCTTCTGGATCAGGTAGGTTACCGCATCGTAGGCAGCCTTCTCACTGTCAATGACAACGGCACCGATATCCGTGTTCTCAAAGGCGTATTCCAACGTTACTACCGGCACACGATGTCCTTTTTTCTCCAGACGGGTCAGGCTTGCAATGTAGTTCTGCGTAAACCGGTCCTTGCCATAGGCGCTGGAGGCCAGAATGATTCCATCCACCCACTGGGCAACAAAATTGTTGACCAACTCAATCTCCTTGGTGAGATCGTCGTGGGTCTCGGCCAGCAGGATTGTGTAGCCATAGTCATCAGCGATCTTGTTAATTCCTTCCAGCACTGTGGTGAAAAAGGTTCTGGAAAGAGAGGTGATGATAACGGCGATCCGCTTGCTCTGAGCGCCCCGCAGGCTCTGGGCGGCATTGTTGGCACTGTATCCCAATTCGTAGGCAACAGTCCGTACCTTTTCCGCCAGCTCCGGGCTCACCCGCTTACTGTTATTCATAACCCGGGAAACGGTAGAAATGCTGACCCCCGCTTTTTTGGCTACCTCTTTGATATTGGACATGGGAAAACCTCCTATAACAAATGTATAGGTAATATTTTACTGCACGTCCTTTACCGGTTCAAGGAAAATGTTTTCCCCAGTGATGCCAAACATCACCCGACTGTCAAAGGAAGCCGCTGCCTCCGGGTGGGCCAGCACCCACTTATTGCGCTGATAGAGATATTTGTTTTCTCCGTTGGAATCGGTACGCTCCGGGTGGTGGAGGGGTGTATTGGTAGTGGCCGTCTGACAGACCACTTGGCGAACACCCCGTTCGGTTGCCATGCAGGGAGCAAAGTGAAGAGTGGTTGCATAGAGCTCCACGCACAGGCCGGCAGGCACATAGAAGAGCTTCAGATCCTCCGACGCCACTTGGTCCTCCTTGATGTCCCAGATGTGGCCTACAATCAGGACACAAGGCTCAAATTCCACCAGAACCTCACTGCACTTGTGGTACTCCAAGGCGTTGAGTTTGGAGGGGTATCCGTTGTAATAGCCCACCTGGCAGGCCGTCTCTCCGTAGACGAACTGGGTAAACTGCAGCGCCTCCTCCATTGCCATGAGATCCTCTGAGCAGGGCACATAATCCTCCGTCTCAGGCATTTCGGTCTGCTCGTACAGATACCGCCTCATCTCAGGCGTCTGGACATAGGGCAGAAGCTTTCCATAGGTGGTGAAAGAAGGGTCACTGACCTCCAGAATCGTCCTTCCGGGATTCTGTGCCCGAAGCCGTTTCAGTACCTCATCCACGCTTATCACGTCCTCTCTCAGGAAATCGTCTAGAAAACGTTTTCCTCTAGTTCATGATCAAATTATAGCATTTGCTGTCTATTTTGTAAATACATCCCGGTATAACTTGACAATTTTCGTATGAAAAGTCAAAATCACCTCCTAAGTGTAAAATAAATCTCGCTTTGTTTTTATACTTTTCAAAAGTCCTTCGTCTAATTTTTATTCTATTTATTCTGCAATAAACTAATTTTATCCTGATTTACTCACTATTTTTATCATTTTTCTCCTCTCTGTTTTCCTGTTTTCCGATATGTCAAATTGATTTTCCCGCCATTTTCCTATTTTATTGATTTTTAGAAATATTTCCTGCTTCATATTGAAATTTCAGCATTTTATTGTATAATTCAATTATCAGAGCCAGCCATGTGCAGCTGGACACATATTGAAAGGAGCGTTTTTCATGAAATGGCTTATTCCCGACTGCTATTGGCCTGCAGTCACCACTGGCAACGAATATGTCAGCCACGAGGCAATCTGCGTCCTCAACACCCACCCCACTGACGCCGTTGTCAACCTGACCCTGTACTTTGAGGACCGGGAGCCTCTCACCGGCATCTCCAAGGTGATCCCCGCCCAGCGCACCCTTCACATCCGTATGGACAAGTTGGAGGGCTGTCCTGTTCCCCGGGGCGTCCCCTACGCCGTAGTTGTGGAGTGCAACCAGGAGATCGCCGTTCAGTACACCCGGGTGGACACCACGCAGCCTGCTCTTGCCATCAGCACTACAATTGTGTAAATCGTTTCAACGCAATCATCGCAGCCACATCTGCCTGTGGTAAACCAGAAAAAGGGTACAAGCTCAGTATGAGCCTGTACCCTTTTTCGTTTCATCAGAGACTGTCCAGCGTTTTGATATCCTTGTGATCCATGTTGCCTGGCAGAGGCACAAAACAAAAAGCTCCTGATCGAACCTATTACGATTCAATCAGGAACTGATTTCAGAGGCAACACCCGGATTCGAACCGGGGCATCAGGGTTTTGCAGACCCATGCCTTACCACTTGGCTATGTTGCCATATGGAAAACAGGAGCAAAGATGCTCCTGTTTTCTTTTGGAGCGGAAGACGAGGCTCGAACTCGCTACCTCCACCTTGGCAAGGTGGCGCTC
>JBJDXT010000033.1:0-12110 GCA_051866795.1 Candidatus Onthomonas sp. | reverse complement strand
GTGGTGGGTGCAGCCGGAGACGAACAGGGAGACCCGGACACCGGGTCCGTTGGCCACGTCGATCTTTTTGATGTCAGCGTAATACATGGAAAACCTCCTCTCTGGATGGTGATCAGGGACGGGTCAAAAACAGGCCGGCAGAGGGACTGCCGGCCTGCGCTTGTGCAGGGGATTGCTTACAGATGCAGAACCCGGGACTTGATTTCCTTGGTTTTGCCCACATTCCAGAAGTTTTCGCCCAGATAACCGCAGGTGCGGCGCACTACGTTCATCTTCTTCTGGTCCTTATTGCCGCAGCAGGGGCACTCCCACTCCAGATCGGCGTTGATCTTGATCTCGCCGTCGTAGCCGCACACCTGGCAGTAGTCGCTCTTGGTGTTGAACTCGGCGTACTGGATGTTGTCGTAGATGAACTGCACCAGAGATTCCAGAGCGGGGAGGTTGTGGCGCATATTGGGGATCTCCACATAGGAGATGCACCCGCCGGTGGACAGCTTCTGGAACTGGCTCTCAAAGGAGAACTTGGAGAAGGCGTCGATCTTCTCCCGCACATCCACGTGATAGGAGTTGGTGTAATAGCCCTTGTCGGTGACATTCTCCACGGTGCCGTACCGCTCCTTATCCACCCGGGCGAAGCGGTAGCACAGGCTCTCGGCGGGAGTGCCATAGAGGGCGAAGCCGATGTTGGTCTCCTCCTTCCAGCGGGTGACCGTGTCCTTCAGGTGCTGCATGACCTGGAGGGCGAACTCGGTGCCGCCGGGCTGGGTGTGGCTCTTGCCGGTCATCAGGTAGGTCAGCTCATACAGGCCGATATAGCCCAGGGAGATGGAGGAGTAGCCGCCATAGAGGTACTTGTCGATGGTCTCACCCTTTTTCAGCCGGGCGATGGCGCCGTACTGCCAGTGGATGGGGGACACGTCGGAGAGGACGCCCTTGAGGGCGTTGTGGCGGCACATGAGGGCCTCCTTGCAGATCTCCAGCCGGCGGTCAAATTCCGGCCAGAACTTCTCCATGTCGCCCCGGACCTCCAGGCCGATCTGGGGCAGGTTGATGGAGACCACGCCCTGGTTGAACCGGCCCTCGAACTTGTAGTTTCCGTCCTCGTCCTTCCAGGGGGACAGGAAGGAGCGGCAGCCCATGGGGGAGAAGACGTTGCCCTCGTAGGTCTCCCGCATCTTCTTAGCGGAGATATAGTCGGGGTACATCCGCTTGGCGGAGCACTTGACCGCCAGCTTGGTCAGATAGTCGTACTTGCCGCCCCGGAGGCAGTTGTTCTCGTCCAGCACATAGACCAGCTTGGGGAAGGCAGGGGTGACGTAGATGCCCTGCTCGTTCTTGATGCCCTCCAGCCGCTGGCGGAGAATCTCCTCAATGATCATGGCGTTCTCTTCCGCGTAGGGATCGTCCTCCCGGGGATAGAGGAAGAGGGTGACAAAGGGGGACTGGCCGTTGGTGGTCATCAGGGTGTTGATCTGATACTGAATGGTCTGGACGCCGTTTTTCAGCTCGGTGTACAGCCGCTCTGCCACCAGCTTTTCCAGAAGCTCCGGCTCCATGGTGCCGCCGGCGGCCTCCAGAATCTTCTGGGTGAACTTGTCCTTGCTCTTGCGCAGGTATTTGGCCAGGTGGCTGATGTCCACGCTCTGGCCACCGTACTGGTTGGAGGCCACGCAGGAGATGATCTGGGTGGTGACGGTGCAGGCCACCTGGAAGCTCTTGGGGCTCTCAATCAGCTTGCCGTTCATCATGGTGCCGTTGTCCAGCATATCCCCGATGTTGATCAGGCAGCAGTTGAAGATGGGCTGCACATAGTAGTCGGCGTCGTGGAAGTGGAGCAGACCCTCGTCGTGGGCCTTGGAGATCTTCTCCGGCAGCAGAATGCGCCGGGTCAGATCCCGGCTGACGATGCCGGCGATATAGTCCCGCTGGGTAGAGGCCACAGTGGTGTCCTTGTTGGAGTTTTCCTCCGCCATCTCCTTGTTGGAGTTGTGCAGCAGGTCCAGAATATCCTCGTCGGTGGTGTTCTGCCGCCGGGCCAGGGAGCGGATATAGCGGTAGATAATATAGGCCTTGGCCAGGTCGTACTTGCCCAGGGCCATGATCTGCTGCTCCACCATGTCCTGAATGTCCTCCACCAGCAGGCGGGGACGGTCCTTCTTCATGACGGTGTCGGCGATCTCGTCAATCTGGGCCTGGTCGATCTGGTATTCAGGCTCCACCGCCTGGTTCGCCTTCTGAATGGCGACTACGATTTTACTGCGGTCAAAATCGACGGTGGTGCCGTCCCGCTTGATCACTTTCATGTCAGGGCCTCCCTTTTTTATATAACGGGTGTGGAATCATCAAAACGCGCGGCCCGGAGGGCCGGCATACAAACAGAAACTGCCGGGGTTCCCAACTGGGGAACCGGCAGCGGTCAGACTTCGGAACAGGTCATACTATAGCAGAGTTTCCGGCAAAAGGCAAGAGCAAAAAGGAAAATTCTACACAACATCTTGTGGTTATAGGAGGAGATTTACCATAATGAAACACAATATGTAGACTAACGACTTGACGGAGGAGCGGCAAAAAGCGGGGAAAAGCCCCTCTTTTCCCGGAGAAAGACGGGCTTTTGCCGTGAAAGAGTGCCGTAGAGCGGGGAAACGGACAGCCGGGCAGTTGTGTGGCGCGGAGCCGGGGCATACTATATCTTGTGTCAAAAGGGAGCGCAGGCCCAGGAGGCGAAAGCGGGTGTGGGCATGATTGCCAAATGGGCGCATAAGATACCCCGAAAGGGAGGGATACGCCATGGGAGAACACACCTGGAACCGCATTCTGGAAAAGACGGCGGAGACCTTCGACCTGCCGGGAGACGTGGTGGCGGGGCTGCCCCGGATGGAGCTGGTGGGCAGCGGAGAGTTCTGGATGGAGGGCCACCGGGGCATTCTCAGCTACGGCGCCGAGGAGATTCTCATCAGCGGCGGACGGCTGGTGGTACATCTGCGGGGGAAGGAGCTGGAGCTTCGGAGCATGAACGCCAACACCCTGTGCATCTCCGGCCAGATCGCCGGGGTGGACCTGGAGTAGCTTATGCAGCAGCTGGTCAATTTCCTCCGGGGGACTGTGACGCTCCGGGTGCAGGGACCTTTTCTGGAGCGATATTTTAATATCTGCGCTGCCGCCGGCCTGGGCTTCTGGAAGAGCCGCCAGATCTCCCCGGAGGAACTGGAGGTCACTCTGGCCCGGTGGGATCTAAAGCGTGCCCTGGCCCTGGGGGAGAAGGCTCTGTGCCAGGTGGAGGTGGTGGAGGAGACGGGGCTGCCCGCCCTGTTTCACCGGCTCCGGCGGCGCTGGGGTATGGCGGCGGGACTGCTGCTGCTGGCAGGGGTGTTTCTGATTCTCAGCCGGTTTGTCCTGGTCATCCAGGTGGAGGGGAACACCACCGTGTCCGACTCGGTGATTCTGGCCCAGCTCCAGCGCCACGGCTTCGGCGTGGGCAGCTACGGCCCCGGTGTGGACGTGCGCTCCCTCTCCAACAGCGTGCTGCTGGACATGGAGGAGCTGAGCTTTCTCACCGTCAACATCACCGGCATCCGGGCTCAGGTCATCGTCCGGGAGTCCCAGCCCGCCCCGGAGATTCTGGACCGGAGCCGGGCTGCCGACATTGTAGCCGCCAGAGACGGGGTGATTGTAGATGTGGACGTGACCGGGGGCCAGGGCGTGGTGGAGAAGGGCCAGGCGGTGCTGGAGGGAGAGGTACTCATCTCCGGCATGCTGGTCAACGAGCGGGGAGACGGCAGCGGGGCGGTGACCTCGGTGAAGCAGGTCACCGCCCGGGGAGAGGTCTGGGCCATGACCCGCCGCACCCTGAAGGCCACCACCCCTCTTCAGGCCCTTCACCCGGGGACAGAGGAGACCCAGACAGGCTGGGGGCTGACGCTGCTGGGCAGACGCCTCAATTTTTATGGAAATAGTAGCAATCTGGATACCGGTTGTGATAAAATGGTCATACTGTATCCAATCACCATGCCTGACGGCACAGAGCTGCCCTTCGGCTTGTGGAAGGTCACCTGGAGTCCCTGGGAGACTGCGTCGGTGAACGCGGAGAGCGCCGAGCGCTATCTGCGCAAATGTCTGTCTCAGCGGCTGGAGGCGCTGCTGGGGGACGGACAGGTGATGAGCAGCCGCTGGCAGGTGGAGCGGACGGCGGAGGCGGTGACCGTCACGGTGGAGGCCCAGTGTCTGGAGCAGATCGGGCGGACGGTATATCTGGAGTAAAACGCCGCCGGACGAAAGACAAGCAGAGAAAGAAGAGGAATCCCTTTGACAGAACAGAGCATCAATATCGAGCGGATGGAAGAGGCGGTCAGCCTCTTCGGCGCGTTGGATGAAAATATCCGGCTGGTGGAGCGGGAGTTTGACGTGGCCATCGTCAGCCGGGACGGAGAGCTGAAAATTTCCGGCGACGGGGAGCGTGTCCGCTGGGGGGTCCAGGCGGTGCAGGGCCTGCTGACCCTCACCGGCCGGGGAGAGGAGCTGAACGAGCAGACGGTGCGCTACGTCCTCTCCCTGGTGCGCTCGGGCCATCCGGAGGAGATCGAGTCCTTTGGCCGGGACGTCCTGTGCGTCACCGCCAAGGGCAGGCCGGTAAAGGCCAAGACGGTGGGCCAGACCCGGTATGTCCAGGCCATCCAGAAAAATACCATCACCCTGGGCATCGGCCCTGCCGGAACCGGCAAGACCTATCTGGCTGTGGCCGCCGCTGTGGCCGCCTTCCGGGCCAAGGAGGTCAACCGGATCATCCTCACCCGGCCTGCCGTGGAGGCGGGAGAGCGGCTGGGCTTTCTCCCCGGCGATCTGCAGAGCAAGGTGGACCCTTATCTGCGGCCCCTGTATGACGCTCTCTTTGAGATGCTGGGGGCGGAGACCTACCAGAAATATCTGGAGCGGGGCAACATCGAGGTGGCGCCCCTGGCCTATATGCGGGGCCGTACCCTGGACGACTCCTTTATCATCCTGGACGAGGCCCAGAACACCTCCAAGGAGCAAATGAAGATGTTCCTGACCCGTATGGGCTTCGGGTCGAAAATCGTCATTACCGGCGACGTCACCCAGATTGATCTGCCCGGAGACAAGGTCTCCGGCCTCAAGGAGGCCATGCGGGTGCTCAGAGGCGTGGAGGATATCGCCATCTGCCGTCTCACCGGGTCGGATGTGGTGCGCCATGTGCTGGTGCAGCGGATTATCCAGGCCTATGAGGCGGATGAGCAGCGGCAGGAGAAGCGGAAAAAGGGAGGAGCAGACCGATGAAACACGAAATACTTTTGGAGTCCGAGCTGGAGCAGGTCTTTCCCTATGAGGAGCTGCTGAAAAACTGCATTGTCACCGCCCTGACCGAGGAGGGGGTGGACGTACCCTGCGAGGTGGACGTGCTCATCACCGACGACGAGGGCATCCATCAGATCAATCTGGAGCAGCGGGAGGTGGACCGGCCCACCGATGTGCTCTCCTTCCCCATGTTCTACTTCCGCCCCGGCAAGCCCCCCAAGGGGGACGCCCTGGACGTGGATCCGGAGACCGGGCTGTTGCCTCTGGGTGATATGGTCATCTCCTACGAGCGGGCCCAGGCCCAGGCGGAGGAGTACGGCCATTCCGTCCAGCGGGAGCTGGGCTATCTGGCGGTCCACTCCGTCCTCCACCTGCTGGGCTACGACCACATGGACGAGGGCGAGGAGAAGCGGCAGATGCGGGCCCGGGAAGAGGCCATTATGTCTGTCCTCCAGCTGGAGCGGTGAGATGAAGGCCTTTTTGGCCTCCTTCCGTTGGGCGCTTCGGGGGATCGGCTTTTGTCTGAAAACCGGTCGGAACTTTCGGATCATGACCTGCGCCGCCGTCTATGTGGTCTGGTTCGGGTGGATAGCCGGGCTCACGAGCGCAGAGTGGGGAATTGAACTGCTCTGCTGCGGCCTGGTGCTGGCCCTGGAGGGGATGAACACCGCCCTGGAACAGCTCTGCGACCGGGTGACCCGGCAGCGGGACGACTACATCCGCCGGGCCAAGGACTGCGCCGCCGGGGCGGTGCTACTGGCCAGCATCTGCGCCGCCCTCATCTGGCTGGTGATTGCCGTGAGCGGGGGCTATTGGAGGGTTCTGCTCTCCTGGCGGGGCGGGCTGATGCTGCTGACCCTGCCGGCGGCGGTGTGGTGGTCGTTTCGAGAACACGGCTTGTAGGGGCGCACATTGTGCGCCCGCTGGCCGGAGCAGACGCCCTACTGAAATGAATACAACAGATGATTGAGGTAACTATATGATGGATCAGAAGACTACCTGCGGCATGATTGCCATTGTGGGCCGGCCCAACGTGGGCAAGTCCACCCTTTTGAACGCCCTGGTGGGGGAGAATGTGGCCATTGTCTCGGACAAGCCCCAGACCACCCGCAACCGGATCACCGGCGTGGTGACCCGGGACCAGGCCCAGTATATCTTTCTGGACACCCCCGGCCTCCACAAGGCCCGGAACCGGCTGGGGGAGTTTATGGACAACGTCTCCCGCTCCAGTGTGGCGGATGTGGACGCCGCCATTTTGGTGGTGGAGCCGGTTCCCGCCCCCGGCAAGGCGGAGGAGGAGCTGATGGCCCGGATGGACCAGCTGGGGGTCCCCTCCATTCTGGTCATCAACAAGATCGACCGGGTGGAGCAGAAGGAGAAGCTGCTGGAGGTCATCGCCGCCTATCAGCAGGCCCACCACTTTGACGCCGTCCTCCCCGTCTCCGCCAAGGAGAAGGACGGGGTGGAGGAGCTGTTTGCCATCCTGAAGGACTATCTGGCCGAGTCCCCCTGGTACTTCCCGGCGGACGCCTTCACCGACCAGCCGGAGCGGCAGATTGTGGGGGAGATTCTCCGGGAAAAGCTGCTGCGCTCTCTGGACAAGGAGATTCCCCACGGCACCGCCGTCTCCATTGAGCGGTTCCACGAGCGGGAGAACGGGGTCATCGACATCGACGCCGTCATCTACTGCGAGAAGGACAGCCACAAGGGGATTATCATCGGCAAAAAGGGCGCCATGCTGAAAAAGGTGTCCTCCCAGGCCCGGGAGGACATGGAGCGGTTCCTGGACGCCAAGGTCTACCTCCAGACCTGGGTCAAGGTGAAGGAGAACTGGCGGGACAACCCCGGCCTCATCCGCTCCTTCGGCTTTACGGAGGACTGAGCTGTGACAGAGACCGCCCTCCGGCCCTGGCAGCGCCTCTCCGGCAGCGCCCTGAAGTGGATCGCCATTGTCACGATGTTCCTCGACCACCTGGGAGCGACGCTGGGGTGGAGCCTGTATGAGCAGGAGCACATAGCCTATATTCAGGCCACTGGCTATGACCTGCTGGATGGCCAGAGCCACATGAGCAGCTGGTATTCCGTTTATCTGTTTCTGCGGACGGTGGGTCGGATCGCTTTCCCCATCTTCTGTTTCCTGCTGGTGGAGGGCTTTCTCCACACCCGGAGCCGGGGGAAGTACGCCCTGCGGCTGGGGGCCTTCTGTCTGATTTCGGAGTTTCCCTTTGATATCGCCTTTAACGAACCGGCCAACGGCTTTCTGGAGCTGGGCAGTCAGAACGTCTTTTTCACCCTGCTGCTGGGCTTTTTGGCCCTGTGGGCCTGTGAGTCCCTGCCGGAGCGCTGGCCCGCCGGGGGCAGGATTCCGGCCCAGATCGCCATTGTCGTACTGCTGGGGGCGGCGGCGGAGCTGCTGGAGACGGACTACGGCCTCTTCGGCGTCTGCCTGATCGCCGCCCTCTACTGGGGCAAACGCTGGCCGGGGCTGGGAAAGCCCTGGCAGCAGGTACTGCTGGGCAGCATCGCCGTACTCTGCTACTGCTGCATAAAGGACAACTGGATTGAGATTTGGGCGGTTTTCGGCCTGCTGCTCACCCTGCTCTATAACGGGAAGAAGGGCGGAGATCTGAAATGGTTCTTTTACCTCTTCTATCCCGCCCATCTGCTGGCGCTGGGCCTGCTGAACTGGTTTTTGTTCTGATACTGTTTTCTGATTAAAATATCGTATTTTAATCAGAAAGGCATCGCCTGACGGCGCTGCCCCTTTTGCGCGATGGCGCAAAAGACGTCTCATGCGATCTCTGACACGCTTTCGGCTTTGTCAGAGATCAGCATGAATTTCCAGCCATAAAACGACCCTCTTCGTGTCATAGTAAGGGCAGGAGGGGAGCGAGATGGACGAAAAAGACGACTGGACCCTGTTTCTGGAGACCGGCCTGCCCCAGGCCTATACCTATCTGAAGGCGCAGGAGCGGAAAAAGTCCGAACCGGAGCCGGACAGCCGCCCCGACCACAGGAGCGGCGAGCGCCGGACTGAAATCTGACCTGTAGGGCCGGGGCTTGCCCCGGCCGCCTGTTCCTGCCTGACCGAATCCGGAAGGAGGCCGCTACATATGCATGTCACCACCAAGGCCATCGTCCTCCGGGAGGCGGCCTACAAGGAATCGGATAAAATCCTCACCCTGCTCACCCCGGAGCTGGGCAAGATCACCGTCCAGGCCCGGGGCTGCCGGAAAAAGGGCAACGGACTTTCCGCCGCCTGCCAGCTGCTGGTCTGGTCGGAGATGACTCTCTCCGAGTTCCGGGGCCGCTGGACGGTGACCGAGGCGGCGGTGGAGCTGGAATTTCGCAACCTCCGCAGCGATCTGGACAAGCTGTCCCTGGGCAGCTACTTCGCCGAGGTGCTGGAGAGCGTGGTCCAGGAGGAGAGCCCAGCAGACGACCTGCTGCCCCTGCTGCTCAACTGCCTCTACGCCCTGGACCAGCTGGACAGACCCCTGGCCCAGGTGAAGGCTGCCTTTGAGCTGCGGGCGGTGAGCCTGGCGGGCTTTGAGCCGCTGCTGGACGCCTGCGCCATCTGCGGCCGGGAACCGGAAGGCCCCCGGCTCAATCTCACCCAGGGCATCCTCCACTGCGCCGAATGCGGCGAGGAGGCGGGGGAGGGGATCTCCATGCCCCTGAGTCCTCAGGTGCTGGCCGCCATGCGGCATATCGTCACCTGCCCGGGGAAAAAGCTGCTCTCCTTCCGGCTGGAGGGCCCGGCGCTGGAGCAGCTGGGAGATGTGTGCGAGGCTTACCTGCTCACCCAGTTGGAGCGGGGCTTTCGCACCTTGGATTTTTATAAACAATTGCAGGTTCCGGGCGCCGGAACCTGACCGGATATCGGCAAACATGTATTCCGCACGGCAGAGAACAGGAGGGGAACGCAGAAGCTGCTTGCCGGAAAGGACATAAAAATGACAAAATCAAACGAGACCCCGTCCCTCTGGACGAGGGACTTTACCATTATCACGGTGGGCACGGTGGTGTCCATGTTCGGCAGCGCCATCTCCGGCTTTGCCATGGGCCTGATGGTGCTGGATTACACCGGCTCCGCCTTTCTCTATGCCCTCTACATGGTGCTCTATACCGCGCCCCAGGTGGCCGCGCCCATTCTGGCGGGGCCCCTTCTGGACAAATTCTCCCGCCGTAAGACCATCTATACCCTGGATTTCACCAGCGCCGCCCTCTACGGGCTGTTCGCCTGGCTGATCGCCGCGGGACGGCTGAACTACCCTCTGCTCATGGGCGGCAGCTTTCTGCTGGGAGCCATCAACAGTGTCTATCAGGTGGCCTACGACAGCTTTTACCCCATGCTGATCACCGAGGGGAACTACACCAAGGCCTATTCTATCTCCAGCGTGCTGGAGAGCCTGTCCGCCTTTATGGTGCCGGTCTCCGCCGTGCTCTATAATCTGGTGGGCATGGTGCCCCTGCTGCTGGTGGATATGGCCAGCTTTTTTCTGGCGGCGGTGCTGGAGACCCAGATCCGCCAGCAGGAGCAGTACGTCAAAGAGAAGGAGGAGCCCTTCGGCCTCCGGCAGTATCAAAAGACCTTCCTGGAGGGGGTGGACTACCTCCGGCAGGAGCGGGGCCTGCTGGCGATTACCGCCTACTTCAGCATCACCCTGTTTGCCGGCTCCGCCCTCAATATTCTCGCCCTGCCTTATTTCAAACTCAATTACAGCAACGGCGAATACCTCTATATTCTGGTCATGGGCTGGATGGTGGTGGGGCGGCTGATCGGCGGCGGCATCCAATATAAGCTCCATTATCCGCCGCAGAAAAAGTTTGCCATCGCCCTGTTTGTCTACATCACTATCTGCCTGCTGGAGGGCAGTGTGCTTTATCTGCCCCTGCCCGTGGCGGCGGTGTTCTGCCTGTGCCAGGGGCTGCTGGGGGTGACCTCCTATAATATCCGCATCTCCGCCACCCAGAGCTATGTGCCGGACGAGCGGAAGGGCCGCTTCAACGGCATCTTCCAGATGTCCACCATGGTGGGCTGTCTGCTGGGGGAGCTGATCTCCGGAGCCCTCTCTACCGTGCTGGAGGAGCGGCTGGTGGTCGCACTCTTTATGGGGCTCAACCTGCTGGCTGCCGTGGTGCTGATCGGCGGAAACCGGGAGAAGATCCGGCCCATCTATAATCGAGAAAGCTGAAAGGATTCTATATTACAGATGACTGATTTATTTGAAAAATCCATCCACACCCTGGAGCTGCCCCAGGTGCTGGAGCTGCTGGCCCACCAGGCGGTGAGCGAGGCGGCCCAGGAGCGGGCGAGAAAGCTGCGGCCCAGTGTGGATGCGGAGGAGGTAGCCCTCCTCCAGGCGGAGACCTCCGCCGCCCGGTCCATGATGGATCTGGGCCATACCCCCGGCTTCGGAGACCTGCGGCCGGTGGAGGCCGCCCTCCAGCGGGCCAGCCTGGGCGGCGCGCTGAACCCCCGAGAGCTGCTGGACGTGGGCGGCGTGCTCCGCTGCGCCCGGAACGCCCAGGCCTGCTTGGGGGACGGGGAGCACAAGACCTGCATTGACCAGCTCTTCCGCTCCCTCAATCCCAACAAATATCTGGAGGATCAGATCTTCGGGGCGATTCTCTCCGAGGAGGAGATCGCCGACAACGCCAGCCCTGAACTGGCGGATATCCGCCGGAAGATCCGGGCGGCCTCCGGCAAGGCCCGGGAGGTGCTGCAAAAGCTGATCTCCTCCTCCGCCGCCAAATATCTCCAGGAGCCCATCGTCACCATCCGGCAGAACCGGTTTGTGGTGCCGGTGAAGGCGGAGTGCAAGGGCAGCGTCCCCGGCCTGGTCCACGACGTGTCCGCCTCCGGCTCCACCTACTTCATCGAGCCCATGGGGGCGGTGAAGGCCAACAACGAACTGCGGGAGCTGTACGCCAAGGAGGAGAAGGAGATCGCCCGGATTCTGGCCGCCCTCTCTGCCCAGGCGGCGGACCACCGGGAGGACATCCTCATCGACTACGACCTGCTGGTCTCCCTGGACCTCATCTTCGCCCGGGCCAAGCTGTCCTATCAGATGGAGGCCATCTCCCCCCAGCTCACCCGGGACGGCTCCCTGAACTTCCAAAAGGCCCGGCACCCCCTGCTGGACGGCAAAAAGGTGGTGCCCATCGACGTGAATCTGGGCCTCACCTTTGACACACTGGTGATCACCGGCCCCAACACCGGCGGCAAGACGGTGACCCTGAAAACCCTGGGCCTGCTGGTGCTCATGACCCAGTGCGGCCTTCACATCCCGGTGGGAGAGGGGAGCTGCTGCCCGGTGTACCAGTCGGTGCTGGCGGACATCGGCGACGAGCAGTCCATCGAGCAGTCCCTCTCCACCTTCTCCTCCCACATCACCACCATCGTGGGCATCCTGGAGGAGGCGGGGGAGGACACCCTGGTCCTCTACGACGAGCTGGGGGCCGGCACCGACCCGGTGGAGGGCGCCGCTTTGGCGGTGGCCATTATCGAGGAGACCCGAAGCCTGGGAGCGCGGGTGGCGGCCACCACCCACTACGCCGAGCTGAAGACCTACGCCATGCTGGAGCCGGGGGTGGAGAACGCCTCCTGCGAGTTTGACGTGGAGACCTTAAAGCCCACCTACCGGCTGCTCATCGGCATCCCGGGCAAGTCCAACGCCTTTGCCATCTCCCGGCGGCTGGGCCTGCCGGAGCATGTCATCGACCACGCCAGCAGCCGCATTGACCGGCAGAACGTCCAGTTTGAGGACGTGCTCACCCAGCTGGAGCAGCAGCGTCAG
>JBJDXT010000032.1:0-12545 GCA_051866795.1 Candidatus Onthomonas sp. | reverse complement strand
TGGCGTCCATATAGCCGAAATTGGCGAAGTAGTCAGTCAGGACGGAGCCCTGGAAGCCCCACTCCTCCCGGAGCACGTTGACCAGCAAGTTGCTGCAGGCGCCGGCCCACTGCGTGCCGACGTAGTTGTAGGAGGACATGACGGCGGTGGTGCCGCCTTCCTTGACGGACAGCTCAAAGGGCTTCAGATAGATTTCCCGGATGGCCTGCTCGCTGGACCAGGTGCAGAGCATCTCCCAGCGGTGGGTCTCCTGGTCGTTCAGGGCGAAGTGCTTGATGTAGGCGTAGACGCCCCGGTTCATGGCGGCGGCCACCGCCTGAGAGGCGATCTTGCCGGACAGGACGCCGTCCTCGGAGTAATACTCAAAGTTCCGGCCGGCGAAGGGGGTGCGGTGGATGTTCATAGCGGGGGCATACCAGCCAGAGACATTCATCTCGTCGGCCATCATGCCGATGCCGTCGCCGAAGGTGTAGGCCAGTTCCTTGTTAAAGGAGTTGGCAATCATGACGCTGCAGGGGAAGCCGATGGAGCCGACACCGGTGAAGTTGTTGTTCAGGGCGGCGGGGCCGTCGCAGTCGGTGGTGGCGGGCTTGTCAATGCTGGCGGCAGGAGCGGTCTGGTAGCCGCCCATGGCGATCATATTCACCATCTCATCGATGGTCAGGTTATTCAGCAGGGTCTCCCAGCGCTCGTCATCATAGTCGGCGCCCCGGAGCTCGTGGATGGTCATGCCGTTGTTGGCGCCGGTGGTGGGCATCACCGCATCGGGATCGGTCTCGGGGACAAAGTTGGAGTTGTTAATAAAAATAGCCTTGTCTGCCTCGGGCATGCTCATGGAAGCGGGGGCGGCGGTGGCAGTCTCCAGGTTGGCGAAGCCGTCTGCCCGGGACAGGTAGGTCAGTTCAGCGCCGGTGGCGAAGTCAAACTGGTTGACGGCAGCGGTCTCGTCGGTGGAGCGGGGATTGCTCTCGTCATAGACGATGGTGCTTTCCACAGTATAGACCTGGGCGTCGTACTCCACATGGGAGCTGTCATTGACAGAGATGACGTAGTCGCCGGCCTCCAGCACATAGCAGCCGTTGCCGTACTCGTCATAGGAGGCCATGTCTTCCACAGCGAAGGTGATGGAGACAGTCTGAGAGGCGCCGGGCTGCAGCAGATCGGTCTTGCCGAAGTCTACCAGGTTGGCAGTGGCCTTCTCGATGCCGCCGTTGGTATAAGGAGGATTGAAATAGATCTGGACGACGCTCTTGCCGGCCACGTCGCCGGTGTTGGTGACGTTGACATCAATGGTGATCTGCCCGTTGGACTCGGTCAGGGAGACGATCTCCTGGCTGAAGGTGGAGTAGGACAGGCCATGGCCGAAGGGATAGGCAACGACAGAGTCATAGTCGATGGCGCCCTCGTCCGCCGCGGTTTCATAGAACTTATAGCCCACATAGATGCCTTCCACATAGTACACGAAGTGGGGGACAGTGCCGGGCACATAGGGGTCTTCCTCCGAAATCTGGAACTCGTCCATATTGTCATAGGTAAAGGAACCGAAGTTGTTCCACCAGGGAGCGGCGGACATATCCTTCAGGAAGGTATCGGCAGCTTTGCCGGATGGGTTCACAGAACCGTTGAGCACCTCGCCCAGGGCGTTGAAGCCGTTCTGACCGGGGCTGGGGCACCAGACCACGCCCTTGATCTGAGGATACTGATCCAGGAAGCCCAGCTCCAGGGTGTTGGCGCCGTTGTAGACCAGGGTGACGTTGTCAAAGTTGGCGCAGACCAGATCCACCATGTCCCGCTCACTCTGGCTCAGCTCCAGATAGTGGGTGCCGGCAGGGAAGTCCTCGTAGGCGTCAGAGTTGTTGGTATAGTTCAGGCCGGTGACGTCCTTGGGCAGGTCGATATGCTCGCCGCCGGAACGGGCAATGACGATAATCGCCTGATCAGAGAAGGACTTGGCGTTTGCCATCATCTCGTCGGTGTAAGTAGCGGCGGGAGGCTCAGGCAGCGTCCAATCCTGAGCCCACATGCCCACCTGGGGTCGGTCAGCGCGATAGGCGGTGTAGAAATCGGACAGCTCAGTGTTGGTGTTGAAGCCGGCGTTCTGCAGGCCCTCCAGCAGGGAGACGATATGGAAGTTGCTGTTCAGAGAGCCGGAACCGGTGCCGCCATAGACGGGGTTGGTAGAGGCCCAGCCAAAGACGTTGACGTTGGTATCAGCGTAGGGCAGAATGGATTCCTCATTGTCCAGCAGGACGCTGCCCTCCTCAGCGATCTCCTGGCCCATAACCAGAACCTCGTTTGCAGTCTCATCAGTGAGGGTGCCCTCGCCGGAGACCAGGGACAGCAGGGTGTACATGGGGCCGGTGCAGAACAGGTTCAGGATGATTGCAATGGCGACCACCATTGCCACAGCTGCCTGGGTGCGGATCAGGTATTTGGTCTGCTTCGGCAGCTTCAGGCAGACGACCATGGCCAGAATACCAAGAACCAGCACCACGCCCAGCGCAATGATATAGTTCAGGTTCTGATTGATCAGGCTGATGACATCGCTCATGTTGATGCTTAACATTTTCGCTCCTCCTCGTTTTCATGCTTGTGAAAGCCTGCATTTGTCCCTGCCGTAAGAGAGAGCCGCTGTATGCTCCTGTCTCTCCATCAGGGCGATACAGTGGGAGCGGCATTGCGTTTCGTTGTTTTCGACAAAGCGGGGCTTCCGTACTGTTGCCAGTATACCAATTTTGACATGTTACGAGAAGTTCAATTTGGTTTCGGTGTTTTAAGCCGAAGGTATAGACTGAGACGCAGGAGACGTCACAGCGAGCGGTCAGAAAAGCTTGTCAGGCGATTTTAAATGAGGGCTAAGAGTCCGGAACGCCCGGCCCTGAATTTTGCCGCTTTGGTAACAAAGCGGAGCGCCCTGCGTGGGCAGGCTTCGATCCGCATGCAGAGCGGCGCACCGTTTCTCTGAATGAATTGGATCCGGTATGAACTGCCCCTTGTACAGCGGGTAAACCGGCAGGTTAACACTGCATAAAAAATGGAAACTTCCGATGAAGTCTCCATTTTTTATAATGTAACTGTAAAGGAACAGAGTCATTTTTTCTCAGGGAGCATACCCGCTTTCCCGCTCAGCCAGCTTCTCTGCCAGCCTTTTCTGTGATCTCTGCGGTCTTTGCCACCTTCCGCTGATGATACAGCATCTCTTTTCCCGCCAATACATCGTCGTAATAGCGATGCTTCCAGTCGATATACGCAATGCTGCTTTGAATTTCCTCCCGGGCCTCCAGCAGCCCCTGCCGTTTCCGGGCCAGAATTTCCTTGAGCTTTGAAATGTCCGGATCATCGCTGAGCAGAATGGAAAGATATTCCTTCATCTCCGGAATCCCCATGCCGCACCGCTTCAGGCAGAGCAGCCCGTGAATCCAGCTGATATGGTGCTCATCAAAGATACGGCGGTTCCGCCCGTCGCGTTGCACATCCGGAATGAGCCCCTGATTGCAGTAAAACTTGAGTGTCTCATAATGCAGGCCTGTCTTTTCACAGACCTCTTTCATTGTGTACATAGTTGAATCCTCCAAATATGAACTTTTCGTTAATGACGCAAGAAAACGCTTGACCGGTAGCAGCTACCGATTGATACGATACGAATATAGCACTGCTTGCTGGTTCTGTAAACAGTAAAGCCGGTGAAAGAAAGCGCAAATCCAAAAGAGAGCCTGGGAGGTCTACGCCCATCAGGAGGGCGGCTGGAAACAAATCCAGTTCACCTTTACCGCACTTTCAAATTGAGAGAGGAGATCTCAAACATGAAGAAACTGACCGCACTCGTTTTCAGTTTGCTGCTGGCGTTCAGCCTTTCCGCCTGCGGCAGCCAGAGTGATACCGGAATGGACGGAACCGCTCCGGCTTCAAACGAAAGCGCTGCACCGGAACCCACCCAGGAAACGGACGAGCCGTTGGAAGAGGAGCATCCTTCCGAAGTGGCGGCTGCGGCTGAAACGGCTGGCGGGAAAACGCTGGTTGTCTACTACTCGGCCACGGGTAATACAGAAGAGGCCGCCAACTACATCGCGGCAGCCACCGGGGCGAATCTGTTTGCCCTGGAGCCGGTGGAGCCCTACACAGATGCAGATCTGGATTGGACGGACAGTAACAGCCGGGTTTCCTATGAGCACGACAATCCGGACGCAAGAGTGGTAGAGCTGGTGGAGACCACTGTTCCCGACTGGGCGTCCTATGACACGGTGTTTATCGGTTATCCCATCTGGTGGGGTATTGCGGCCTGGCCGGTGGACAGCTTTGTCACGGAAAATGATTTTACAGGTAAGACGGTGATCCCTTTCTGTACCTCCGCCTCCTCCGATCTGGGCGACAGCGGAGCGCTGCTGGCGGAGATGGCCGGGACAGGCAATTGGCTGGAAGGGGAGCGGTTTCGCTCCGGTGTCCCGGAAGCGGATGTTAGGGCATGGGTCGAAGGCCTGGGTCTGTAAAGAAAGGTGGAAATGATCTCCTGCGCCGTCTGCGGCATGGCAGCGGGACTTCTGATCCACTTCTTCTATGGGACAAGACCGTTTTTTGACTTTGCCGGCTTTGCACCCCGGGCCAGCCGCGATACCGACCCAAACCCGCTGCTGCGCTTTTGTTAAGAATCTGGGCCGCAATTTCAGGGCGACGGGCCTGTATTTCCTGCTGGGCGTGCTGCTCTCAGCTCTGTTTCAGCGCTATGTGCCATCTGATGAATTTGCAGCACTTTTCGGAAAAGAAAATGAGGGCTTCGGCGTGCTGATGGCGGCCACTGTCGGAGTGCCCCTCTACGCCTGTGGCGGCGGAACCATCCCGCTGCTGCGGCAGTGGCTGGTCTCCGGCATAAGCATGGGCAGTGCGGCGGCCTTTATGATTACCGGCCCGGCTACCAAAATCACCAATCTGGGGGCGCTGAATATCGTGCTGGGGATGAAGCGGTTTGTTCTGTATCTCGGGTTCGTGATGGCCTTTGCACTGCTCACAGGGCTGCTGACCAACCTGATCGTGTCCGGCTGACAATTTACCCATTGGCAGCATCGAATCAAAATCTGAGAGGTGACCAAAATTGAACGACTTTACCTATTCCTGTCCGACAAAAGTATACTTTGGCGAAAAAGCAGCCGCAAAGGCGCTGCCGGCGGAGCTGGCAAAGCAGGGGAAAACCGTCCTGCTGGCCTACGGCGGCGGCTCGGTCAAGCGCAGCGGCGTCTATGACGAGATCCGGGGCTATCTGGAGGCCGCCGGAAAAGAGATTGTGGACTTTCCCGGCATCATGCCCAACCCCACCTACAGCAAGGTGCAGGAGGGCGCCGCTCTGGCCAGGGAGAGGGGCGTTGACTTTATCCTGGCCGTGGGCGGCGGCTCTGTGATTGACTGCTGCAAAATCATTGCGGCTCAGGCGGTCACGGAGGAAGATATCTGGGAGATGGAATTTGGGGCGCACCGCTATCCCACAGACTATCTGCCCATGGGCGCAGTGGTCACCGCTTCCGGAACCGGCGCGGAGATGAATAACGGCGCGGTGATCACCAACGAAGAGACCCGGGAAAAAACCGGCGTGCTGGGGGCGCACGCCGCCTTTGCCATTCTGGATCCCGCCTATACCATGACCCTCCCGGCAAAGCAGGTGATCTCCGGCGCCTTTGACACCCTGAGCCACTGCATGGAGACCTATTTCGGCGCGCCCAGAGACCTCACCCTCTCCGATGAGATCGGAGAGGCGGTCATGCGCAGTGTGATCCGAAACATCCGCGCGCTGCTGCAAAACATGGAGGACCAGAAGGCGAGAAGCGAGCTGATGTGGGCCTCCGCCATGGGAGAGAACGGCATCCTGAAAATAGGAAAGGTGACCGATTTCCAGGCCCATCAGATTGAGCACCAGCTGGGGGCGTATACCGACTGCAACCACGGCCAGGGTCTGGCGGTGATTCACCCGGTTCTGTACCGCCACCTGTATCCGTACAGCGAGGAGCAGTTTGCCCGGTTTGCCCAGCAGGTGTGGGAGATTCCGGCGGCAGGGAAGAGCCAGGAGGAGCTGGCCCAGGCGGGCATTCAGGCCCTGTCCGACTTTATCCGGGAGATCGGCCTGCCCACCTCCTTCCGGGAGATGGGGATTCAGGACAAGAGCGTGCTGCAGAAGACCGCAGACACCTGTAACCTGACGGCAGGGTGCTGTAAAAAGCTCTCCCGGGAGGAGCTGCTGATGATTTTGGAGGAGTGCTGGTAAGGAGGAAAACGCAACATGCAGGACAGAACCCTGGGAAAAGATCTCACGGTATCCGCTGTGGGACTCGGCTGTATGGGCATGAGCCATGCCTACGGCCCGCCGGCAGATAAAAAGGAGATGACGGAGCTGCTGGCTCAGGCGGTGGATCTGGGCTATGCCTTCTTTGATACCGCCGAGGTCTACGGCACAGCAGAGCAGCCTCACGCCAACGAGGAGCTGGTGGGGGCTGCGCTGAAGCCCTATCGGGATCGGATTGTACTGGCAACCAAGTTCGGCATACATTTTGACACGAATAGCCCAGAGGTGAATAAGCCGCTGATTCCGGACTCCCGGCCGGAGGTAATCCGTGCCTCTGTGGAGGCGTCGCTGAAGCGGCTGGGGACTGACCACATCGACCTGTATTATCAGCACCGACCGGATCCCTCCGTCCCCGTTGAGGAAGTGGCCGGAGTCATGGCGGACCTGATGAAGGAGGGCAAAATCACCCACTGGGGCCTGTCCGAGGCGACTGAGGAAACCATCCGCCGTGCGCACGAAGTCTGCCCGGTGACGGCCATCCAGAACCGCTACTCTATGATGGCCCGCTGGTATGAGCCTCTGTTCCCGGTGCTGGAGGAGCTGAACATCGGCTTTGTGGCCTTCTCACCGCTGGCAAACGGTTTTCTGACGGCCAAATACGGCAAGGACGCGAAATTTGAAGCCGGAACCGACTACCGGACGGCCATGCCCCAGTTCAAACCGGAGGCAATTGACCAGAACCGGCAGCTCCTGACGCTGCTCCATCAGACCGCGGCGGAAAAGAACGCCACTCCGGCGCAGATATCCCTCGCCTGGATGCTGTGTAAGAAGCCTTTCCTGGTGCCCATCCCCGGCACCAGAAAGCTGGAGCGGCTGCGGGAAAACGCGGGTGCGACAGATATCCTGCTGAGCGAAAGTGAGATCAGAAATCTGGACGACGCGCTGGATCAGATGGAACTGTCGGAGGTATTCGTCGGCTCCAGAATTGTCAAACGATAAGGAGAATTGTTATGGAATATGTGACCCTGAACAACGGAATCAAAATGCCCATGGCGGGCATCGGAACCTTCCTCCTGTCTCCGGACGAGGCGGAGTCCTCTGTCTTGAGCGCATTGAAAACCGGCTGCCGCCTGATCGACACGGCCAACGCCTATATGAATGAAAAGGCTGTGGGACGCGCCATCCAAAAATCCGGTATCCCCCGGGAAGAGATCTTCCTGGAGACCAAGCTGTGGCCTGCCTTCTATGAGCAGCAGGATGCGGTGGAGAAAACCCTGGAACGGCTGGGTACCGACTATATCGACTTGCTTCTGATCCATCAGCCCGCCGGAAATTACGTGGCAGGCTACCGGCTGATGGAAAAGGCTTACAGGGAGGGAAAGGTGAGAGCCATCGGCCTTTCCAACTTCAGCGAAGCGCAGATTCAGGAGATTCTGGATATTTGCGAAGTAAAACCCGCTATTTTGCAGACCGAAGTCCACCCTTACAGCCAGGAAAAGGAGCTGAAAGCGTTTCTGGAGCAGTCCGGGATGGTGATTCAGGCCTGGTATCCTCTGGGACACGGGGACGCGGCGCTGCTGAATGAGCCGGTATTTGCAGCGCTGGGCGAAAAATACCAGAAGAGCCCTGCGCAGATCATCCTGCGCTGGCATGTGCAGGAGGGCAATATCGTGATTCCCGGCTCCAAGAATCCCGCACATATCCGGGACAATTTTGACCTGTTTGACTTTGTCCTCACCGGAGCGGAAATGGAGGAAATTGCCCGCCTGAACCGGAACAAGAGATACTATATCAGCACGCCGGAGCTGCTGGCAGGATATGCGAAAATGGTGCCGCCGGTGGACGAGCAGAAATAAAGGAAGGGCGTCTATGAAAACTGCATTTGTCAGCCTGAAACGAACGATCTGCTTGCTCATCTCTGGGGCGCTGCTGCTATCGCTCATTGCTTGCGGGAATTCCGGAATGGAGGCTGTTGATACACCTGCTGAGCAGCAATCAGAAGGGAATCCAACAGAAAATTTAGAAACTACAGACGACTCCGATACGCAATCGGCCTCGACCATAGAGGAACCGAGTGCGTCTCAGGAAACGGATGCTGCCCAATCTGGTGATCAAATTTTGATCGCCTATTTCACTGCTGCTGAGAACAGCAACGTGGATGCTGTGGCTTCAGCCAGTGTTGTGACCATTGATGGTATAGCAAAAGGACGCGTGCAGGCTGTTGCAGAAATGATCCAGAGTGAAACCGGAGGAGATCTGTTCTCGATTCAGACATTAACGGAATACCCGGGAGATGGCAGAGACCTGATCGACTTTGCGGCAGAGGAGCAGGATGCAGATATCCGTCCGGAACTGACGACCCACATCGAAAACCTGAACGATTACGATGTGGTCTTCGTAGGATATCCGAACTGGTGGTATGATATGCCGATGGCTTTATATAGCTTCTTTGAGGAATATGACTTTTCTGGCAAGACCATTGTTCCATTTAATGTCCATAATGGCAGCCGTTTTTCCAGTACGATTGAGACCATCCAGGAACTGGAGCCGGATGCAAACGTGATCGCAGATGGATTTACAGTTAGTGAAAGAGATGTGGCAGATGCCGCCGGTGATGTTGCGCAGTGGCTTGATGATTTGGGTTATTCACTGGGAGGAAGACAATGAAAGTGTTATTGGTAAACGGTAGTCCTCACAAAGAGGGCTGCACCTATACGGCACTCTGTGAAGTGGCGGCGACGCTCAACAGGGAAGGCATTGAAACTGAAATTTTCTGGATTGGCAATCAGCCAATCGGCGGCTGTATTGCCTGCCTGAAATGCAGAGAAAAAGGTGCCTGTGTGTTTGATGATGTGGTGAATACTTTCCGCCGGAAAGCCTATGAAGCCGACGGCTTTGTATTTGGCAGCCCAGTGCACTATGCATCTGCCAGCGGAAATATGACTGCCTTCATGGATAGGCTTTTCTACTCCGAGCTGGGGGGAAATGGCAATAAAGCCTTCTATATGAAGCCGGCAGCGGCGGTGGTTTCCGCAAGACGTGCGGGAACTACAGTGACATTTGACCAGTTGAACAAGTACTTTACCATTCAGGAGATGCCTATTGTGTCCTCCCGCTATTGGAATGAAATTCACGGGGCAACCGCCGAGCAGGCAAAGCAGGACGAAGAAGGCCTCTACACCATGCGGGTGTTGGGGCGAAATATGGCTTATTTGCTTCGCTGTCAGGAAGCTGCCAGAAAAGCCGGTGTTCCGATGCCGGAGCAGGAGCCTGCTGTTTTTACCAACTTTATCCGCTGATGCATCGAAAATGATGTGAGGAGACGGTATGAAGACGAAAATAACGGCGAGGCTTGTCTGTGACACCCTGATGACGGCAGCATTGCTGCTGCTCATGGCTTATGAACTGATAGGACGGGCTGCACATGAGTGGATCGGCGCGGCGATGCTTTTGCTGTGCCTGTGCCATCATGCACTCAATCTTCCATGGACGAAGAACGTGTTCCGGGGAAAATATACCGCTGTTCGCATCGTTCAGACATTGATTGTCCTTGCACTGCTGCTCTGCATGGCAGGACTAGCGTACAGCGGCCTTATTCTTTCGCGATATGTCTTTTCCATTCTGCCTGTCAGCGGAAGCAGATCTCTGGCCCGGACGCTTCACCTGCTCTGCTCCTACTGGGGCTTTGTCCTGATGGGACTTCATCTTGGATTTCATTGGAATGGGATTCTGGGAATGGCATCCAAGATGGGGAGAGGGAAGACGTCCGGATGGATGAAACATCTTCGTTGGCTGGCGGTTACAATCGCTGCATATGGCGTATATGCGTTCTGGAAGCGGCAGACCGGAAGCTATCTGTTTCTGAAGACGCATTTTGTCTTTTTGGATTATAGTGAGCCGCTGATTTTCTTTTTCATCGACTACATAGCGATTCTGGGACTATTCCTCTTTTTGGATTATAGTGAGCCGCTGATTTTCTTTTTCATCGACTACATAGCGATTCTGGGACTATTCCTCTTTTTGGGGCACTATTTTGCCAAAGCGTTAAGACACATGGGACAAAAAAGGAAAGCTGTATGAAGAAATCGGTGCAGCAAACGCTGGAATAGATGGTCTTCAGTAAAACATTATGGTGGCCGCATACCGGTGTTGGCTTTTCAATGATGGAAATAATCTGCTTTCTATTGTAGATGTCTGCTTTTATTACTCCTTCCAGGGCAGAAAGGGCTTCGCCCGAAAGCGAAGCCCTTTCTCGTATATCCCTGTGTTTTGTTTCGCATTTATAGATCAGTCGTGAATACCCTTGGTCAGCGGAATCAGCATCAGCAAGATGATGATTCCCACCAGACCGATCACAATGCCCAGTAGCATCTTGTCAAACACCATGCACAGGCACATGCCAACTCCCAGAATCAGGGCCCCCAGCACGCCGACCATGACAGCGCCCACCGTCTTGGCGTTCAGCTTGACCGGGGCCTTGCCCTCCATCCTGCGCCAGACGATGACCGTGATCAGCAGGACCACCAGGCCGACGACGCCAGCGATAATACCCTTGTTAAACATACCCCACTCAGGGATCATGCACATACACATACCCAGAGCAAAGAAAACAATGCCGATGGTGCCCAGAATCAGTGCTACAAAGTTGCTTTTTTTCATGACAAACCTCCGTATGTTGCTTTTATTTCTTGGTTGTTTTTTCCATCAACTGTTCATACTTTACATTGGAATTGTTGGTCCGTTGTTTGAATTATGTTTCCAAATTATTAAAGTACGGACAATGTTTTGAGCATGCAGTTCTCATGATGACCCAGTCGGCGTTGATGTTTTGGTGCACAACAGTGGCGAAAGCAGCCACGACAGCAGCAATTGCCAGCTTTTTCATCTTTATGCCTCCCTTCGCGATTCTTTAGCTGTATTTGCAGAGCTCTGTTAGCGAATATTTGGCTTTTGTTTGAGTCAGGACCACCGGCATAGCCGGTGGTCCTGACTCAAATATTTGCATGAACTGAACAGAACACATATCCTGATTCCGCGTTCCAAAGGCATCCCCTCCCGCCGAAGCAGGAGGGGAGCTTAGGAAAACAAAGCTGGCAGGGCAGGCTTTGTCCTGCCAGCTCTAAAAGGGAGGAACACAATTTACTTTTTCCACTTGGTCTTTTTGACCAGCAGGATGACGCCGGCCAGGGCGGCAACGCCCACGACCACATCCAGGGCGATCATCCAGATCTGCCACAGGGGCAGGCTCTGCACCACTGTGGCGCTGGAAGAAATGCCGTTCATGGCGAAGCTGTGGGAGACGGCATACAGGATGTGCTTGGAGGCAGTGCGGAGCTGATTCATCACAGTGGCGTTGTTCTGATAGCCCTCGATGGGCCAGTTGTCCGTGCCGCTGTTGAGCCACAGGTCGATGCCGCCCTCCAGGCCGCCGCGGATGGCGAGGCCAGGGAACGCCTCAGGATAAGAGGCCTGGTCAGTAATGATGACGCCGTCAAAGCCCCACTCGTTCCGGACCACCTCGGTCATCAGACCGTAGTGATCTCCGCTCCAGGTCAGACCGATGCGGTTCATGCTGGCCATAATGCCCAGGGTGCCGCTCTCAGCAGTGATGCCGGTCTCAAAGGCCTTCAGGTAAATCTCGCGGATGGACTGCTCGTTAGCGAAGGTGTTCAGGGTGGTGCGGTTGGTCTCCTGATCGTTCAGGGCAAAGTGCTTGACAAAGCAGATTACGCCGCTCTCAGTGGCGCCTTTGACGGTGGCAGCGCCCATTTGACCAGAGAGGAAGCCGTCCTCAGAATAGTATTCGAAGTTACGGCCGGAGAAGGCGGTGCGGTGGATGTTCATGGCGGGGGCATACCAGCCGGCAAAGTTCAGATCACCCTGGGCCAGACAGTCCTGGCCGATCAGGCTGCCCATGCTCTCCAGCATATCGGTGTTCCAGGTGGAGGCCAGCACTACCTCAGAGCACCAGGCGTAGGTGGCCTCCGGACGGGTGACACCGGTGGTGCCGGCGTTGCCCACATAGGCGGGGCCGTCCACACAGACGGTGGCAGGGGCGCTGACAGAGCCCACGGCCTGGGTCTGATAACCACCCACACGGACCAGATTGTACATCTCTTCAGGGGTCAACTGATCCAGCAGATCCTCCCAGGAGGGGTCCTCTGCGTCCACGTCCCGGAACATGGCCAGAGACAAGCCGTTGTTGGCGCCAGTGGTGGGCATCTCGGCGTTGGGGTCATCGGTGCCCTCGGGGATGGCCAGAGCGGCGATCATCTCCTCG
>JBJDXT010000031.1:0-12877 GCA_051866795.1 Candidatus Onthomonas sp. | reverse complement strand
TACATCATGACCGGCCACTACATGGAGCGGTACTTTCCGGAAAAGCGGGTGCGGTACATCTCCCTGCTGGACGGCATTGACACCGGCGTGGAGTCTACTGCCAACGACATCACGCCGTTCCGGGCCATCATGAACGACATGTATGCCAAGGACATCTCCAAGAAGATCAAGAGTGTCAAACGGGATAAGCAGCGGAAAGGTCAGTTTATTGGCGGAAAGCCGGTCTACGGCTACAAGATGCACCCCACAGAGAAAAACAAAATCGTCATTGACGAGGAAGTGGCTCCCATCGTGCGTCGAATCTTCGGCATGGCGCTGGAGGGCATGAGCTGCCGGCAGATTGCAGTTCAGCTCAACGCGGAAAGGATTCCCACCCCTGCCACCTACGCGGGGCTGCCGGTTGCCAATCCCGGCCCCTACACCGGCCAGTGGTCCAGTGAGCGCATTTCCGACATGCTGCAAAACGAGACCTATATCGGCAACATGGTCCAGGGGCGCAGCGTGAAGATCAGCTACAAGTCCAAGAAATGCCTGAAACAAAATCGGGCAAATTGGGTGGTCGTAGAGGGCACCCATGAGCCGCTGATCGACCGGGAGACCTTTCGTAAGGCGGGGATGCTGCTGCGCAGCCGCAAGCACACCCGCAGCAGGACCTACGACTTCCTGCTCAAAGGCCTGATCTTCTGCCACGAGTGCGGATATCCTCTGGCCGTGCTCAACCGGAAAAACGCCGCCGGAGAGGATGTGCTGTATTTTGTATGCCGTACCTATCAGCGGTTCACAAAAGCCGGCGTCTGCACCTGCCACAACATCAAGGAAAAAACGGTCACCGACGCAGTCATCGCCAAGGTCCGGGAGGTCTGCAAGGTTTATCTGGATCCGCCCAAGCTGCAGCCTATGGCCGAAGCCGCTGTGGAAGAAGCCCGCAAGGCCAAATGCCACGAGAGTGAGATGCAGACACTGCGCAGCAGGATTGACAGCCTGACTGCCAATCTGGATCAGATGTACATGGATCGGCTCAGCGGTCTGCTGACGGAGGCCGACTTTGAACGCATCTATCAGCGGGCCAAGGCAGAGCGGGGCACCCTGGAGGAAAAGCTGAGGGAGTTAGAGCTGCAGCAGAAAAGCCCTGTCAAGACAGAGGACAGGGCAAAGGAGCTGGTGCAGCGCTTCATCGACTCCGCCTTTACCAGCAGGGAGCTGCTGGTAAGCCTCATCGATCGCGTAGAGCTGACAGAGGATAAGCAGCTCATCATCAAGTTCCGCTTTCAGGCGCTAAATGGTGTATTTTTAACCGAATAAGCCGCTTATGCGGCACTATTTCAAGGCAAATCCGCTTACAATAGCCGAGCCGAAAAGTATCCCGTCTTGAAAAACAGGCCCTTCAAAAGCTGCTGACCGCTCTGGAAGGGCCCTCCAGATAGAAGGCAAATTTGCTCAGAAGACAGCGTTTTATCATAAAAACAGACGCCTTCTGCGGGAGCTGGTTATTTCCCCCGTGGAAGGCATCTTGAAAAAAGACTAAGGCACTCACTTGGCCGGTGTCGAAACGCTCTCGCCGGGAATCAGGCGGAACGGGATGATCTCATGGACAGGACATGGCTTGTGTTCCAGGTTGCGAAGCAAAATTTCAGTGCCGCGCTCTGCCATACGATGGGTATCCTGCTGAATTGTAGCCAGACGCGGGACTGAGAACTGTCCGGATGCAATGCCGTCATAGCCGATGACTGATATATCCTCCGGCACCCGCTTTCCCCGGTCCCGCAAGGCCCGGATTGCCCCGATGGCAATCACATCACCCATGGCAAAGATAGCTGTCAGATCCGGACTGCGGTCCAACAGACTGCAAGCCGCCTGATATCCGTCCGCCATGGAGTACCGGCAGGGCTCGCACTGCAATTCCTCGTGGAAGGGAATGCCATGACGCTGGAAACTGGCCATACAGCCCTGAAACCGGCAATATCCGATTTGAGAGCAGGACAGATTTCCGCCCAGGATACCGATGTTCCGGTGTCCCTGTTCAATAAGGAAGTCCACTGCCTGCCCGGCGGCTGCATAGTCGTCTGTGGTCAGACTGGAGAGGTTGTCGTAGCCCAACTCCCTGGCGGTGTTGGTAATCAGGACGCAGGGGACCGTAATTTCACTGAAATGATCCCGAAAGAGCTCCAGATCTCCGCCCAGAAACAGAATACCCTTAGGATGCCGTTCCCGGCAGAGCTGCAGCGCACAACTCACTTCATCGGCCTCTTCATCCAGATAGTGGACAACGGACTCCTGGCCTCGCTCTGCCAGCATCACCTGAATCTGCTCCAAAATCTCTGCAAAAAGCATATTCTGAGTGCCTTTGACGAGGATGGAAATATCAGAGCGAAACTGCTGCTTCAGATGTTTGGCGTTCGTATTTGGCTGATAGTGGTATTTCTCCACCACCGCCATCACCTTCTGTCTGGTTTTCTCGGTGACATCCGGATGGTTATTGAGCACACGGGATACGGTGCCAACTCCGCAGCCGGACAGCCGCGCGATGTCCTTGATGGTCATTTCAGGCCTTCCTTTGCGCGAAAAATCTAATCCATTCTGAGGTTTTATTTTAACCCTTTCCAGTGTGTTCCGCAACACCTCTGATGATGCATTTTTGATAAAACGTATAGATAATCATGCTGAAAAGCCTGTCTTTTCCCTGCATAATCCAATTTTTTCAAATTTATACGGTACACCTATTTCTAAAATCCGCCCCCTGGCCGCGCTGTGCGGCCAGGGGGCGCTTCTGCTCCGAACGGTCGGAGGGTTATTCCATTGTGCCTTACAGCCAGCCGATCAGCTTCTTGAGGAAGCTGCTCAGCTTCTGCAAAATGCTCTGGGCAGGCTGTTCAGGCTCGGGTTCGGGCTCAGGATCCGGAGCGGGTTCGGGCTCAGGCTCTGGCTCCACGACCTCTTCAGAGGCGGTGAAGGTCAGCTCCTCCGTCTCGCCGTAGGCGACAGTCGTCTCACTGTAGTCCTGCTCTCCCAGCACATAGCCCTCGGGCAGGGTCAGGCCCTCCACAGCGGCTCGAATCTCATCAGCGGTAAAGGTGATGCTCTCGCCCACCACGCCGTTGGCGGTGAGGCCGGTGGTCAGGGTGTCGGCACCGGCGGTCACGGTGATGTTGAGCTGAGCGTCGGCGTAGGTGACCTCGGGCTCGGTGGGTTCGGTGGTACCAGGCTCCTCCTCAAAGCCCAGGCTCAGCAGAGCGGGGATCAGATCCTCCTCGGTCAGGGTGCCCAAGGTGGCGTTGGGATCGTCACAGACCTTGAGCTTGGTCACAGCCAGGATGCCACCGCCCTTGTTGGTGATGGTAATGGTGGTTCCATTAGTTGCATCACCGCTACCCTTGTTCAGCACAGTGTAGAACATGTCGGTGCTGGTGCTAAGAGCCTCGCTATTGTCATTATTGATGGTATAACTGGTAGAAGCATTGAGAGCCTTAAGACCGATCTGAACCACACGGTCCGTCTTAATTGTGAACACAAGTGCCTGATTCTGCTGAAGATAGATCTCGTTTTTCGGGCCATTATCCAGAAGGTCTTTCAGCATGTCAGAAGTAAATTCTTCATTCGCACTGAGAATAATTGCGCCCTCGCTGGTCACATTAGACGCACTATAAACCTGTCCCGCAATCTGAGACGCATACTGACTACCAGTGGTATCAACTTCTTGTGCAGTCAGCACCTCGTCACGCAGCTCGATGAAGGTTGGATCGTCCTCCAGGTCAGAAGTGTAGACACTGTTCTTCTGATCCTCCAGAGTTCCATAGACCCGGAAACCGTCCAGATATACAGGGCCAGGCTCTGTCTCTTCACTGCTGCCTTTCATGTGGGTGACTGTCACGGTATAGGTAGCGTGCTCCAAGCCGGTGATGCTGGCTACGGGGACGTTGTAGCCAGTGACAGCCTGCGTAAAGTCATCTTCTGCATCGCCACCACCAGTTGCAGTAGTTAGGCCATCCAGCAGTGCCGTCTGAACCTGGATCAGCTTGACGGTGCTACCGCTGCTGTCCTTCACCTGGATGGACAGGCGGCCGGTTTCGGGCGTGCAGTTTGCGTAGACGTCCACGCCGGTGCCGGTAAAGGTGAAGGTGGCCTTGTCGCCCACAGAGGAGCTGGTAGCCTCGGTGCCGTTGGACGCGCCGTTATTCTCGCTGGAATATTTGGCATCATAGCCGTACTCATCAGAGCTGCTGCCAGCGACCTGAGTGGCCTGCGTATCGGTGCCCTTGCTTCCGCCGGTGAAGCCAGTCAATTCAGCAAAGCCTTCCTCGTAGTAGACGGTGGTGGCGGGGTAGATGTAAATCTGGTGCGTGACAGAGCCAGTGGAACCCGTCAGGGTCAGCTGGAGCATCTCAACACCCTCCAACGTTTTAGTGGGGGTATAGGTGAGGTCCTCACCGATTGACGCAGTGGCAGTGCCATACTGGGCGCCATTCACGGAGGCAGAAGTCCAGTCACCGTCGATGCCCAGATCTTCCGTGGTAATCTTCAGCGGCAGGCCGAAGTCCACTACGAAGGAGTGTGCATTATTAAAGGTATAATACAGGTAGACGTCCTTGCCGTCCTCGCTGCGCTCCACCTTGACGCAGGTGTAGTCGCTGTAGCGGTACTGAGCACCGATGGCAGGCATGGTGGACAGGTCGGCGGAGACGGTCTGGGTCTTGCCCAGGCTGTTGGTCACGGAGCCATTAGCCAGGTTTCCCTTCCAGGGGTCTGCCAGACCGATGTTTTTATCGAACAGGGTGCCGGACTTCACCGCGATATTGTAGCTGTAGAACTCCTGATTGGCGGTCTGGTCGATGTAGTGGACGGACAGGGAGTCCTCGGTCTGCTTGGCCCGGACGTAGAAAGTCACTTTCATGCCTTGCTGACGGTAAATTTCCAATCCGCTTACAATCGGCTCACCGCCGATGCTGTAGGTAAAAGCTCCGGAAATGCTGGTGTAGGTGCCAAGACCGCTGTTATCCATATCCTCCTGAGTCGCAGCCCATGCGACAACCTCAGTACCCTCATATGTGTAACTGGTATTCCCAGCTGCGGTACTCGCAAGAACCGTAGAAGGACTGTCGCTGGTGGGCGTCAGCGTGATCATGTAAACTTCATAGTCCGCCGTTTCCACACCGCGGATCATGCCCAGTGTACGATAATAATAGTTGTCTTTCTTGGTCTGGGTATCACAGTGGAAGCCGAGACTGTTATCCGTTGGGAAGGAAGATGGTGTCTCCTCACCGGATTCATATTTCACTGTGTAGTCAACGAGAACGTACTTTGTTCCCAGATAATTCAACTCGCTCCATTTAGCTTTCTTGTGACCCCAGTCAACCACCTGCGTCGTAATCTCATCGGTAACATCCGTCACCTGCAGGTAGTAAGCCACGATCTGGTCGCCGTCAACCACGTTGGTCCAGGTCTTACCGTCAGAGGAATAGTCCCAGGAGCCGTTCCAGTAGCGGATATAGGTGAAGTCAGTGCCAGAAGTCGTCTTGTCAACACCGGAGCCAGTGGTCTGCTTATTGTCGGTGGCCAGCCGGGTGCCCTTCCAGAAGGCCATCACAGCAGAAGTATCTTCGGTTGCAACACCGCTTGCGGGAACCAGGTCACTGAACCGTGCACCGGACTCGCTGTAGACGCCGGAGTCAGAGGCATTGATGGTCATGCTGGTACTGTTGTTGGCAGTGACCGTACGGTTGGTAATCCAGAACTCAACGGTCAGGCCCTCAACAGTGCTTAGATCAACTTCGCTTACTTTAACGTTGTAGATCGTGTCACCGACGGTGACTGTGGTCGTACCAACCTTCAAGCCAGTGAAAGTGACTGTTGCACCGCTGATCTCGACGCTGACGATGGAATTATCCTCAATTGTTGCTTCTTCGGTAATATCTTTTGTCTGCGTATCGGTTACGGTTCCCTCGTTCAAAATAACGGTAATATCTTTCGACTTGCGGCTTACAACGATCTGATAGGTTGTTTCACCGACTTTGACATAGGTCGTGCCGGGATAAACGCCCTTGAAGGTGATGGTGGTATATGCCGTTCCCTCAACCGCGGCCTGACCAGGCGTATAAGTATAGGCAGCACCATAGTTGGATTTGGTCGTAGATGCCTCCCACGCCGAACCGCTCCAGCGGAGATAATAAGTACTACTGCCGCTTGTGTAATAGAAACCAGTACTGCTGTTATAGGACCATGTAGTGTTACTGTTATTGGCACTTGCAGAAAGATTATTATTTTTATGTCTCAGATAATAGCTACCGGACTTGATCGTACAGGAATTACCGGATGCGGCAATCGTCCACTGGGTGGCCTGAGACGCATCGGTAGTATAGCCCAGGGTAGTGTCGTTCAAAGTCAGCCACTGGGTGCCGTTGCCGATGATATAGGTTCCGGCGGAAAGGGAAGTAACCTTTTTTGTAGACTCTGGTACAGCAGGCGTTCCTTCCGTGGTTTTGCCTGTCACTGTCACAGTGGCGATGCTGGTATCCAGCCCCTCGTCGGTGTAGCTGCTTTCATAGTTGCCGGTGTTGTCGGTGACGTTCTCCTCCTGGCCCACTTCAAGCTCAATCACTTTATCATAGGCCGGCTCGTCGGAGGTACCGGCAGCGGTGACCGTGACATCTGTCGTGAGCTTAGTTCCGTCAGAGAGTTCAGCAGTGATGGTGGCCGTACCTTCGCCCACCGGGGTGACGGTGACAGAGTTTGCCTCCACAGAACGGGTCACAGCAGCCACAGTGGCTACACTCTCATTGCTGGAGGACCATGTGGCGGTGGCTGTGCTGTCGGAAAGGCTCAGTGTGGCGGTCCCACCCATTTTCACAGAGAAGGTGGAGACGCTCTCGCCGTCCTTCTGGATGGAGGTTTTGTTGATCGTACCGTCCGCATTGAAGCCATTGGTCACGACAGAAGTATCAATGTCATCGATGCTCTTGTCGCTCATGCGGGCCGCCATTGCCCGCAGAACCAGGCGGGTATTGACAGCGATCTCTTGCTCAGTCTCCGCATTGGGATAGTCGCACCAGATGCAGAACATGGAGCCGGCAGGGTCGCTGACTTCGCTGCCCATAAACTGCGTATTGCTGAAGTTACTGGCATAGCTGTAGTCGCTGTCAAACTGGTCACTCTTGCCCAGAACGTAGTAAAAATCGCCATTGGTGTTGATCATACTGTGATCTTTGTCTGCAATCGCCGAAGCAGAAGCCACATCATATCCGCTCCAGCCGTTAGACCAATAGCAGCACTGGATATCCGTATCAATGGATACATTTTTATGGCTGCCATAGTACAGGCCGTCATTGAACGCCCGGGGGGTCATTCCCTTCTGTTCGATGTATGCAGCCAGACTGTTAATAAAGTCAACAAAGCTCTGATAGCCCGCACTATCTAAGCGGCTAAAGCTGAAACTGCCAGAGCTAATATCGTTGGCATACTCATCAGCGCCGAAGTTAAAGAACTTGCATCCCTTGCCGGCAAAATAGTCCACATACTTCTGGAAGATTGCCATAGCAAACTTAACTGCATCCTCTTTAGACATATCCAAAGTGTTGTCGGAACCGCTGACATTATACACATCACCAGCAATGTCCAGAATTGTATTGGCATGTCCCGGCAGGTTCAGCAGCGGGACAATCTCAATACCCAGGCTGTTTGCAGTGGTAATGATCTCGTCCATCTCAGACTGGGTCAGCCAGCGCTTATCGCCACTGCTGTTCTGGTTCTCATTACCGGCCTCTACGGCAGAGACAACACTAGCATGGCTATAAGTAGTCTCATTGGCGATAAAGGACATATCATCCAGCAGGAACCGGAGGCCATCGTTGCCAAAGGCCAGTTGGAGCTGGTTATAGCCATCCGCAGCCATCTCGTTGATCAGCGCGATAATCCAGTCCTTGCTGAAATACTTCCGGCCGCAGTCCAGATGGACGATTTTGTAGAACGTACTATCGTCCGTACCATCGTCCAGAAGCATAATCGCGGTGTTCTCTTCGGCGAGCATCACAACAGGTGCTTCCTCTTCAGAAGGCTCCTGTTCAGTGAGTTCTTCCTCAGCGGGCTCCTCCGCAACGGGCTCGTCCTCCACAGCGGGCTCTTCTACGGGAGTCTCCTCCTCGGTGGGCGCTTCGGCAGGCTCTGACTGCTCAGCAGCCGGAACCTCAGGCTCCTCTTCCGCATCGACGGCCAGCGCTCCCGCAGGGAGCAGGGCGACCAACATGCAGAGCGCCAGCAGGAGAGACAAACCCTTGGTGAGTTTCTTCAACATAAATCTTCCTCCTCTTTTGGGTTTCTGACTTACTTACCTTAAAATATATATACATGCGAAGATCGCTTTGTTTTCTGCGTCATTCGCAGGGCTGCCGTTGAATGGCTTCCAGCTCCTCCCCTGCCAGCCGCTTGAGCTGCTCCACCATCTGGCAGAGATAGCGGGGAATGCCGGCCGCGCTTCCGGTCTCGGCCATGGCCATAGCCGCGCAGGCGTGGCAGAGTTGTTGGTTGGGACATTTGGTACAGACCCCGGAGAGGGTCAGCTCTTCGCTAACCCGGGTCAACTCCTGCCAGGCATCTGAGAAGCTGCGTCCGATGAGGTCCACCTTGGGCTCCGGCATCATACCGCAGGGGGTGAGCCAGCCGTCCCAGGTGATCCAGAAGGCGGCCTTGCCCGCCCGGCAGCGTATTTTGCCATCCAGGGGGTCCACACAGGATTCGTCCAGACCCGGGGGCGGGATGGCGCCCCGACGGATGTTTTCCAGGTAGCGGCGGTAGTGGGTCTCGCCGTATTGCAGGCGATAGCTCTTCAGACGATTTTGCGCAGCCTCACGAGGGGTAAAGCGCTCGTTCCGACCGACCATGCTCTCGTCCCGACGGACAGGTGGAAACATATAGCCGTTGGTCTCGTAGATCAGGCCCCGACCCTCGGCGTATCGGATACAGGCTTCCAGATCGTGGGCGTTCTGCGGTGTGAGAGAGCCGTTGAGCTTGACCAGGAGCCCCGCCTCTTTCAGGCCGGTAATTGCCTGATCCACTCGGGAGAACACCCCTCTGGCCCGGCAGAGGCTGTAATAGGTCTCATCCGAGGCGCCGTAGAGGGTGATATTGATCCGGGTGGGAGGATTGCGTCTCAGACGCTGAATAGCCGCCTTGTCAATGAGGGAACCGTTGGTGTTGATGGAGATGAGAAAACCCATCTGAATGAGCTGCTCATACAGTGTCCAGAAATCCGGCCACAGGAAGGGCTCTCCCCCTGTGAGCAGCAGATAGAGCATCCCCTGCTCCCGGGCCTCCCGGGCAATCTCCAGCCAGCGCTCCAGGGGAACCATGGGACGGTCATGGGCCGCAACCTCTTGAGTCGTCTTGCGGACATAGCACATCCGGCAGGAGAAGTTGCAGACCGGAGAGAGTTCAAAGGTGCCGCTGAGGGGAACTCTGGCTCTGCTGGCTCTGGAGAACAGGTAGCTGGTCAGCCGAGGCTCCACCGGCAGGTTTTTCAATTCCATGGCGTGTCTCCTTTGCTCAGCTCCCGCTCCAGCAGTTCCACCGCCGCCAGATCCGGAGTACAGGCCAGCTCATATACGGGAATCCGGGCTGTCAGCGCCTCTGCCAGATCACAGGCCTTTGCCACAAATCCGCTGTCCCAGCTATTCACCGTCAGTCCGGCAAACACCCGCTGAAAGGCCTCCAAGCCCCTCATGGGACGGATAGAGCACGTGCCGGCCTGCCGGAGCAGAATGATCGCCCTGACCGGACAGCATTCGTTCACATGGAACCGGGAAGAGCCGGCATAGGGAGAGCCGTAGGCCAGCCACCCTTTCTCAGTCAGCCGCAGGATTGGCCGGTCACCGTTGATCTGCCTGGCGTTCCGGTATCGCTCCCACAGCCCTGCCTGGGTAGACTTTCCGATTCCGGAGGGCCCGGAGAACAGCAATCCCCCATAGATCGTGTCCACACAGGCGGCGTGAAGAATCAGCCGGTTCTCCTGTGCCATGATCCGCTCCCAGCCGATATGGAAAAAGCAGTTGCCTGTCTCGTTCAGAAACTGCTCCCCCTCCGGGAGATATTCCACCAGCACCCGGTGCTGCGCAAGATCCATAGAAGTCACTGCATAAGGCTTGTCTCCGTTCAGGGGATCCCGGAAACAACGGATCAGGCTGCCGTCCCCGCACTGAAACACCTGATATTCCGGAGCATCGGCAACGGAGGGGCCGGAAAGCTCCGGGAGCCGCTCTGTCCGTCGGAACTCGGCTTCGTATCGGCAGGACCCCCTACCGCCCGAAAAAGGCTGAAAGTGGTCGGTAATAGTGATGGAGTGGGCAGCTTTCAACGTCAGCGTGAGATCTGCGAAGGTAAAGGTCATCTGACCGGAAACCGCCGTTACGACCGGAAAAGACCGACCGCGCTGCTACCATTGGTGTAGCAATAGCCTTCAGGCTCTATCTCGCATCCATTTACGCCATCTGTAAAGGCTTTTACATCAGCAGGATTTCCCCATTCGGCATCTCCCGTCGCATAGCAGCTTGTCTCACTGGCCAACTGCAGTTCCCAGCCGCAGTCCGCAATATGCTGATTCAAAACAAAGCTCTCATAAACCAGCTCCGGCTTTACATAAGATTTTTTCATCGAATCGTTCCCTTCTTCAAAAAAACACATATCAATGCAGATGGTACAAATCTATCAGCTCAGTTCTCCGGCATAATCCGGACCACTGTTGCCTGCCCCAGCATACATTCAATCGCGTCCACCGTGACGCTGCCGCCGGCGGGAATGCCCTCCACCGGATAGGCGTAGGAGACGCCGCCAAAAGCGGCCTCGTCCAGGCTGTCGTGACAGACGACAGTGAGGGGGCCCAGCTCCTCCTGGGTCAGGTTGGTGAGGGTGACTGTGGTCCCCTCCACCTCAAAGCTCACCTGACCGGCCATCAGCTGGTCGCCCTCGGCAAACTGAGTGCTGGCGGTAATGCTCTCACAGCCGGTCTTGCCGTCATAGGCGGCATTCTCCGGAGAGAAGGCCATCATCTGGCCCCCCGCTGGCAGGTCACAAATTTCAAATGTATAGACAGTGCCGTCGGTGAGGGTGACAGTGACCGATCCCTGGGTCAGATAATCCCCTGAGAGATTGGTCAGTTCCAGGCTGGCCAGGCTCTCACCTGCTGCATTTCCGCCATCTGGATTAAAAATATCGGAAGAAAAGAGGGAAGTAATTTCCAACCCGCTGCCCTCCGGCGTACAGGGAAAGCTCAGGCCTGTCTCCTGCTCTTGAGCCTGCTCCGAAGGCGGTTCGGCTGCTTCTTCCGTTCCGGCGTTCTCCGCCGGCTGGGCTGCCGTATCCTCCGGTTGGCTGTTTCCCTGCTGATGCTCAGGCCGCTGCAGGAGGATAGCCGCCGCTGCCAGCAGCAACACCACCAGAATCACCGCCAAGGCGGCCAGCGCCCCATGTCCCCGTTTCTGTTGTCTTCTGTGATCGGAACGGCTGCTGCCGGCCGACCTTTTTCCCTGATATTTCGCCATGCCCTGCTCCTTTACAGCAGCTCCAGGCTGCGCAGCTGCTCCAAAAAGCCCGCTACATCCGCCTGGGCAGTGGCCTCGTCAATGTCATACTGCTCCAGCAGCAGGTCAACCAACTCCCGCTCAGTACACTCAGATGCCATCCGCTCCCAGATCAGCACGCCGCTTTCGCTGAGATTGATCATGCCCTGAATCCGCAGGGCAGTGGCGCCCACCGGCACAAGGATATGCTCGCCGGCAATCTCCCGGAGGATCAGTTCTCCCTTTCGCTTCATAGAAACCCGCTTTCTGCGCCTTTCCGCATTCCCGGCACCGTATTCCGCTCTTCTTTAGCTCTGCAAAAGATGATCCGGAAATGCTTCCTTGCCGGCCGTCGGAATTCACTCTCTCCCTCTGTCAAAATACATACCTAATTATTCCGTATTATCGTAGCACATACATCGCTTTCCTGTCAAGGAACAAATAACCATATTTATCCGGCGTTACCCCTCTTTTCTCTCTTCTTCCACCATATCTTGTGGGACGCTTGAGGATATCCTTCACCGAAACGCCGCCTGATCCCGCATTTTCTCCATTTGCCCCGATTTGCATATTGCATTCTCCGTTCCCGTCTCCGCCGTCCCACCAAAAAACCGGACAGCGGCCTATTTCCGGACCATCCCGCCGACGCAGTGCCGAAAAAGAAAAACCTGAGCAAAAATCGCTCAGGTTTGCAAAATCGTCTTGACAAGGCAGGGGGTTTATTATACAATAAATTGCTATTGTGGCTTCATAGCCTTTTTGCCCTTTCCCCCACTGTGTGCATTGTAGCACAGCTCTCTCTCCAGTGCAAGGGAGAAACGGGGAAATGTTTGCAACCTTGCCGGGTGTGCCGCACTTTGCATCCGGCGCTGCTTTGTGATATTTGACGGAAACGGGAGTGAAATCATCTATGGTCAAAGACGTATCCTTCGGCAATACCGTGCGGAAGAGCTTCATTCGCCACGACGAGATCATCCAGATGCCCGACCTGTTGGAGATCCAGAAGAAGAGCTATCAGTGGTTTTTCGACGTGGGTCTGCGCCAGGTGTTCAAGGACGTGGGCTGCATTACCGACTACGCCGGTAATCTGGAACTGAGCTTCATCGACTTTTCGATGAACAAGCCCCCCAAGTACAGCGTGGAGGAGTGCAAGGCCCGGGACGCCACCTATGCCAAGCCCATCCACGTCAAGGTGCGCCTGCGCAACAAGGAGACCGAGGAGATCAAGGAGCAGGAGATCTACATGGGCGACTTCCCCCTGATGACCCGGGGCGGCACCTTTGTGATCAACGGCGCCGAGCGCGTCATCGTCTCCCAGATCGTCCGTTCTCCCGGCATGT
>JBJDXT010000030.1:0-2387 GCA_051866795.1 Candidatus Onthomonas sp. | reverse complement strand
CCACCAGGGTCTTGCCTTCGCCGGTTTTCATCTCAGCGATCCGGCCCTGGTGCAGAATAATGCCGCCGATGAGCTGTACCCGATAGGGCCGCATACCCAGCACCCGATCTGCCGCCTCCCGGACGGTGGCAAAGGCCTCAGGGAGCAGGTCGTCCAGGGTCTCTCCCTGGGCATAACGCTCTTTGAACTCGGCGGTTTTTGCTTTCAGCTGCTCGTCAGTGAGGGCCTTATACTCCTCACCCAGCGCTTCGATTTTATCGACAAGGGGAGTGATCTTCTTGACCTCCCGGGCGGAGGTGGTTCCGAAGAGGGTCTGTAAAAATCCCACGATGATGCTTCCTTTCCAACGTTACTTACTACAAACGCAGTTAGCGTTATTATACCATGACATTTCTCCGGGCGAAAGTGGCAGATGGAATAATTTTGACCGATTCTGGTAAACAAATTATGACCAGATAACCGTTCGATTCCCACTTTCGGCAGATACTTGCGGCTTTTGCCATGAAACGATATAATAGCAAAAAAGAAAACCGGCCGGGTTTCTCCCCGCCGGAGCTGGGAGGCTACCTATGTCGCATCCTCTGAAAAATTCGGAATATACCGTCACCTTTACCGGCTGCACCAGCCAGGGGGAGGGCGTCTGTCATCTGGATAACGGGCTCACCGTCTTTGTCCGGGGCGCTCTGGCCGGGGAGACCGGACGGATCTCTCTGATGAAGATCACCAAGCGCTGCGCCTGGGGACGGCTGGTGGAGCTGCTCTCCCCCTCCCCTGCCCGGATGACGCCGGACTGTCCCTATTTCCCCAAATGTGGAGGCTGTCAGCTGCGGCACATGACCTATGAGGAGGAGCTTCGCCTCAAGGAGCAGCGGGTCAATGACGCCCTCCGGCGAATCGGCGGGCTGGAACTCACTGTCTCCGCCATACATGGTGCGAAAGAGATTCAGGGCTACCGGAACAAGGTGCAGTTTCCTGTCAGCGCCGGGACAGACGGAGGCGTAAAGGTTGGCTTTTACCGCCAGCGGAGCCACGATGTCATTGACGTGGAGCATTGCCGGCTCCAGCCGGAGGACTGCAATCAGGCAGGCTGGGACGTCCGGGACTGGATGGAGGTTTTCTCCATCCCTCCCTATGACGAGCAGACTCACACCGGCCTGATCCGACACGTCTTCTGCCGCCACAACAGCGCCGGGGAGACGCTGGTCTGTCTGGTTGCAAACGGCGACCGGTTGCCCCACGAGACAGAGCTGGTGCACAGCCTGCGCCGCTCCCTGCCCAAGCTGGCAGGCGTAGTGCTCAACTGCAACACCGCCCGTACCAATGTCATTCTGGGGCCGGAATACCGGGTGCTGTGGGGGCAGGATTTCCTCTACGATATGCTCTGCGGTCTCACCTTCCGGCTCTCGGTGCCCTCTTTCTTCCAGGTAAACCGAGTTCAGGCGGAGGTGCTCTATGACCGGGCAGTGGATTTTGCGGGGCTTACCGGAAAAGAAACGGTGCTGGATCTCTACTGCGGCACTGGCACCATCAGCCTGTGTATGGCGAAAAAAGCGGGCCGGGTGCTGGGGGCGGAGATTATCCCTGCCGCCATTGAGGACGCCAAAGAAAACGCCCGGCGCAACGGGCTGGAAAACACAGAATTTTTCTGCGCGGATGCCGGAGAGGCAGCCCAGTTGCTGGCTCAGCGGGGCTTAAAGCCAGATGTCATCTCGGTGGATCCGCCCCGAAAGGGCATCTCCCCTCAGGTCATCGACGCTATCTGCCGGATGGAACCGGAGCGAGTCGTGTATGTATCCTGCGATCCGGAGACACTGGCACGGGATCTGAAGCTGCTGGCGGATCGAGGGTATCAGGCTATAAAGGCCGAGGCGGTAGATATGTTTCCACGGACGGGGCATGTTGAAACTGTTGTCTTGCTTTCCAAGGGTGAAATCGACTCCAAGAAAGTGCGTGTAGAGTTCTCGCTGGAGGATATGGATACCTCCGGCTTCCAGCAGGGAGCCACCTATGGGCAGATTAAAGAACGGGTGTTGGAGCAGACCGGATTAAAGGTATCTTCCCTGTATATCTCACAGATCAAGCGGAAATGCGGTCTGGAGGTCGGACAGAGTTACAACCTGTCGAAGAAGGAAAATGCCAAGCAGCCGCAGTGTCCGCCGGAAAAAGAAGCTGCGATTATGGAAGCATTAAAGTATTATAAGATGATTTAGTTCCCAATGGCCAAAAAAGTCGAAGCAACCCTTTTCATTCATTAAGGTGTTGCTTCGGCTTTTTATTGTTTGGCCTTATATTCTTCGCCCCAATTCCAGAGCGCATCCAGTACCGGCTTCAGGCTGTATCCCAGTTCGGTCAGCGTATATTCCACTCGTGGCGGCACCTCTGCATAG
>JBJDXT010000029.1:0-13018 GCA_051866795.1 Candidatus Onthomonas sp. | reverse complement strand
GAGCATCTCCTCCGTCCATACGCCGGGGGCTTTGAGCCGCACCAGCTTCATCTCCTCGGGGAGGTAGACATAGCGGCCGGTGGCGTTTTGCCGGTAGACCGGAGCCAGCATGACGCTCTCGCCCAGCAGCAGCTGATCCTCCACCTGCCGGGCCTGGGGGTCGGAGCGGTAGTCAAAGGCCAGCGGCCGGAAGAGCATCCCGTCGTTCAGAGCGGCCTTCATAAACTCGCTGTAGAGATAGGGGAGCAGATAGTACCGCAGCCGGAGCAGGTTCCGGAAGGTCTCCCAACGGGGATAGGCATACAGCTCCTGCCGCCGGGTGCCCATGGCGGAGTGGTTGCGCATGAGAGGGGTGAAGAGGCCGAAGGCCATCCAGCGCAGCAGCAGATCCTCTGTGGTGTCGCTGCCGAAGCCGCCCAGATCAGCGCCAGTGTAGAGAAAGCCTGCCAGGTTGACGCTGGGCATCATCTTGATGTTCAGCTCCAGATGGCTCCACCAGGACTGGTTGTCCCCCTGCCAGATGCCGCCATAGCGGTGCATCCCGATATAGGAGGCCCGGGAGTAGAGCAGCGTCCGCTTTCCCGGCACCAGCTCTTCCAGCGCCTCTCCGGCGGCCCGGGTCATGTTGTAACCGAACAGATTGTGCACCTTGTCGTGCCGGACTACCGAGCCGTCCTCCAGGGTATGACAAAAGCTGGCGTAGTCCTTCCAGCTGTTGGAGAGGCCGCTGACCAGACCGGTAAACTGGAAGAAGGTGTTGATGTCCAGGTTCTTCCCCTGGTAGCCCGCAATCTGCTCCATGACCTGCTCCAGACCCTTCTGGGAGTAGAAGATGGCCGGCTCGTTCATGTCGTTCCAGAAGCCCTCAATGCCCAGGTCGGTGAGCTTTTTGTACTGAAGGCCGAACCAGCGCCGGGCCTCGGGGTTGAGCACGTCCGGGAAGTGTACCTTGCCCGGCCAGACGGCGGCCACGAAGTCATCGCCATTCTCCTCCTTGCAGAAATAATGCTTCGCCACGCCCTCCTCGTAGACGTCATAGCCCGGCTGGATTTTGACGCCTGCGTCAATGATGGGAATCAGCCGAACGCCCTCGCTCTTCAGCTCCTGGTTCAGCCCCATCAGGTCAGGGAAGGTTTTGCCGTCTACCGTGAAGTCCTTGTAGTCCTCCATATAGTCGATGTCCAGGCAGATCATGTCCAGCGGCATTCCCTTGTCGTGATAGCCCCGGGCCACCTGCCGTACCTCATCGGCGGTGAGATAGCTCCAACGGCTCTGGCTGTAGCCCAGCGCCCATTTAGGGGGAATATAGCTCCGGCCGGTGAGGGCGCGGAGCTGCCGCACCAGGTCCAGCTCTGACTCCCCATCCAATAGGTAGACGTCAGCGTCTCCGTTGGCAGAGGTGATCTTCAATGTGTCATACTGGGTATAGCCCACGTCAAAGGTGACCCGGCCCGGGTCGTCCACGAAAAGCCCGAAAACCTGCTCCGGAGTGCTGACAATGAAAATGTTGTGTGCGCCGTAAAGGGAGCGCTTGTCCTCTTGGTGGTGGGGATCGTCAGAGCAAAAGCTCTCATAGATCCACCCTCGCTTGTTAATGCCCCGGACATTTTCGCCTAGGCCGTAGACAGCGGCGTCCTCAGCCAGGGGGCAGGTCAGAGTCAGAGGCTCAACGGTGACAGAAAAATGAGGGATGGGCAGGGGAGAGGCAGGCAGATCGGTGACCACGGCACCGGTACGGATGGGATGACCAAATGTATAGCGGGAGATCATGGGAATATCCCCTTTCAACTGGAAAATGAATGACTCAGGCAAAGTATTCCGCGTGAAGGAGTACCGCCGGTATGCAGTCAACATTATACCATAGCAGCCAGAAAGAAAAACAGCTTATCCGCCAAAATTTTCCGGAGACACAGTGCCCAGGGCCCCCAGAATGTGGAGAAACCGGATCTGCTGAAAGGGATAGGTGGACAGAGGCCGGTAGTCCGCGTCGTTGGTGTGGGCGGCCACCAGGGTATTTTCCAGGGTAGGGGGATTTCCCATCTCCACGATAACGGGGGTGTGGCCGTAGACTGCGCCGGTGAAATCGAACTGGGCAAAATCCCCGGGCAGACAGTCAGAGAGGGAGACCTCCCGGCCCACCGGACCCACGCTCTCCTCTTTCCGGGTGAGAAAGTTATAAAAATAGACTACCCCGGTCCAGGAGGGCGACCTGTCGTTGACCGAGCGGTAGTACCATCCAAAGATCGGGGTGAAGTTCATGATGCCGGTGCCGGCATAGAGGCATTGGGAGGCGAAATTGGTGCAGTCGCCCCCGATGTTCTGAAAGTCATAAAAGGCGGGATTGCGGCCGTAGGCCCAGCGATGGGCGTAGGCCACCGCCGCCTGCCGGTTATAGGGGAACAGAACAGGCATAAAGAGGCCTCCCAAGAGAGATTTCTCTATTCTATGGTTCAGTCCTCCATAATGTGCTCAAAGGCGGTGGAAAAAAGCTCCCGGATGTGGTCGTCGGTGAGTGAGTAGTAGACACTCTTGCCGCTGCGGCGGTTTTTCACCATCCGGGCCTGCTTGAGAATGCGCAGCTGATGGGAAATGGCCGACTGGCTCATATTGAGCAGACAGGACAGGTCGCACACACACAGCTCAGAGATGGACAGGGCGCAGATGATCCGGGCCCGGGTGGAGTCGCCAAAGACCTTGAAGAGCTCTGCCACTTCGTAGATGGGATCCTCTCCCGGCATTTTGGACTGCACCAGGGAGACGGCGTCAGGATGGATCTGATTGCAGTCGCAGGTTTCGGAATGTTCAAAGTGCATTGCGGTTCCCCCTTGTGAGAAAAAGGCTCCGGCTGAGGGTTCTCAGCCGGAGCCGGAGTTTCAGGTCAGCTTGTCCCGAACAGGGCGCAATCAGATCTTGTTGTCGGAGCCCAGAACGTGGACGATCTTGTGAGCGACCATGTCCTTGACGGCCTGACGGGCGGGCTTCAGATACTGGCGAGGATCGAAGTGATCAGGATGCTCGGCAAAATACTTGCGGATGTTGCCGGTCATGGCCAGACGGATGTCGGAGTCAATGTTGATCTTGCAGACAGCCAGCTTAGCGGCCTCACGCAGCTGATCCTCGGGGATGCCGATGGCATCGGGCATATTGCCGCCGTACTGGTTCACCATCTTGACGAACTCCTGAGGCACGGAAGAGGAGCCGTGGAGCACGATGGGGAAGCCGGGCAGGCGCTTGATGCACTCCTCCAGCACGTCGAAGCGCAGGGGAGGGGGAACCAGAATGCCGTCAGCGTTGCGGGTGCACTGAGAGGCCTTGAACTTGTAAGCGCCGTGGGAGGTGCCGATGGCGATGGCCAGGGAGTCGCAGCCGGTGCGGGACACAAACTCCTCGACCTCCTCAGGCCGGGTGTAGCTCTCCTTGCCGTGCTCGACAGCGACCTCGTCCTCAACGCCGGCCAGGGTGCCCAGCTCAGCCTCGACCACAACGCCGTGATCATGGGCGTACTCGACAACCTGCTTGGTCAGGGCGATATTGTCCTCAAAGGACTTGGAGGAGGCGTCGATCATGACGGAAGTAAAGCCGCCGTCGATGCAGCTCTTGCACAGCTCGAAGCTGTCGCCATGGTCCAAATGCAGAGCGATGGGAATCTCGGGATTCTCAATGACAGCAGCCTCAACCAGCTTCACCAGGTAGGTGTGGTTGGCATAGGCACGGGCACCCTTGGAAACCTGGAGGATGACGGGGCTGCGCAGCTCGCCTGCAGCCTCGGTGATACCCTGAACGATCTCCATGTTGTTGACGTTAAAAGCACCGATGGCGTAGCCGCCGTTGTATGCCTTCGCGAACATTTCCTTGGTAGTTACCAGTGGCATGGGAGTCATCTCCTTTTCAAATTTACAGTGTCATTTTAACAAAGCTGATTGCAAATTGCAAGTAGTTATGGTATCATTTATATGAAAATCCTTGATATTTGCGAAACAGAGGATTTTTGCCTATGTTGTGGTATCATTTTACCTGTCTAAGGAGGAAAAAAACATGAGTGAACTGAAAGGCGCAATGATTATCGGCCAGTCCGGCGGCCCCAGCTCTGTCATCAACGCCAGCTGCTATGGCGCCATTAAGGCGGGTCTGGATTCTGACTGCATCACCAAGGTTTACGGTGCTGCCAACGGCATTGTGGGCGTTCTGAATGACAAGCTGTATATTATGGACGAAGAGGATCCTGAGGAGCTGGCAATTATGAAGTATACGCCCTCCTCCGCTCTGGGTTCCTGCCGCTATAAGATTGCCGATCCCGACGTGGACGACACCGATTATAAGCGCATTCTGGAGATCTTCAAAAAGTACGACGTCCGTTACTTCTTCTACAACGGCGGCAACGACTCCATGGACACCTGCAACAAGATCTCCAAGTATATGAGCAAGGTGGGCTATGAGTGTCGCGTCATGGGCATCCCCAAGACCATCGACAACGATCTGTTCGGCACTGACCACTGCCCCGGCTTCGCCTCCGCTGCCAAGTATATCGCCACCTCTCTGGTAGAGGTCTATCAGGACGCTCACGTTTATGACAAGGGCCAGGTCACCATCGTGGAGATCATGGGCCGTCACGCCGGCTGGCTGGCCGGCGCCGCCGCTTTGGCAAAGGTCACCGGCTATGGTCCCGACCTGATCTACCTGCCTGAGGTGGACTTCAAGATGGAGGAGTTCCTGGAGGATGTCAAGAGAATCTGGGACGAGAACAAGAACGTCCTGGTTGCTGTCTCCGAGGGTATCCACTACGCCGACGGCCGCTTCGTCTCCGAGGCTGAGACTTCCGCTACCGACGGCTTCGGCCATGCCCAGCTGGGCGGCCTGGCTGCCCGTCTGGCCGATGTGGTCAAGGGCGCAATCCCCGGCGTCAAGGTCCGTCCCATCGAGCTGAGCCTGCTGCAGCGCTGCGCGGAGCACTGCGCCTCCCAGACCGACTCTGACGAGTCCTTCATGGCTGGCCAGACTGCCGTCAAGGAGGCTGTCGCCGGAACCACCGACAAGATGGTCGGCTTTAAGTGCACCCGTGACGAGAACGGCTACAAGTGCGAGCCCGAGCTGCTGGATCTGTCCTCCGTGGCCAACTACGAGAAGAAGGTTCCCGTGGAGTGGATCAACGAGCGCGGCAACGATGTCACCAACGAGTTTATTGACTATGCTCTGCCTCTGATCCAGGGTGAGATCCAGATCAAGAAGGAGAACAGCCTGCCCCGCTTCGTCCACCTGAAGAAGGTCGTGGCTAAGTAAGCGCGTCTCTTCGGACAACTGAAACGGTAAATTAGAAGCCCGTCTCCGGCAGGAGGCGGGCTTCTATGCCCCATGGTCGCGAAAAGGGCCGTCCCGAATGGGACGGCCCTTCAAAAGAACCAAAGAAACGATTACTTCTGAGACTGTTCAACAGCAACAGCCACAGCGACGGTAGCGCCGACCATGGGGTTGTTGCCCATACCCAGGAAGCCCATCATCTCCACGTGAGCGGGGACGGAGGAGGAGCCTGCGAACTGAGCGTCAGAGTGCATACGGCCCATGGTATCGGTCATGCCGTAAGAGGCGGGGCCGGCGGCCATGTTGTCCGGATGCAGGGTACGGCCAGTGCCGCCGCCGGAGGCCACGGAGAAGTACTTCTTGCCCTGCTCGATGCACTCCTTCTTGTAGGTGCCGGCCACAGGATGCTGGAAGCGGGTGGGGTTGGTGGAGTTGCCGGTGATGGACACGTCCACACCCTCCATGTGCATGATGGCCACGCCCTCACGGACGTCGTCGGCGCCGTAGCAGCGGACATCGCCGCGCTCGCCCTTGGAGTAACGGGTCTCCTTGACCACGTTCACCTTGCCGGTGGCATAGTCAAACTGAGTCTGCACATAGGTGAAGCCGTTGATCCGGGAGATGATCTGAGCGGCGTCCTTGCCCAGGCCGTTCAGGATAACACGCAGAGGAGTCTTGCGGGCCTTGTTGGCGTTGCGGACGATGCCGATGGCGCCCTCAGCGGCGGCGAAAGACTCGTGGCCGGCGAGGAAGGCGAAGCACTTGGTGTCGTCCCGCAGCAACATAGCGCCCAGGTTGCCGTGGCCCAGACCGACCTTGCGGTCATCGGCGACGGAGCCGGGGATGCAGAAAGCCTGCAGGCCGATGCCGATGGTCTCAGCGGCCTCAGCGGCGGTCTTGACGCCCTTCTTCAGCGCGATGGCGGCGCCCACGGTGTAGGCCCAGCGGGCATTCTCGAAGGAGATGGGCTGGATACCGGCGACGATCTCATAGGGATCAAAACCGGCAGCCTTGCAGATGTCCCGGCACTCCTCAACGGAGGAGATGCCATACTCAGCCAGAACAGGAGTGATCTGGCCAATTCGTCTCTCATAAGATTCAAACAGTGCCATTTTCGTTCACCTTACTCCTTTCTGGGATCGATGTACTTGGCAGCCTCTGCGAACCGGCCATAGGTGCCCTTGGCCTTCTCCAGAGCCTCGTTGGCGTCAACGCCCTTCTTGATGGACTCCATCATCTTGCCAAGGTGGACAAACTCATAGCCGATGATCTCATCGTTGTCATCCAGAGCCAGGCGGGTGATGTAGCCCTCAGTCAGAGACAGATAGCGGGGACCCTTGGCCTTGGTGGCGAAGATGGTGCCGACCTGGCCGCACAGGCCCTTGCCCAGATCCTCCAGAGAGGCGCCGATGGCCAAGCCGCCCTCGGAGAAAGCAGTCTGCGTACGGCCATAGACGATCTGCAGGAACAGCTCGCGCATAGCGGTGTTGATGGCGTCGCACACCAGGTCGGTGTTCAGAGCTTCCAGAATGGTCTTGCCAATCAGGATCTCACCGGCCATAGCGGCGGAGTGGGTCATGCCGGTGCAGCCCAGGGTCTCCACCAGAGCCTCCTCAATAATGCCGTCCTTGACATTCAGAGACAGCTTACAGGCGCCCTGCTGCGGAGCGCACCAGCCAACACCGTGAGTGAAACCAGAGATGTCCTTGATCTCCTTGGCCTGAACCCACTTGCCCTCTTCGGGAATAGGAGCAGGACCGTGATATGCGCCTTTAGTGACCGGGCACATATTCTGTACTTCGCTGGAATAGATCATAAAAGTACATTCCTTTCTCTGCGACTGAGTAGATTAGGATTGTGCCCCGAAACGGAACGCCTCAGAGCATAACATTCCTTACTATGATTCTCTCCCAAAAATGATGATTAGTCAAGGCTAACCATAAAACAATGGGTAGAAATTACCCATTTTTCCCCTGCATAGACGGGTGAAAATGCCGAAATGAACAAAAAAGCTAAAATGATCAAAAGTGTCGGACCTTAGGTCCGGCCCAAAAGCAGCGTTTTACCCGTCTGCCCCAGAGCAGAAGGGCGATGAGACTGGGCCAGGCCATGAGGGCGTTGAGAATGTCGGAGAGCAGCCAAACAGACCGCAGCTCCAGCACACTGCCCAGGCAGACGGCGGCAAGGAAGAGAGCCTGATAGAACCGGGTTCCCCGGCCACCGGTGAGGTAATGAAGGCCGCACTGACCGTACCAGCTCCAGCCCAGCAGGGTGGAGAAGCCAAACAGTGCCAGACAGACCGCCACAAAGCCGCTGCCGTACCGTCCCAGCACAGTGGAAAAGGCGGCCGCGGTCAGCCCTGCGCCCTCCTGACCGGCCGACATGGCGCCGGAGGTCAGAATGGCCAGAGCGGTGATGGTACAGACCACCAGCGTGGCGCAGAAAACCTCAAATATGCCCCACATCCCTTCCTGCCAGGGGTCATCGTTGGAGGAGGAGCAGTGGACCAGCGGCGTGGAGCCCAGCCCCGCCTCGTTGGTGCATACGCCCCGGGCCAGGCCGTACTGCAGGGCGGAGGCGGCGCCGCCTCCCAGCACAGCCTCCTGGCTGAGGGCGCCCTGAAAAATCTCCACCAAAGCGCCGGGCAGAGCGGGGAGATGGGCCAGGATCACCCAGATGCCTCCGGCCAGATAACCGAAGGCCATGACGGGCACCAGCACCTCACACAGCCTGCCCAGTCCCTTCAGCCCTCCAGCCAGAGAAAAGCCGGTGATCATGGCTGCGGCCAGGCCGGTGACCAGAGGAGGGATGCCACCGGCTTCCTCCAGCGCCTGGGCCATGGAATTGGACTGAACCAGATTGCCCATGCCAAAGGAGGCGGCTACCACACACAGGGCAAACAGCCGGGCCAACAGGGGATGTCCCGCCAGCTCCAGCCAGACCATAGGGCCACCCTCCCAGCTGCCGTTTTTCCGGCGGCGCAGATCGACAGCCAGAGCCTTTTCCGCCCATCCGGTCATCATGGCGAGCAGCGCCGAGACCCACATCCAAAAGACAGCGCCCGGTCCGCCCCAGGTCAGTGCGGTGGCCACGCCGGCGATGGAGCCGGTACCCAGTGTGGCGGCCAGAGCGGTGGAGAGGGTCTGAAGGGCGGTGAGACCAGAGGTCTTGGGGCCTGGGTGCAGCAGCTTGCCCACCGTGCAGCGCCACCAGGTTTTCAGACCGAAAATCTGAAAGAAGCCGGTCGAGAGAGAATAGTACAGTCCTGTGACCAGAAACAGCCCCAGCGTGGGCCATCCCCATGCCAGCTCTGCCAGCCGCTCCAGCCCGGAGGTCCAATCCATGCCACAAATCCTCCCCTCTGCGGGACAAGTTTCATATTTAACAGTCTATTCACACCCAGGATGGATTCCTCTCTTGACTTCGCCGTCAAATTGTACTATCCTGTTTGTAAGTAATTAGAAAAATTTATATGTTTTGTCAAATTTGTGTAAAGGGAGCAAATCCTATGAAGTTAAGTTTTTTTGGCGCCGCCCATGCGGTGACCGGTTCCTGCCACTGTATCTCCGCCTGCGGGAAGCATATTCTCATCGACTGCGGACTCCAGCAGGGGAGGGATGAGCAGGACAACCACTACTTGCCCTTTGTCCCATCGCTGATTGACTATGTCATTGTCACCCATGCCCACATCGATCACTCCGGCCGTATTCCGCTACTGGTGAAGCAGGGCTTTAACGGCCCTATCTATGCCAGCGGAATGACCTGCAAGCTGCTGGATATCATGCTGCGCGATTCCGCCCATATTCAGGAGAGCGACGCAGCCTGGGAGAACCAGAAAGGCCAGCGGGCGGGCCGGCCTCCGGTGGAGCCTCTCTACACGGTTCCGGACGCTGTGACGGCGGTCAGCCAGCTGGCTCCGGTGGAATACGGACAAAAGATTGACCTGGGAGACGGCATTTCCTTCCGCCTCACCGATGCAGGACACCTGTTGGGCAGCGCATATGTAGAACTGTGGATCCGGGAAGACGGAGTTGAGAAAAAGCTGGTCTTCTCCGGGGACATCGGCAATGTGGATCAGCCCATCATCCGGGACCCGCAGCCCATCTGCGACGCGGACTATGTGATTATGGAGTCCACCTACGGCGACCGAAATCACAATACCCAGGGTGATTACACCGAAGCGTTGGCCAGAATCCTGAACGAGACCTTCCAAAAAGGGGGTAACGTCATCATTCCATCCTTCGCGGTGGGCCGCACCCAGGAGCTGCTCTATTTCCTGCGGGAGATCAAGGAGCGGAATCTGGTGCCTGTGCTACCCCACTTCCCAGTGGTTGTGGATAGCCCGCTGGCCTCGGAGGCCACCAAGATTTTCTCCGGCGATCTCACCGGATATCTGGACGAGGAGGCCATCTCGGTCATTCAGCGGGGGGCGGGTCTGTTCCATGTGGATGACCTCCAACTCTCCCTGACCAGTGAGGAGTCCAAGCTGCTCAACGAGGACCGGAACCCAAAGGTGATCATCTCCGCCTCCGGCATGTGTGACGCTGGCCGGATCCGGCACCATCTGAAGCACAACCTGTGGCGTCCGGAGTGCACCATCGTCTTTGTGGGTTTCCAGTCACCGGGCACGTTGGGCCGCAGTCTGGTGGAGGGGAAGAAGTTTGTTCGCCTCTTCGGCGAGGACGTGGAGGTCAACGCCAGGATTGTCAACTTCCAGGGCCTCTCCTCCCATGCTGACCATGACCACCTGGTCCGCTGGATCAGCCAGTTTGACGGTCCCAAGCCCACTGAGGTCTTTGTGGTCCACGGCGACGGCTTTGTCTCCGAGGCCTTTGCCTCCGAGCTGCGCCGCCTGGGCTTCAGCGCCCACGCGCCCCTGTTTCAGGAGGTCTATGACCTGGCTGCCGGCAGGATGCTGGCTGAGGGCATCGAGCTGCCCAAAAAGCAGGCCTCCAAGTGGCAGGCAGGCTCTCCCGCTTACCGCAAGCTGGAGGAGGCGGGCCGCCAGCTGGCTCTGGTCATCCAGAAGAACAAGGGGGCCTCCAACAAGGATCTGGCCAAGTTCACCGACCAGATTCGGGCCCTCATTCAGAAGTGGGAGTAAGGGAAAACGAAATCCGTCACATGACAATGCCCCGGCATACCGTGGTATGCCGGGGCCGGTTTATGCAAGGAGAGGCTCAGGTCAGCTCACCCCGGAGATTTCTGCCCATCTCCCCCTTGATTTGCGCTGTGTCCAGTCCTTTGCTGAACAGATAATAGAGCTTGGTCAGCGCTGCTGCGCTGGTCATATCCCCACCGTTGACCGCGCCGATGTCGTGCAGCGCCTTGCTGGTGGCATAGGCCCCCAGGGTGACGGTACCCTGCATACACTGGGAGCAGACGACGATCACACTGCCCGACCGGTGAGCCTTTTCGATAATGGGCAGCAGGGCACCGCTGCCGGCACTGGGAATGTTGCCTGCGCCGAAGGTCTCCAACACCACCCCTTTGAGCTTTTCCGTCATAATCGACTCAAACAGTTCGAACTGGATGCCGGGAAACAGCTTGAGCAGGCCGATAGGAATCTCCTTCAGCATCTGCAGCCGGAAGGGGCCGTCAGGAGCGGGCAGGCCCGGAGAAGCATGATATTGGATGGAGATACCAGCCTCTGCCAGCGGCGGAGCGTTGGGAGAGGCAAAGGCCTCCAGCTGGTCGGAGGAGGTCTTTGCGCTCCGGTTGCCCCGGAGCAGTCTGCCGTTAAAATAGAGGCAGACTTCCCGCACCCGGCCGGAGGCAGCGATCAGCATGGCAGTGACGATATTGCTGCGCCCGTCGCTGCGCAGCTCGCACAGGGGAATCTGGGCACCGGTGAAGATGACCGGCTTGTCCAGATTTTCCAGCATGAAGGACAATGCGGAAGCGGAGTAGGCCATGGTGTCTGTGCCGTGAAGTACCACAAAGCCGTCAAATTCGTTGTAGCGGCTGGCAATGGCTTGTCCCAGCTTGTTCCATTCCCGGACGGCGATGTTGCAGGAGTCCAGCAGGGGAGAGAACTCCACCACCTCCCAGGCAGGACTGTCCGAGTGAAAGAGGTCAGGAATGGTGTTGAGCATCTCATGAAAGGAACGGCTGCTGGGAATGTACCCGTTTTCGCTGGGAACCATGCCGATGGTTCCGCCGGTATAGATCATGCAAATCCGCTTGCCCATAAATGATCTGCCTCCTTCTGTTGTCTGATGACCAGATTGTATCATATCCAGGGAAGGGGCACAATCAGAGAAGTCCGGCCTGTGGGGACCGAACAGACTCGCGTCCGTCCAGCCCCCAATACTGGTTCCGCTGGAAGGTTCAGGGCGGCGGAGGCTGGACCTCCGGCAATTGGGCCGGACAGGGGCAGGCGTCCTGGGCGGCAGCCATCAGCGTGATGTTGTCCCCCAGGGAAGTGAAAAACGCGCCCAGCAGCGCCAACTCCTCCGACGTCCTGCCCTGAGCGACCTGAACCGCGATCAGAGTTGCCGCCGTTGCCAGAAAGCCTCCGGAGCAGCAGGAAGCCATATATTTCACCCCCTCCGGCCATTCTATGCCGGAACGGGCAGAAAAGGTGTCTGGCTTAAACGTGCAGCGAAGTGGCCAGCGCCTGCATCTCCTCCGGGGAGTGCACGTTCCGACTCTGACGGATCAGCGCCCGCTTTCCCTCGGTGGGTAGGGCAAGAAAGTGGCTGAAGGCCACCGGGTCATCTGCCAGTGCTCTGGCCAGACCGGAGGGCAGTCCGGATAAAATGGGGGAAGTATCCATTTGATCAATCTCCTTTACACAGGTTGGACAGCCGGAAAAGGCTGCCGGGATAGCATTCCCCTGGAATTGACCTGTTATGCCGAAAAGAAAACAGAAAATGAAAAGCACACCGCTGAGGAGCATTCCTCAGTGGTGTGCTTGAAGCGTGACAGAGATTATTGCAGGAAGAGCAGAATTCCGGCAATAATACACACATTTCCCAGCACTTTTTTCTTGGTCAGCTTCTCACCAAAGACAACACGGCTGAGCAGCATGACAAAGATATAGGTGGCAGAGGCCAGAGCGTTCTGCGCCTTCAGATCCATAAAACGCAGCAGGTAGATATTGACAGCCAGGGTGCCGAAGAGAATGAGGTAGGAGGTAATCACCCAGGGATTCAGATACTCAAAGATCCAACTCTTGTGAGGCTTGCCGGCACTGATATTCAGCAGAATCTGGGATACCGCCGAGGCGAGGGCGGTACCCAGCACGCCCAGATAATAGAGATTAGTCATCTTGCACCACCAGACATACGCCCAGAATAATCAGGGCCGCTCCGGCCAGATTGTTCCAGGTGATCTGCTCGTGAAAAAGCAGTGCGGAGACAATCAGAGTCCAGATCAGATTGACGCTCTTGTTGGAATAAGCCACCGATGGCTTAAAGCCCTTGATCGCCTGCTGCCAGAGAATGGCATAGATACCCAGCACCAGTACGATGCCGCCGTAGCAGAGAATGTAGGGGAGAGAGAGAAACTCCAGATTGGAGGCCACCTCGGACAAAATCGAGGTACCGGTATACCAGAAGATACACAGGTGGAGAAACAGGTATTTCTTCCAGCCGGGCTTCTTCTGCCCAGCGACGGGGTCTTGCTTCATGCCGGCACCTCAGTCCAGATCGCAGAGGATCTGGTAGCCGCCCTTCTCCATGTAGCCGTTGAGCGGACGAACCACCTCGCCGTCTTGATA
>JBJDXT010000028.1:0-13064 GCA_051866795.1 Candidatus Onthomonas sp. | reverse complement strand
CGGTATCCGAGGGGATGGTGCGCTGTCCCTTCAGGTACAGCTTGCGGCTGGACTCCGGAGAGAGCACCACGTCAAAGTTGAGCTTGGTAAAGAATTCATACCAGAAGGGCAGGTTCTCGTACATATTCAGGCCAAAGGGGATGCCGATCTTGCCCCGGACGCCGTTTCCGGCCCCCTTGCCCGACATGGCCCGGAGCTTGTTGTACTTGTACTTGATCAGGTCCGGGTTTTCCACCTTCTTGCCGCCCAGGGGCTTAGAGCAGCGGTTGCCGGAGATAAAGCGGCGGCCGCCGTCGAAGGTGTTCACCGTCAGGCTGCAGTGGTTGGTGCAGCCGTTGCAGGTCACCGGCTTGGCCGAGTGCTGGAAGGTTTTCAGCTCCTCCGCCGTCAGCAGGCTGGTCTGTTCCAGATGCAGCTTTTTCGCCGCCAGCGCCGCGCCGAAGGCGCCCATAATGCCGGCGATGGTGGGACGGATGACATCCCGGCCCAGCTCCTGCTCAAAGGCCCGGAGCACGGCGTCGTTGTGGAAGGTGCCGCCCTGGACCACGATGTGCTGGCCCAGCTCATCGGCGGAGGACATGCGCAGCACCTTGTAGATGGCGTTTTTCACGATGGAGATGGCGAGACCCGCGGAGATATCCTCCACGCTGGCGCCGTCCTTCTGGGCCTGCTTCACCGAGGAGTTCATAAACACGGTGCAACGGGAGCCCAGGTTCACCGGCTTTTCGGTGAACAGACCCAGCTTGGCAAAGTCGGCAATCTCATAGCCCAGCGCCCGGGCGAAGGTCTCGATAAAGGAGCCGCAGCCGGAGGAGCAGGCCTCGTTGAGCATGATGGAGTCCACCGCGCCGTTGCGGATCTTGAAGCACTTCATGTCCTGGCCGCCGATGTCGATGATAAAGTCCACATCGGGGTTAAAGTGGGCGGCGGCGTTGTAGTGGGCCACCGTCTCCACCAGGCCCAGGTCGCAGCGGAAGGCGTTTTTGATCAGATCCTCGCCGTAGCCGGTGACGGCGCTGCCCTTGATGGAAATCCGGTCGCCGCACAGGGCATAGATCTGCTCCAGCTGCTCCTTGACGATGGAGACAGGGTTGCCCTGGTTGGAGTGGTAGTAAGTATAGAGCAGTCCGCCGTCCGGGGCGATGAGGGCCAGCTTGGTGGTGGTGGAGCCGGCGTCAATGCCCAGATAGGCGTCACCGGTATAGGTGCTCACGTCCACCTCGGGGGGATGCTGGCTGTTGTGCCGCCGGCAGAAGGCGTCGTACTCCTCCTGGCTGGTAAACAGGGCAGGCGCGGTGTCCACGCTGGTGACCGCCGCCTGGCTCTGCTCCAGCTTGTGCATCAGCTCGTCAAAGGGATGTGCCTCAAAGTCGGTGGCGCAGAGGGCCGCGCCCATGGCGGCGAAGCAGTCGCCGTCCTCCGGGAAGATGGCGTGTTCCTCGTCCAGCTTCAGCGTCTCCACAAACCGCTCCCGCAGGCCCATGAGGAAGTGGAGGGGGCCGCCCAGAAAGACGATCTTGCCCTTGAGCTCACGGCCCTGGGTCAGACCGGCGATGGTCTGGTCCACCACCGCCTGGAAGATGGAGGCGGCCACGTCCTCTTTCCGGCCGCCCTGGTTGAGGATGGGCTGGATGTCGCTCTTGGCGAACACGCCGCACCGGGAGGCGATGGGATAGATCTTCTCGTGCTTGAGGGAGAGCCGGTCCAGCTCGTCTCCGGTGACGTTCATCAGGGTGGCCATCTGGTCAATGAAGGCGCCGGTGCCGCCGGCGCAGGAGCCGTTCATCCGCTCCTCCAGGGCGCCGCCGAAGAAGATGATCTTGGCGTCCTCGCCGCCCAGCTCGATGACGGCGTCGGTACCCGGCACATAGGTGTTGACAGCGGCGGCGGTGGCATAGACCTCCTGCACAAAGTCGATGCCGCTGGCCTTACTGACGCCCAGGCCGGCGGAGCCGGTGATGACCATTTTCACATCCTGGCCGCTGTACTGATCTGCGATGGTGCGCAGCGTCTCGCAGGTCCGCTCCCGGACCTTAGAGAAGTGCCGCTCATAGGAGCGAAACAGCAGCCGGTTGTTTTTGTCCAGCACCACCACCTTGACGGTGGTGGAGCCGATATCAATGCCAATGCGATAACTCATGCGATAAACCTCTATCCTATTCTGGGGTACTCCAGGCAAATACGTTCGGCCTTTATTTTACCATATTTCGTGCAAATGGCAAGCCATTCTCTCCGGAAGAAGTGTGAACCTTTCGTAAAAGGAGCAATTCCTGTCATAAAAAAGAGATGCTTTCCCCTGCTGTCCCCGCTTTCAATTTTTCATTATTTTTGCAAAAGTATCTTGTCTTTCAAAATGGAATGCTTTATAATAAACCTATCCAAGTTCTGGAGGTGCTCTCATGTCACTGGACAGTAAAATTGTAAAGTTCTACGCACAGAAGAAAAATACCGACCTTCCTCTGAAGGCGATTCCCGGCCATTTTATCACCAACCACTCCCACATCAACTACTTTATGGAGCTCACCTCCACAAAGACGGTCTATCGGGAGGCCAAGGTGGCAGCGGACGTGCTGAGCCGGAAATACAAGAACCAGATCCCGGTGGACACCATCCTCTGCATGGACGGCACCGAGGTCATCGGCACCCTGCTGGCGGAAAAGCTGGCCGACTCTCACTTGGGCCGGGGCACCCATGCCAAGAAAGACGTGGCCATCGTCACTCCGGAGCAGAACGCCAACACCAGCCAGCTCATCTTCCGGGACAACTACAAGCCCCTGATCCAGAACCGGGACTGCATCGTCCTCATGGCCTCCATCACCACCGGCTACACGGTACATAAGGCCATCGAGACCATCCAGTTCTACGGCGGCGTGCCCCGGGGCGTCTCCTCCATCTTCAGCAACATCAACCAGATGGACGGCGTGGCCATCGACTCCATCTTCGACGTCAGCGTGCTGCCCGACTACCGGAGCTATGACTATACCAACTGCCCCTACTGCAAGCAGGGCATCAAGGTGGACGCGCTGGTCAACCGGAACGGCTATTCCACGCTGTAAGCGTTTTTTTCTGTGCGGATTTCCGCATTGCAAAAGTAAACACAGCGGTCAATGGGGACTGCGTTTTCGTGCCAAACGGGCGGGACACGGCAATGGGGTCGTGTCCCGCTTACTATTCAGTGCCACTGATAGCCAATCCGGGGCTCCCCATTGGCCAGACAGATGACGCCGCAGGGGACAAAGCCGTTTTTCGCCAGCAGCCCCTGCATGGGCCGGTTGTCTTGGTGGGTATCCACCCGGAGGCAGTCATACCGGCTCTGACACCACCGGATGCAGGCAGTACCCACGCCCCTGCCCCGCCGGACACAGGCCATCCGGTGAATCACGCCATAGGAGCCCTCATGGGACCAGGCGCCCTCCTCGATGACGGCGTAAGTCGGGTCCGGACCCGGGAGTAGGGCGAAGGCAGCCAGCAGCACGCCGTTTTCCTCCGCCACATAGCCGGTCCCCCCTGCGATGTCTCCCTCAATCAGGCTGCGGGCCGGACTGCTGTCTTTCCACTGGTTCGGGTTGCCGCTCTCCGCCATAAACGCCCGCGCCTGGGCGTAGCAGTCCAGCAGGGCAGGCAGGTCCTCCGGCCGGGCATGACGTATCTCCATCTCCGGTTCCTCCAAAACGTTGCCCTCCACCCAAATGGATGGAGGGCAATTTTGCTGTCTCGACAAAGGCTCAGCGGGGCATCCCGTCCTCCGGAATGATGTGGGCCTTGAGCAGGTTGGTATAGCCGCTGTCCCCCAGGGGGATGCCTGCGGTGATAATGATGGTGTCGCCGCCCTTGACCAGCCCCTCTTTATAGGCCGTCTCCGCACAGAGGGAGAAGATCCGGTCGGTGGAGTTCACCTCGCCGGTGAGGCAGGGCACCACGCCCCAGAGCAGATTGAGCTGCCGCCGGGTCTTTTCCCGCAGGGTGATGGCCACCACGCCGCAGGCGGGGCGGAAGCGGGTGATCAGCCGGGCGGTATGGCCGGAGGCGGTGGCAGTGACAATCGCCTTGGCGTCCAGATCCTTGGCGGTCAGGCAGCAGGTGTGGGTGATGGCGTCGCCGATGGGATCCAGGCCCCTCTGACCGGCCAGATCATCGCTGCGGTTTTGGAACCGGTGCCAGTAGTCGATGGACCGCTCGGCATTGGTGACAATGGAGGCCATGGTCTTTACCGCCTCGATGGGGTGCTTACCGCTGGCGGTCTCTCCGGAGAGCATGACGCAGTCCGCCCCGTCAAAGACGGCATTGGCCACGTCGGAGACCTCCGCCCGGGTGGGACGGGGGTTGCGGATCATAGAGTCCAGCATCTGGGTGGCGATAATGACCAGCTTGGCCTTCTTGACAGCGGCGCGGATCATCCGCTTCTGCTCCACCGGCACCTGGGGAGCGGGAATCTCCACGCCCAGGTCGCCCCGGGCAACCATAATGCCGTCGGCGGCGTCCAGAATCTCCTCCAGGTTGTCCACGCCCTCCTGATTCTCGATCTTGGCCACAATCTTGACCTGATCTCCGCCGTACTTGTGCAGCACCCGGCGAATCTCCTGCACGTCCTCCGCCTTGCGGACAAAGGAGGCGGCGATATAGTCAAAGTCATTCTCCACGCCGAACTTGATGTCCTGCTCGTCCTTCTCAGTCAGGGCGGGGAGGTTGATGGCAGTGCCGGGGATGTTGATGCTCTTATTGTTGGACAGGGGGCCGCCGGTGACCACGGTGCAGCGGATATCCTGTCCCTCAATCTCCCGCACCTCCAGGCCGATGAGACCGTCGTCGATGAGGATGGTGGTGCCCGGTCTGACCTCTTCATAGAGCTTTTCATAGGTGACCGAGACAATGCCGTTATCTCCCTCCACCGGACGGGCGGTGAGGGTAAAGTCCTGACCCTCCGTCAGCTCCACTCTTCCCTCCCGGAAGGACTTGATCCGGATCTCGGGACCCTTGGTGTCCAGAATGGTGGCCACGGGACGGCCCAGGCTGTCCCGGACGGTTCTCAGCTTGTTGAGCATCTCCAGGTGGCTCTCGTGAGTGCCATGGGAGAAGTTAAAGCGGGCGCCGTTCATGCCCGCCAAAATCAGCTCCCGCAGGCGCTGGGTGGTATCCACCGCAGGGCCCAGGGTGCAGATAATCTTCGTCTTGCGGTTGTTCATAATCAGTACCTCCCGATCTGTTCTTTCTTTTATCCGATTACGCTACTTATTTTATATGATTCCGCATTCCAATGCAAGCATTCTGCCGGTGCTAGTCTGTGTTTTTTTCCCACGGAGATTCCCGGAAATCTCCGCCAACAGGTCTTTTCTCCTGCATTTTACCATTTCTCACCGATTCACCCACTTTTTACCTCGCTCCCGTTGCAATTCAGGATTTTTAGGTGTAAAATAGAAAAACTGTCAAATACACACCCGCCCCGGCTCACCGTCCGGGAACATCAGAGGAGGGATTGGTCATGAATTTCACCTATGCACAGTATGAGGAAAGCGCCGCCTATCTCCGCGGGCAGATCGGAGATTTCCGCCCCGAGGTGCTGATGATTCTGGGCTCCGGCCTGGGTTTTCTGGCCGACGAGCTGGAGCAGCCCATCCGGGTACCCTATGGGCAGATCCCCCATTTCAAGCCCTCCACCGCCCCCGGCCACAAGGGCCAGTTTGTCTTTGGTACGCTGGAGGGCAAGCCTGTGGCGGTCATGCAGGGCCGGATGCACTACTATGAGGGCTATTCCTTCCCGGAGGTCACCTACGCCGTCCGGGTGCTCCGGCTGCTGGGGGCGGAAAAGCTGATTGTCACCAACGCCGCCGGCTGCGTCAACAAGGAGTGGGCCGCAGGCTCCCTGATGCTGATCACCGACCACATCAAGCTCTGCCTGGAGTCCCCCCTCCGGGGCGAAAATCTGCCGGAGTTCGGCCCCCGTTTTCCGGACGCCTCCACCGTCTATACGCCGGAATATCAGCAGATTGCCCGGACTGCCGCGGCGGAGCTGGGCATCCCCCTGCAGGAGGGCGTCTATTGCTACCTCCCCGGCCCCCAGTATGAGACGCCGGCGGAAATCCGGGCCGTGCGGACGCTGGGCGCCGACGCCGTGGGCATGTCCACCGTTCCGGAGGCCATTGTGGCCCGGCACTGCGGCATGAAGATCCTGGGGCTCTCCCTGCTGACCAATATGGCCGCCGGTATTCTGGACCAGCCCCTCAGCGAGGAGGAGGTGCTGGAGGCGGCGGCCGCTGCCAGCCAACGGTTCTCCCGGCTGGTGCGCCGGTGCCTGGCGCAGCTTTAAGCAGCTACCCCGTCTTTTTCCCCGGCTGGCCGGATAAACTGAACCGAGACTTCCGGGATATGACCTGAATTTTATTCAGCGCCCTGCGGGCAGGAGAGTGCTATGTCAAACGCGCAAAAGCAAAATACCTTTTTCGGCGGCGCCGCCATTCTGGCGGTGGGCATTGTGCTGGTGAAGATCATCAGCGCCGTGTACAAGATGCCCCTGATCAACATTCTGGGCAGCGGCTACACCGACTTTACCAACGCCTTCAACGTCTTTAACATTCTGCTCATGATCTCCACGGCGGGCATCCCTGTGGCCATGAGCAAGATGATCTCCCAGGCCAACGCCCAGGGGCGGCAGAACCAGGTGCACAAGATCTTCCGGGTCACCTTCTGCTTCTTTGTGGCCTTCGGCGCTCTCTGCTCCCTGGCCATGTTCTTCTGGGCGGACGGCTTTGCCGCCCTGATGGGCAACCCTAAGTCGGCCGCCTCCATGCGGGTGCTGGCCCCCTCGGTGGCCCTGGTGGCAGGGCTGGCCGCCTTCCGGGGCTATGCCCAGGGCCATTCCCACATGACCCCCTCCTCGGTCTCCCAGATCATTGAGGCGCTGTTCAAGCTGATCTTCGGACTGACCCTGGCCATGTGGCTGATCCACATGGGCAAGGACGAGTCCACCGCCGCTGCTGGCGCCATCGCCGGCGTCACCATCTCCGAGCTGGCCGCCCTGCTGTATATGGCCTGGGAGTTCCGCCGGACCCGCCGGCTGGAGCCTCCCGCCGGCCATGACAAGCCCTGGAGCACAAAAAAGATTTTAGTTGTCTGTCTGAGCTTGGCCATTCCCATCACCCTCACCTCCTCGGCCACCTCCATCATCACCACGGTGGACACTGCCCTGGTCCAGCACCAGCTCCAGAACGCCGTGGGTCTGACGCTGGATGAGACCCGCAACCTCTACCTCCAGTACAGCAGCGTCCAGACGGTCTACCAGATTCCCGCCTCTCTCATGGTGGCCATCACCGCCTCGGTGATCCCCGCCGTCACCGTCTATTTTCAGCAAAAGAACCGGAAGGGCGCCGCCCGGGTGGTGGGCTCCTCTCTCAAGACCGCCGCGCTGATCGCTTTCCCCTCCGGCGTGGGCATGATGGTGCTGGGCAAGCCCATCGTCCAGCTGCTCTTTCCCCGGCTGACGGCTGACATCGCCGGCCCCATTTTGTCTATTCTGGGCATCGCCAATATTTTTGTCTGCCTCATGCTGGTGTGCAACTCGATTCTTCAGGCCCACGGCATTCTCAACCTGCCCATCGGCACCATGCTGGTCGGCGGCATTGTCATGGTGCTGTTTGACTTTTTTGTTGTGGCCATTCCCAGCGTCAATATCTACGGCTCCCCCATCGGCACCTGCCTGTGCTACGGCATCACCTGCTGTCTGGATCTGTGGATTGTGGCCCGGATCGTCCCCGGCTGCCCCAACTATCTCCGGGTGTTCGGCAAGCCGCTGATCGCCTCTGTAATCATGGGCGCCGCCGCCTGGGCGGTCTACGGCCTTCTGTTCAAGCTGACTGCCAGCAACACTATCGCCCTCATTCTGGCCATCGGCGCGGCAGTGGTGATCTACTTTGCCCTGATTCTGCTGCTGAAAACCATCACCAAGAGCGACCTGTCCCTCATGCCCAAAGGCGAGCTGATCGGCCGGGTGCTGCGTATTAAATGATTTCGGGAGGGACACACTCAAGATGGTACCCTTTACATGGAAGGACCACTATGACCTGAACGACTTCCGGCAGGTCATCGCCATTCTCCGCCACCCCGGCGGCTGTCCCTGGGATCAGGCCCAGGATCACCACTCCATCCGCCGCAACTTCATCGAAGAGGTCTACGAGGCCTGCGAGGGCATCGACACGGAGAATCCCGGGCTGCTCCGGGAGGAGCTGGGGGACGTGCTGATGCAGGTGCTGTTCCACGCCTCCATTGAGGAGGACGCGGGCCGGTTTGACATCGACGACGTGGCGGATCAGGCGGTGAAAAAGCTGATTTTCCGCCACCCCCACGTCTTTGGCACCCGTCCGGTGGACGGGGTGGAGCAGGTGCTCACCAACTGGGACGAGCTCAAGCGGCAAGAAAAGGGGCAGGAGACCTACACGGACACGCTGAACGCGGTAGCCCGCACCCTCCCTGCCCTGTGGCGGGCGGAAAAGGTGCAGCAAAAGGCGGCCAAGGCCGGCTTTGACTGGCCGGAGGTCTCCGGCGCCTTCGCCAAAATCGACGAGGAAGCCGCCGAGCTGCAGGAGGCCGCCGGGATGCACACCAATGTGGACGAGGAGCTGGGCGACCTGCTCTTCGCCGTGGTGAATGCCGCCCGGTTTTTGCAGGTAGATCCGGAGGACGCCCTGAACCGGGCCACGGACAAGTTTATCTCCCGTTTCCAACGGGTGGAGCAAGGCGCCGCAGCATCCGGCGCCGATATGAAGGAGCTGCCTCTCTCCGCGCTGGAGAGCCTGTGGCAGCAGGCAAAACAACAGGAGGATACCCATGAATAAGACAGAACTGATTCAGCAGACTGCCAACCAGACCGGCCTTTCCAAAAAGGACGCAGAGCAGGCCATCAACGCCGCTCTGGAGCTGATGACCCAGGCTCTGGCCCAGGGGGACAAGATCCAGCTGGTGGGCTTCGGCGCTTTTGAGACCAAGGAGCGGGCCCCCCGCACCGCCCGCAACCCCAAAACCCTGGAGCCCATCTCCCTCCCCGCCAGCCGCTCGGTGGCCTTCCGTCCCGGCAAGGCGCTGAAGGATGCCGTCGCCCTGTAAGCGCGGGAGAGACATATGAGACTGGACAAATATCTCAAGGTCTCCCGCCTCATCAAGCGGCGCACCGTGGCCAACGAGGCCTGCGACGCCGGCCGGGTGCTGGTCAACGGCCGGGCCGCCCGGGCCAGCTATGACGTCAAGCCGGGAGATGAGCTGGAGATCCAGTTCGGCCAGAAAACCGTGCGCCTACGGGTGCTGGTGGTGGCTGACAACGTGGGCAAGGCGGACGCCTCCGCCATGTACGAGGAAATCTGACAGCAGTGCCGCAGGGATTCTTTCCTGCGGCACTGCTTTTTTTCTTAGGCAGTTCTTTCCTTCCCTTTTATTTTTGATTAAAATCCGCCAAGCCCCTTTCAAAGCATCCGTTTTCGTTGTATACTGATGTCACTGATGATTTTTACGGTTCTCTATTGGAGGCATTACATGAGCGGCAAAAACAACAACTCCTATCAGAATCTCCCCGACGTCCCCTGGTGGCTGATCATTGTGGGCTTTGCCACCTTCACTCCGGTGGGCATCGCTCTGCTTCTGTACAAGATTTTCCGGGAGTCCAAACCCAACCCCCAGCGCTGGAATCAGCAGCAGCAGCAGTCCACCATCCGGCAGGACACCTCCTATAACGTCCGCCGGGATTCCAACAGCGGCAAACAGACGACAGTCGAACAGCCCCGCCGTCCCGTTTCCACCCCGCAGCGTACCCAGGTTAAGTCCCACAGCCAGCACTCCGGCGGAAGCTACACCCCCCAGCGACGCTTCCCCTATGTCAAGCTGAAAAGCGGCAAGGCCTTCACCATCTGGGGCGCCGTCCTGGCCCTGGTTTTCGGCACCGCCGTGGGTTCCATCATCATCGACTGGGGCTTTTCCTACCCCCAGTACATTTTGGAGGAGGCCTTTGTCCCCTTCATCTTCGCCGGCATCGGCGTGGGCCTGATCATCTGGGGGCAGTTCAAGTCCCGGCAGACCAGGAAGTTCAAGCGCTATCTGGCCCGGATCGGCAACGAGCCGCTGATCCCTCTCCGGCCTCTGGCGGAGTCCCTTTCGGCGGACATGGACGAGGTCTGCAATACCCTCCAGGACATGATTGACCTGGGCGTGTTCGGCGACCGGGCCTATCTGGATATGGCTACGGAAATGCTTGTGGTGGACAGCTCGGTGGCTAAGCCCGTTCAGAAGCCCAAGCCTGCCCCGGCTCAGCCTGCCCCCGACCTCTCCTCGGAGGACAAGATTCTCCAAGAGATCCGCAGCGCCAACGACCGGATTCCCGACGAGCAGATCAGCCGCAAGATTGACCGGATTGAGGAGATCACCCGGCACATCCTGACCTATCTGAAAAAACATCCCGAGCGCTCCAGCGAGCTGCACACCTTCCTGGATTACTATCTCCCCACCACCCTGAAAATGCTCAACACCTACGCCGAGCTGGATGCCCAGCAGCTGGACGGGGACAACATCGCCGCCACCAAGCAGCGGATTGAGAACATCCTGGACAAGGTGGTGGAGGGCTTCGAGCTGCAGCTGGACAAGCTCTTTGAGGGCGACATGCTGGATATCTCCTCGGACATCGACGTCATGGAGAAGATGCTCCAGCGGGACGGCCTCTCCGGCGAGATGAAGATTCCAAAGGCGCCCCCTGTACCTCAGGAGCCTGCGGGCTATACCCCCAAGCTCACTCTTACCCCGGATCAGCCCGGCTCCGGCAGCTCTGCCGCCGCAGCTGCGCCCCAGCCGGAGGAGAAGCGGGGCTATGACGATCTGGGCGTCTGGTGACCTTCGTTCTTTGCAATTCAGGCGACGCATTTCCCCCTGCGCCGCCTGTTTTTCGGTTTTAAGCTGTCAAATTTTCTCATTTTGTTTCGACTTTTGGAGGGATTTCATGCGGCACCTGTTTATCATCAACCCTGCCGCCGGAAAGCATACCGATCCGGAGCAGCTCTCCCAGGCCATCCGCCAGGTTATGAAGGAATATACCGGACGCTACGCTATCCGGCTCACCACCCACCAGCACCACGCGGAAAATATGATCCGCACCGCGGCGGAGCAGAGCCAGGAGCCTCTGCGGGTCTACATCTTCGGCGGAGACGGCACCCTGAACGAGGCGGTCAACGGCGCCGCCGGGCAGGACCATGTGGCCATCACCGTCTGCCCCCAGGGCTCCGGCAACGATTTTCTCAAGATCTTCGGCAAGGATCAGGCCCGGTTTTCCAATCTGGCGGAGCTGCTGGAGGGGGATGTGGCCACCTTTGACCTGATCGAGTGCAACAACCGGCTGGCGCTGAACATCTGCTCTCTGGGCCTAGATGCCCGGGTGGGGGTGGAGATGACCGACTTCAAGCGCCTGCCCCTGGTCACCGGAAACCTGTCCTACATCCTCAGCCTGGTCTCCAACGTGGTGGAGGGCACCAAGGATCACTACCAGGTAGAGCTGGACGGCGAGCGGCTGGACGGCTGCTATACCCTCTTTGCCGTCTGCAACGGCCGCTGGTACGGCGGCAGCTTCTGCCCGGATCCCACCGCCATGCCGGATGACGGCAAGCTCACCTTCCTGCTGGTCAAGGGAGTGGGCCGGCTCAAGGTGGCCTCTCTGGTGCAGAAATACGCCTCCGGCCAGGGCAGTCAATACCCCGACCTCATCCGTATCAGCCACGGCCGGGAGCTGCGCATCCGCTGCCGCAAGCCCTCCACTGCCCAGCTGGACGGGGAAAAACTGGTGTCGGATTTGCTCTCTTTTCGTCTGTCTGCTAAAAAGATTCACTTTATCTACCCAAAAGGCGCCTCTTGGGCTCCGGAGCCTGTTTGATTTCGTCTTTCGAAGAAAAGAAAAACGGAGCAATCCCGAGAAACAGAGAAAAAATCCGGGATTGCTCCGCTCTGTTTTTGAATTTTTAGTGAATTCACGGGATTTTCCCCTTTTTAGGACTTGCATTTTTTCCCGGCCTGGTTTATTATAACACTGTTCTTAGCACTCAGGCTTTTAGAGTGCCAGAACTTCTAAACTCGTTAATCTTTTATTTCTTATAGGAGGCATACACTATGAAACTGAAACCTCTGGCTGACCGTGTCATTCTGAAGATGGTCGAAGCCGAAGAAACCACCAAGGGCGGCATCATTCTCACCAGCGCCGCCAAGGAGAAGCCTGAAATCGCCGAAGTGCTGGCTGTCGGCCCCGGCGGCGTGGTGGACGGCAAGGAAGTCGTCATGACCGTCAAGGTGGGCGACAAGGTTGTCACCGGAAAGTATTCCGGCACCCAGGTGAAGGTGGACGGCGAAGAGCTGACCATCGTCCGTCAGAACGACATTCTGGCCATTGTGGAGTAAATTTCTCTCTCATCTCAAATTTTGGAGGTAATTGATTATGTCTAAGCTCATCAGCTACGGCGAAGAGGCTCGCCGTTCTCTCCAGCGTGGCGTGGACCAGCTGGCCGATACCGTTAAGATCACCATGGGCCCCAAGGGCCGCAACGTGGTGCTGGGCAAGAAGTTCGGCTCCCCCCTCATCACCAACGATGGCGTGACCATCGCCAAGGAGATCGAGCTGGAGGACCCGTTTGAGAACATGGGCGCTCAGCTGGTGAAGGAAGTCGCCACCAAGACCAACGACGTGGCCGGCGACGGCACCACCACCGCCACCCTGCTGGCTCAGTCCATTGTGGCCGAGGGTCTGAAGAACCTGGCCGCCGGCGCCAACCCCATGGTCATGAAGAAGGGCATCTCCAAGGCTACCGCCGCCGCTGTGGCGGCCATCAAGGCCAACAGCCAGCCTGTCTCCGGCTCTGAGGATATCGCCCGTGTCGGCGCTATCTCCTCCGGCGACGAGACCATTGGCAAGCTGATCGCCGAGGCCATGGAGAAGGTCTCCCACGACGGCGTCATCACTGTTGAGGAGTCCAAGACCGCTGAGACCTATTCCGAGGTGGTCGAGGGCATGCAGTTCGACCGGGGCTATATCACCCCCTATATGGTCACTGATACCG
>JBJDXT010000027.1:0-2405 GCA_051866795.1 Candidatus Onthomonas sp. | reverse complement strand
AGAGGAAAGCAGAGCAGCGCCAGAATGCCGCAGCCCCGCCAGGTGAAGCTCTCCTGCTCCAAAAGCTGAAAGAGCACCAGCCCAAACGCAACACACTCCGCCGCCAGCACAATCAACTGCCAGGGCTCCCTGCACTCCAGAAAGGAGAGGCGCTGGGGGTCCACATACTCCATCACATCCACGCCGTTGGCCTGGGCCAGCTTGTGGGCCCCCTGGGTGAGATAGCTGTTGGTCACCACCAACGCCCGCTCACAGCCATAGTAGGCCATCCCGGCCACCGCCTCCTGAACGGCAAAGCCGCCCACCGCGCCGGTATAGTATTTGCACTGGACAGCGTACCGGTGCCGCCCGTGGGTGGCCAGCAGATCCACGCCATAGTCCCCGGTCTTGGCGGTGAACTGAATGTCCCGAAAGCCCTGGCGGCGGAGCAGGTCGGCCACATAGGTCTCATATTCATAGCCGTCCATGGCCTTTTTCCGAAAGAGCAAGCGACACGCCTCCGTTTCATACATTTGTTCCATTATACCAGTGGAGGGAGAAAAGCACAACCGTGACGGGTAGATTTCCGCTGCAAGCTGTGCTATGATTTCAGCGGAAATGCCTGAATCAATTCGACTGAGAGAAGAGGGGGAGCACAGACCATGATCACCTTCCGGGCAATCACAGAGGACAATTTTGACGCGATCATCGCCATGAAGCGGCCGGAGGGGGAGAGGTTTGTGGCCCCCAACAGCGTCTCTCTGGCCCAGGCTTGGCTGTACCGGGATAACGGGGACGTCTTTCCCTGTGCCATCTACGAGGAGGAGGCGCCGGTGGGCTTTCTGCTGCTGGAGGAGGACGCGGAGGAACGCAAGCTGATGCTGTGGCGCATTATGTTTCCGCCGGAGCACACGAACAAGGGATACGGCACTGATGCCGTCCGGCTCTTGATCCGACTCGCCAAGGAGTCCGGACGGTATGACGGGCTCTATCTGGACTGCGCTCCCGCGAACACCGCTGCCCGGCATGTATATGAAAAGCTGGGGTTCCGGCCTACGGGAGACATCAACCACGGCGATGTTGAGATGTGCCTCAAACTATGATAAATATGGCGTAAAACAGCCCTGACCGGATTGGTCAGGGCTGTTTTGAATCAGAGATTAAATTACTTTTTGAAGCTGTCCTTCAGGCTGACAGACCGGTTGAACACCAGGGCGCCGGGTTTGGAGTCCCTGTTATCCACGCAGAAGTAGCCCAGCCGCATAAACTGATAGGAGGCGGGAGCCACTGCGTCTGCCAGAGCGGCCTCCAGCTTGCAGCCCTGAAGTACCTCCAGAGAGTTGGGGTTCAGGCAGGCCAGAAAGTCCTTGCCGGCGGCGTCGGGAGAGGCGTCGTCGAACAGGTTGTCATACAGCCGCACCTCGGCGTCCACGGCGGTGGCGGCGTCCACCCAGTGGATGGCAGCGCCCTTGATCTTGCGGCCGTCGGCGGGGTCGCCGCCCTTGGACTGAGGATCGTACTCGGCCAGCACCTCAATCACATTGCCCTGCTCGTCCTTGACGCAGCCGGTGCAACGGATGACATAGGCGCCCTTGAGCCGGCACTCCAGGCCGTCAGGGGAGAGGCGCTTGTACTTCTTCACCGGTTCCTCCATAAAGTCGTCCGCCTCAATGAAGAGGTGGCGGGAGAAGGTGACGGTGCGGCTGCCCATAGAGGGATCCTTGGGGTGATTCTCAATCTCAAAGGTCTCGCTCTGGTCCTCGGGATAGTTGGTGATGGTCAGGGGCACGGGATGGAGCACCGCCATCACCCGGGCAGCGGTGGCGTCCAGATCGTCCCGGAGGCAGTGCTCCAGGAAGGCGAACTCCACAGTAGAGGCCGCCTTGGACACGCCGTTGGCCTCGGAGAAGTTGCGGATAGTGGCGGGGGTGTAGCCCCGGCGGCGCAGGCCACAGATGGTGGGCATCCGGGGATCGTCCCAGCCGGAGACATAGCCGCCCTCCACCAGAGCCCGAAGCTTGCGCTTGCTCATGACCGTGTGGTCAATGCCCAGTCGGGCGAACTCGATCTGCCGGGGCTTGTTGGGGCAGGAGATATTGTCGATGACCCAGTCGTACAGAGGCCGGTGATCCTCAAACTCCAGGGTGCACAGGGAGTGGGTGATCCCCTCCAGGGCGTCCTCGATGGGGTGGGCATAGTCGTACATGGGGTAGATACACCACTGGTTACCGGTGCGGTGATGGGCCTGGTGCTTGATGCGGTAGATAGCCGGATCCCGCATATTGAAGTTGCCGGAGGCCAGGTCAATCTTGGCCCGGAGGGTCATGGAACCGTCGGGGAACTCACCCGCCCGCATCCGGCGGAACAGGTCCAGGGACTCCTCAATGGGCCGGTCCCGATAGGGGCTGGTGGCCGGGGTGTTCACG
>JBJDXT010000026.1:0-13279 GCA_051866795.1 Candidatus Onthomonas sp. | reverse complement strand
CGCATCTGGTTACGCAGCTTGGCGTCCAGGTTGGACAGAGGCTCGTCCATCAGGAACACCTTGGGCTCACGGACGATAGCACGGCCGATAGCCACACGCTGACGCTGGCCGCCGGACAGAGCCTTGGGCTTACGATCCAGATACTGAGTGATGTCCAGAATCTCAGCAGCCTCGTTGACCTTGCGGTCGATCTCGTCCTTGGGAACCTTCTTCAGCTTCAGAGCGAAAGCCATGTTCTCACGGACGGTCATGTGAGGATACAGAGCGTAGTTCTGGAAGACCATGGCGATGTCGCGGTCCTTGGGAGCCACGTCGTTGACCAGACGGTCGCCGATGTACAGCTCGCCCTCGGAAATCTCTTCCAGGCCGGCCACCATACGCAGGGTGGTGGACTTGCCGCAGCCGGAGGGGCCGACCAGGACGATGAATTCCTTGTCCTTGATCTCCAGGTTGACGTCATGGACGGCGGTCACCTTGTTGTCGTAGATTTTCTTCAGGTTTTTCAGAGTAACAGTTGCCATGTGTTCGGACTCTGACAGAAATGCCTCTGCAAATCTGCCTCAGGCCTGCGTGCTTTATCGCAGCCCCATTACGACAGGTCTCCACACTGCCGCACCGCGAGCCATGCGGGAAAGTTTGACCTCCTCTTTGGATGTACGCCGGTCATGTCGTGGAGTGACGCGGCGCCATGGAAATAAAATATATTTTGGAGCAGGGCTCCAGAATACCATGGTAAGGCAGGGGGACATCTCCACCCCATTTTTGTCTATCATACCGGAAAATATCTGAAGCGTCAAGGGAAAATTGGGAAAAATGGGGGAGAATTTTTGAGAGCAGCAATGTGTCTCCGGGAAATGCTGCTGCGATATGGAATTAATTCGCCAGCACAGATGATGGAGGCTGTGCATCCTGTGGCTGCTGGTGGGCAGTGAAGTATCTGCCCTCAATATTTCCAATTCGATGATCCCTTTCTTCAGCAGGCCGGAGTATACGGGGAGGAAAAAAGATACGGCCGAACTGGCGGAAGAGCCGGACGGGGCTGATGAAACAGAAAAATAAATGGATTGGCAAAAATCTGAAGCCGGCGTGTAAAAGACATTTCTTGGGGTGGAAATTGGTCAAAAAAAGAGTATAATGAAAACAACGAATGCCAGAACGGAAAGACCGAGAGCGGTGTGTGCCGGAAGCGAGTGGAGGGCAATCTGTTTCAGGAGTCACTCAACGCCGCGCTGATCCGCATGAGGGACAGTCTGTTCGTCCCTGCCAACAGCGGATGGTGTACGGTTACCCCAGATCTCCGGATCCTGATAGCCGACTCACCAACTGACCGACCAAGAAGGAGCGCCAATTATGCCCCAAGGCTATGAGACAGAAAACGACCGCATCCGAAAGCGCCTGAAGGAGACGCTGACAATACGGGAGAAGCTGGCGAACTGGTGGTATTACCACAAGGCCCACATACTCATCGGGGCGCTGGTGATACTGTTTGTGAGCTATCTTGTATGGCAAACGGTTAGAACACCCGAGGCAGACTATACCATTGGCTGGGTGGGTGCCTATGCATTGGACAGCGCCGCAGAAGATCAGATTACACAGGGACTTGCCCAATACGGGGAGGATTTGAACGGCGATGGACAGGTCTATATACAGATCCACCAGATGCCGTTGAATTTGGCCGCTGCTTTGGAGCAGGAGGGGGCGAACAGTGAGACAGAACTGACGAGCTTTATGGCCCTGGAGGCAGATATGAGCGCCTGCCAGAGTGTGATCTTCCTCACTGACGACCCGGCGTCGTTTTGGAGCTATACCAGATTGCTGCTCTATCGGGACGGAACAGAGCCGGAGGAAGAAGCCGGGGATTGGGAGAATATGGTGATCGCCTGGAGCCAGTGCCCGGAGCTCGGGGGACTTCCGACGGAGAGAGAACTCTATCTGGGCTGCCGGGGGTGCTGGAAGGAGAGCCAGATGGAGACTTGGCAGCAATCCTGGACGCTGTGGGAAAAGCTGCTGGCTGCAGATAAATGAGCAGACAGCGAGTGCATCACGGACAGCATCAATCAATCTGTTTCGTTTCGGAGATCCCCGGCCTGCGGCGAGAAAAGCCACAGGCCGGGGTTGTTCAAAAATAGGAATGGAAGAAATGATAACCGCCTGATCCACATTGTGAGACCTGGATCAGGCGGCTGCAATTGCGGAAGGGTTAGATTAGCCCCAGCTCCTCCATCAGCTGGGCCACGCCGTCCTCCTCACAGGACAGGCAGACCCGGTCGGCCAGAGCCTTGACCTCCTCCTGAGCGTTACCCATGGCCACGCCAAGACCGGCGGCCAGCAGCATGGCGGAGTCGTTGGTGCTGTCGCCGAAAGCAATGGCATCCTCGGGGCCCTGCCCGAAATAGCTGCAGATGACCCGGAGTGCCTCGCCTTTGTCGGCGCCCTTGCGGTTAATCTCACCGCTGATTGCGTCCAGATCGGGAAAAAGGTTGTCAAACAGGGTGAACTCAAATTCTCCCTCCAATAGGGGCTTGAACTTCCGGAAACGGGCCTCGTCTGGTGTGAAAAAGCAGATCTTGTAAATAGGAGCTCCCTGGCAGCGGACGATGTCCTCAATATGGAGCAGCTTTTGCAGCCCCACAAGATTGTCCACTGCCTGAGGTGGAAAGAGGGGAATCAGCCGCTGCTGCTGCCGGAAGTCGCTGTAGTTGCCCCGGCTGCCCTGGAGAATACAGAAGCTGTCAAAGTGCCGGAAGGTGTCCAGCGCCCGGTCCAGCAGATACCGGGGCAGGGGCTTGTCCAGCAGAGTTTTGTCGCCCACCTGTGCGCAGGCACCGGCGTTGGAAATATAGCCCTCAAAGCCAATAGCGTTTACCGGGGCAGGGATGCCAGGGATGTTCCGGCCGGTGGAGAGAAAGACGTGATGGCCGTTGGCCTGAGCCGTACGGATGGCCTGGACGGTGCGCTGACTGGGGGCATGGCCGGGCATACAGAGGGTACCGTCGATATCAAAAAAGAGAAGCTTTCCCATGTGAATACTCCTTTTGCATGTGACTGTAAATGAAAAGATACACTGGTATTCTAGCAGATATCCGGGAAAATGACAAGACTGGGGCGCACGGCCATGCCGTGCGCCCCAAAGCTTTTTGCGTTACTGTACGTTTTTGGTGGCCACTACCGATACACCGGTACCGGCGGCGTTTTCCAGCACCACATCTCCGATGGAGACGGGGGCACGGACGATGACGCTGCGCAGATCCTCCATCACCTGGAAAATCTTCTCCTTGGGAATGTCGTGGGCGGTTTTTACCGACACGGTGGGGGCGCTGCCCCCAGCCACGCGGACGGTGCTGGTGACAATCCGGGTGGGATGGGTGACCTCCTTCCGGGCGTAGTCATCGCCTCGCTTGCAGGTGTTGCCCTCCACCTTGATCACGGCGCCGTCCTCCAGCGTAACAGTGATCTGGCAGCCCATGGGGCAGCCGATGCAGGTCAGATTTCTTTGCTCCATGGTTACGCCTCCTCAATCTGAATGGTAATGGCCTGAAGCTCCGGGCGCTCCAGAAGTTGGGAGCGCTTGAGCACTACCTGCTCCATCTCGCCGGGGGCCATAATCATCCGTTTCCGGTGGAAAATGCGTTCTTCGTCCAGATAGACCGAGATAAAGCTGTTGCGGAACACCTGTCCCACCCGGAAACGGACGGTCAGCTCCTCCTCCATCCGTCCGGTGTGGATGGTGGAGGGGACGGTGTAGCGCACGCCACCGGTGGGCACCAGACGGATCTCGCTGCCCGCCTCCTGCTTTTCGCCCTTGAGATAGGCGGCGGCGTTGCGGCCTGCCATAGCGGCCTCCTGGGAGACATAGTCCACCAGGTCGTGGACGTGAAGCACGTTGCCGCAGGCAAAGACGCCGGGAATGCTGGTCTCCAGGCTCTCGTCCACCACGGGGCCGGAGGTGATGGGGCTCAGCTCCACGCCGGCTGCCCGGCTCAGCTCGTTTTCCGGAATCAGGCCGCAGGAGAGCAGCAGAGTGTCGCACTCATAGTGCTCCTCGGTGCCGGGGATGGGCCGGTTACGGCTGTCCACCTGGGCCAGGGTGATGCCGGTGACCCGCTCCTTGCCCTGAATATCCACCACCGTGTGGCTCAGCTTGAGAGGGATGCCGAAGTCGTCCAGGCACTGGACGATGTTTCGCTTCAGACCGCCGGAGTAGGGCATCAGCTCAGCCACCACCTGTACCTGAGCCCCCTCCAGGGTCATGCGGCGGGCCATAATCAGGCCGATGTCGCCGGAGCCCAGAATGACCACCTTTTTGCCGGGGAGGTAGCCCTCCATATTCACCAGCCGCTGGGCGGTGCCGGCGGAGTAGATGCCGGCGGGCCGGTAGCCTGGGATGTTCAGAGCGCCCCGGGGCCGCTCCCGGCAGCCCATGGCCAGGATAATCGCCCCGGCCTGGAGCCGGAAAACCCCCTCTTCCCGGTTCATGGCGGTGATGATGCGGTCTGGGCTGATATCCATGACCATGGTGTTCAGCTTGTAGGGAATGTTCAGTGACTCCACCTTCTGGATAAACCGGGCGGCGTACTCGGGGCCGGTCAGCTCCTCGTGGAAGGTGTGCAGGCCGAAGCCGTTGTGAATGCACTGGTTGAGAATGCCGCCCAGCTCGTGGTCCCGCTCCAGAATCAGGATCTGCTCCACGCCTGCCTCCCGGGCAGCGGCCGCAGCGGCCAGACCGGCGGGGCCGCCGCCGACGATAATCAGATCATAGTTCATCATCAGACCTCTCCCTCCTTGGTCAGGCCGACCACCAGCTTGGACGCGCCGCCGCTCTTGGTGACGGCGGACAGGGGCATGCCGGTCTCCTGAGCGATGATCTCCATCACTCTGGGGGCGCAGAAGCCGCCCTGGCAGCGGCCCATGCCGGCCCGGGTGCGGCGCTTGACCCCGTCCAGGCTCCGGGCGCCCAGAGGACGGGTGACAGCGTCCACGATCTCGCCCTTGGTGACAGATTCGCACCGGCAGATAATCTGACCGTAGTCCGGCTTCTCCTTGATGAGGGCGCTGCGCTCCTCGTCGGTCAGTTCCCAGGGATTGAGAATGCCCTTGCGGGTGGGAACGAAGTCCGGATTTTCTGCCAGACCCAGCTTGTCCCGGAGCTGGCCTGCCAGCATGACGCCAATGGCGGGGGAGGCGGTGAGGCCGGGGGACTCGATGCCGGAGCAGTCGAAGTAGCCGGGAGCGTCCGCCGCCTCGCCGATAATAAATTCGTGACCGTCCTCATGGGCACGGAGACCGGCGAAGGAGGTGATGGTCTGCCGGAGGGGCAGCTTGGGAACGGTGACGGTGGCCTTACTCATCAGCTCGTCCAGACCTGCCCGGGTGGTGTTCACTCCGTCCGGATCATCGATATCAATGGCGGTGGGGCCGACAATGACATTGCCGTGGACGGTGGGGGCCACCAGCACGCCCTTGCCCGCCTTGCCGGGGAGCTGGAAGATGGTGGAGCTCACAATGCCGCCGGCAGTCTTGTCCAGCAGGCAGTAGTCGCCCCGGCGGGGAGTAATATGGATTTTCTCCTTGCAGACCATATTGTGGAACACGTCGGCGAAGACGCCGGCGGCATTGACGACACACCTTGTCTCCAGCACGCCCTGGTCAGTGAGCACCAGCCAGTGGTCTCCCTTGGGCTTGAGGGCGGTGACGGCGGTGTTGAACTTGAACTCCACTCCGTTGGCGGCGGCGTTTTCAGCCAGAGCGATGTTCAGACCGAAGGGACAGATGATAGCGCCGGTGGGGGCCCAGAGGGCGGCCACCACATCGGGGGAGACGTTGGGCTCCTTGGCCAGCACCTGGTCGTGATCCAGAATTTCCAGCCCCTGGACGCCGTTGGTCACGCCCCGCTCATACAGGGCCTGGAGGTTGAGGAGATCCTCCTGGGCCATGCACAGCACCAGAGAGCCGTTGCGGCGGTAGGGGAAGTCCAGCTCCTTGGACAGGGCCTCCATCATCTGACTGCCCTGGACGTTGAGCTTGGCCATGAGGGAGCCGGCGGCGGCATCATAGCCGGCGTGGGCGATGGCGCTGTTGGCCTTGGAGGTGCCGCAGCACACGTCCTCATACCGCTCCACCACGCAGACGCTGGCCTGATAGCGGCTGAGTTCCCGGGCGACTGCGCAGCCGGAGACGCCTGCGCCGATGATGACAATGTCGTACATGAAGAAATCAACTCCTTTTTGAGAGGTCTGTATTCTCATCCCGATTGGAGTGCCCGAGGCGGGATAGAAAACATGCAGGAAGAGCGTTCAGCCCAAAGGATGCCAGGGGATCAGGGAATAGAGCAGAACAGCGGCCAGAGCGCCCAGCACCGGTCCAAACAGGGGGACGGTGAGGCCGTAGTGCCAGTGGGAGCTGCCCTTGCCCCGGATGGGGAGCAGGGCGTGGGCCAGCCGGGGGCCCAGATCCCGGGCGGGATTGATGGCGTAGCCGGTGAGGCCGCCCAGACTCATGCCAATGGAGACAATGAGGCCAAAGACCAGCAGCTTGCCGCTGGCGGCGTCCAGATCCGGCACCTGCTCCATGCCCAGCAGGGTGAATACCAGCAGGAAGGCGCCCACCCCCTCGCTGAGCAGATTGCGGGAGAGATGGGGGACGGCGGGGCTGGTGGCGAACACCCCCAGCTTGGCCGCCGGGCTTTTAGTGGACTCAAGCTGGTCCTGAAAGAGCAGAAAGACCAGTACCGCCCCCAGAAAGGCCCCGGCAAACTGGGCAACCAGGTAGCCAGGCACCAGCGCCCAGGAGAACCGTCCTCCCACGGCCAGCGCCAGAGTGAGGGCGGGGTTGAAGTGGGCCCCTGAGGCAGCCCCGAAAATAAGGGCGGGCACCATGACCGCCAGGCCCCAGGCGATGGTGATCTGTACCGCGCCGCCGCCCTTCATCCCGCTGCGCTCCAGGGTGACGTTGGCGACCGCGCCGTCGCCCAGCAGGATGAGGATTGCGGTTCCGATAAATTCAGCGATATATGGCAGCACTGCCATACCTCCTCGCAGTGAATGGTAACAGTCTGTTCCGGCTGGGGAGCCGGAAACCGTTTAGTCTTCCTTGGCCCAGCCGTAGGCGGCGTAGACGGCTTTTTGCCAGCCGGCCACCTTCTTGTCCCGCTCTACCGGCGTGATCTTGGGGCCGAAGACCTTGTCGATGGCCCAGTTCTTAATGACGTCTTCCTTGCTGGACCAATAGCCCACAGCCAGACCGGCCAGATAGGCGGCGCCCATAGCGGTGGTCTCTACGCAGACAGGGCGGTTCACCGGGGCCTGGATGATGTCCGCCTGCATCTGCATCAGCAGATTGTTGGCGGATGCGCCGCCGTCCACCTTGAGAGCGGCCAGCTTAATGCCGGAGTCAGCCTCCATGGCCTTGAGCACGTCATAGGTCTGGTATGCCAGTGACTCCAGGGTGGCCCGGATAATATGGTATTTGTTGACGCCGCGGGTGAGGCCCACAATGGCGCCCCGGGCATAGGCGTCCCAGTAGGGGGCACCCAGGCCGGTGAAGGCGGGCACCACATAGCAGCCGTTGGTGTCCGGTACCTTGCGGGCGAAATACTCCGAGTCGGAGGCGGAGTCCACCAGCTTCATCTGATCCCGGAGCCATTGGATGGCGGAGCCGGCCACAAAGATAGAGCCCTCCAGGGCATAGGTCACTTTTCCGTCCAACCCCCAGGCGATGGTGGTGACCAGGCCGTTGTTGGAGAAAACCGGTTTTTCACCGGTGTTCATCAGCAGGAAGCAGCCGGTGCCATAGGTATTTTTGGCCTCACCGGCGTGGAAGCAGGTCTGGCCGAAGAGGGCGGACTGCTGGTCACCGGCGGCACCGGCGATGGGGATGGAGCCGCCGAACAGGTCGGGAACCGTCTCGCCGTAGATGCAGCTGGAGGGCTTGGCCTCGGGCAGCATGCAGGCGGGAATGCCCAGCTCGGCCAGAATCTCCTCGTCCCATTTCAGGTCAACAATATTGAAGAGCATGGTGCGGGAGGCGTTGGAGTAGTCGGTGACGTGGACTTTGCCGCCGGTCAGCTTCCAGATCAGCCAGGTCTCCACGGTGCCGAAGAGCAGCTGGCCCGCCTCTGCTTTTTCCCGGGCGCCGGGGACGTTTTCCAGCATCCACCGAATCTTGGTACCGGAAAAATAGGGGTCGATGACCAGACCGGTCTTGGCCCGATAGGTGTCGGTCAGCTCCTTGGCCACCAGACTGTCGCAGTACTCGGCAGTGCGCCGGTCCTGCCAGACGATGGCGTTGTGGATGGGCTCGCCGGTCTCCTTGTCCCAGACGATGGTGGTCTCCCGCTGGTTGGTGATGCCGATGGCGGCGATGTCAGCCGCGGTGGCGTCCACCTTTGCCAGGGCCTCGGCAGCCACGGCATACTGGGTCAGCCAGATCTCCGTGGCGTCGTGCTCCACCCAGCCGGGCTGGGGGAAATACTGGGTAAACTCTTTCTGGGCAACGCTGCACATCTCTCCCTGCTCGTTGAACAGGATACAGCGGTTGCTGGTGGTGCCGGAATCCAGCGCCATGATGTACTTGGCCATGCAGATCTCCTCCTGAAGCGTAATTTGTGTCTGCTCCGGCGCGCTCTGGGCCGGAGAACTGTTACAACTAGTATACAAGATAAAAGTTAATTTGTCATTTGACGAAACCGACAAATATAAAGATATACTTTGTAAAAAATGCTTAATTAAGAGAGAGGGAGCTTATCCCGGGGAGAGAGACGAAAAAAAGGGCGGCATGTGCCCAAAGAAGGACAGCATACCGCCTGTGTGTGATGGCGTTGAGAGATTGACCGGCTTTACTGTGCGGCCATCATTTTTCTGGAGCTTCTGCGATAGAGCACGGCGGCCAGAAGCAGCGACAGCACATCGGCCACCGGCTGAGCCCAGATCAGACCGGTCTCCTGGAAGAGGGCGCCCAGGAGGAACATGGCCGGAATGTAGATCAGCCCCTGACGGGAGATGTTGACAATGAGGGAGGCTGTCGCCGCGCCGCTGGCCTGCAGGGCATTGATTAGCACATAGAACACGCCGAAGAGGAAGCTGGTGCACAGCAGAATCCGGGAGAAGGACACGCCGTAATCAAAGGCCGCCGGATCGGTGAGAAATGCGCTGACAATCTGACCGGTAAACAGGTAGCAGAATCCGGTCAGCGCAATGCTGAGGAGCAGGGCAAACAGCAGCGAGAAGCGCAGTGCGCTGCGGTACCGGTCCCACCGCTTTGCGCCGACGCAGTAGCCCAGCAGCGGCTGAACGCCCTGCCCCAGGCCGATGCAGACCATACCGGTCATCATGGTCACCTTCATGGCGACGCCCACTCCGGCAACCGCCATATCCCCATACTTTGCCATCTGGCTGTTCATGAGGATGTTGGATATACTCATCAGCAGGGAGCCCAGAGCTGCGGGGATACCGATGGCCAGCACGCTGGAGGCGACCTGATCCCGGACGGTGAAATCCTTCAGACGGATGCTGAGGGTGGAGTTTCCCCGGAGGAAGTAGAGAATATAGTATCCCGCGCCCACGACGTTGCCGATCACCGTTGCAATGGCCGCGCCGGCGATATCCAGATGGAACGCGAGAATCAGGATGGGGTCGAGAATCACGTTGAGCAGATTGCCCAGAAGCTGACCCATCATGGCCTTTCCGGACTGCCCCTCCGCGCGGATCACATTGGAGTAGCAGTTGGCGATCAGGACAAAGGGGCCAGAGCAGCTGACAATGGTGAGGTAGGTCTTTGCGTAGTCCCAGGTGTCTGCGCTGGCGCCCATCAGCGTGAGAATCTGGTCCATGCAGAGCAGGAAGAGGGCTGACATCACGATGCCGACAACGACGCAGCTCCACATGCAGAAGGAGCAGACCTTTTTGCCGTACGCCCGCCGGCCCTCTCCCATGGCCCGGGAGATGACAGAGGTACCCCCGATGCCGAAAATGGTGCCCACCGCCATGAAAATCAGGAATACCGGCGTTGCCAGTGAGACCGCCGCCACCTGCAGATCGTCATGGGTCTGACCGATAAAGAAGGTGTCCGCCAGATTGTAGATCAGCACCATCAGCATGGCTGCCATGGCCGGCAGAGCGTTTCGGAATACCGCTTTGTGTACCGGCAGGTTTTCAAATACATCCAGGGTTTTGTTCTCGTCCATCACAATCACTCCGTTCTGATAGCACGCTATTGTTTGCCTGAAAAGACATGCCTGCTCAGACCAGCAGGCCCTGTCTATTCCATGTTTTCTGCCGCCCTTGCCAGCAGGGCGTTGAACGTCTCCCGCTCCTCAGGGGAAAAGCCGCGCACCAGAGCTGCCTCAGCCTCTTCCATATGGCAGGCGGCCTCCGCGCAGCAGACCTCACCGGCGGGGGTGATGTGGGCCACCTTGATCCGTCTGTCGGAGGGGTCTCCGAAGGCCTCAACCAGACCCTTCTGCTCCAGCCGGGAGATGATTCCGGCTGCCGTAGACTGGGCAATGCTGAAATGGCGCTCCAGCTCCTTCATGGGAAGCTGCTGCTCCGGCGACTCCAGCAGGGTCATCAGAACGGCCATCTGCATCATGGTCAGATCCTTGCCCCGCAGGGCATTGTTGGAGTGCTTTTCCAGACGGTCGTGAATCCGCTTGATCAACAATCCGCTGGGGGTACGATCCGGCATAGGACAGCCTCCCTTCTGAACCGGTTTGACGCATATTATAATAGCATGCGTTTGAACTAAAGTCAATAGCATGCGATTATAAAATTGCGGATTCGAAAAGACGGCGGGTTTTACATCGGGACAATGGCCGGAAAAGCAGTTGAAAACCTATCAGACCCATAGTATAATAGGTAAATCCAAAACAGATGAGGCGAGGGGTGCTTTCGATGATGATTTCGACCAAGGGGCGGTATGCCCTGCGGGTAATGGTGGCGCTGGCCCAGTGGGAGGGGGAGGGCTTTGTCCCCCTCAAGGAGATCGCCCAGCAACAGCAGATCTCAGAGAAATACCTGGAGGCCATCGTCAAGCTACTAGTCAAGGCGGGCTTTGTGGTGGGCCTGCGGGGCAAGGGCGGCGGTTACCGGCTGGCCCGCCAGCCCGGGGAATACACCATGAAGGAGATTCTGGATGTGACTGAGGGAGATCTGGTGCCGGTGGCCTGCCTGGAGCCCAACGCTAAGGCCTGCCCCAGGGCGGGGGGCTGCGTCACCCTGCCGCTGTGGCAGGGGCTCAATCAGGTCATGCAGGATTATCTCTCCGGCATCACCCTGCAGCAGCTCCTGGATCAGGCCGAGGAGCGGGGCGTTTCGGCGGGAGAGATCTGAGCGGGAACAGGGCGCTGCCCGGTCTGGCCGGCAGTCCGGACATGCCTGATGTCAGGCATCAGTGACCTGCTTCCTTGCTTGTCCTTTCTTTGCCGAAGGCCCAGCAAAGGAGAAAGCGTATGCAGCGCGCACAATTGACACTGCAAGTGATATTTGAGGAGCCCTTCTGGATCGGGGTGTTTGAGCGCTGGGAGGACGGCCAGCTCAGCGTGTGCAAGGTCACCTTCGGCAAAGAGCCCCGGGATTTTGAGGTCTACGAGCTGATCTGCAGCGGATTCTATCGCCTAAAATTCAGCCCGCCGGTTCGGGCGGAGCTCCGCCCCGCGCCGAAAAACCCAAAGCGCGTTCAGCGGGAGGCCCGACGCCAGACGGAGCCTGCCGGGCTGGGCACCAAATCCCAGCAGGCGCTGCAGCTCCAGCGGGAGGCGCAAAAGACAATGCGCCAGGAGCGGACCAGAGACCAAAAGGAGCAGGAGGCCCGGCGGCGCTTTGCGCTCCGGCAGGAAAAGCGGAGAGAGAAGCACCGGGGCCACTGAATACCGGACAGCGTATATGAGCTTTCTTTCGGGACTGCCGCGGCAGGCCCGAAAAAATTTCCATAAAACCTATTGACCAGATAGGAATTATGTGATAGGATACCGATAAACCTACCGGATATATATGAAATAAGCGGACGAGGGTGATGTGTGATGTTCCAGCAGTGGAAAAATCGAGTTCCATATCCCTTCCTGCCGGACCGAATGTGTACAGGCGAAAGAACAGTATAACAATTTCCCGGTACAGAAAAACATTGGATCAGACAGAAAGGAATGGTGCATTATGGCACAGAATAAATATCGTTTTGAGACCCTCCAGCTTCACGTAGGACAGGAGCAGCCCGATCCCGCCACTGACGCCCGGGCGGTGCCCATCTACCAGACCACCTCCTATGTGTTCCGCAACAGCGCCCACGCCGCCGCCCGGTTCGGCCTGGCGGACGCAGGCAATATCTATGGCAGACTGACCAATTCCACCCAGGACGTGTTTGAAAAGCGGATTGCCGCTCTGGAGGGCGGCGTGGCTGCTCTGGCCACCGCCTCCGGCGCCGCCGCCATCACCTATACCATCCAGGCCCTGGCCCAGGCCGGGGACCACATTGTGGCTCAGAAGACCATCTACGGCGGCAGCTTCAACCTGCTGGCCCACACCCTGCCCCAGTACGGCATCTCCACCACCTTTGTGGACGCCCACAATCTGGAAGAGGTAGAGGGTGCCATTCAGAAGAACACCAAGGCAGTCTATCTGGAGACCTTGGGCAACCCCAACAGCGATATTCCCGACATTGACGCCATCGCCGCCATCGCCCACAAGCACGGCCTGCCCCTGGTGATTGACAACACCTTCGGCACCCCCTATTTCATCCGGCCCATCGAGCACGGGGCGGACATCGTGGTCCACTCGGCCACCAAGTTCATCGGCGGCCACGGCACCACCCTGGGCGGCGTCATCGTGGACGGCGGCACCTTCGACTGGGCGGCCAGCGGACGCTATGCCCCCATCAGCGCCCCCAATCCCAGCTACCACGGCGTGTCCTTCACCCAGGCTGCCGGTCCCGCCGCCTTTGCCACCTATATCCGGGCAATTCTGCTCCGGGATACCGGCGCCACCATCTCCCCCTTCAACGCCTTCCTGCTGCTCCAGGGCACCGAGACCTTGTCTCTCCGGCTGGACCGCCACGCAGAGAACACCAGGAAGGTGGTGGAGTACCTGACGAACCACCCCAAGGTGGAGCACGTCAATCATCCCTCCCTGCCTGACCATCCGGATCACGCCCTGTATCAGCGGTATTTCCCCAATGGCGGCGGGTCCATCTTTACCTTTGAAATCAAGGGCGGCGTGGCCGAGGCCCATCAGTTCATTGACAGCCTGGAGATCTTCTCCCTGCTGGCCAATGTGGCGGACGTCAAGAGCCTGGT
>JBJDXT010000025.1:0-2440 GCA_051866795.1 Candidatus Onthomonas sp. | reverse complement strand
GGCCTCCTCAATCAGCCCCCGCTCCAGCAGAAGGTTTACAGTGTAGGAGGAGTCTACACCGCGTACCTGCTCCACATAGGCCCGGGTGGTGGGCTGAAAATAAGCGATAATGGTCAGCACCTCCAGGGCAGGCTGGGAGAGCTGAGGAGGCTTGCGGCGCTCAAAGGCCTTGCGGATCCGGTCGGCATACTCCGGAGCGGAGCAGAGCTGATAATTATCCCCCAGCCGCAGCAGCCGGATACCCCGGCGGTCATAACTGTACCGGTCGGCCAGCTGCTTGCACAGGCTGTCCACCGTATTGCGGTCCAGCTCCAGGGCAAGGCACAGCCGGTCTGCGCCGATAGGCTCCCCGGCGGCAAAGAGAATGGCCTCCAGGGCGGATTCCATGTCTTTCGGTTCCAGTTTTTCCATAATCTCTCCTGTCTATACCAACCATCAGGACGTAGCCTCCGCCGGGGCGGCAGGCTCATCCTCCGCTTCCCCATCCGTCTTGATCACAGTGCAGTCGCTTCCGCTGCCCGCCAGGCGGATCCGGCTGGACTTACACAGCTCCAGAATGGCCAGAAAGGTGGCCACGATCTCGGAACGGCTCTTGCTGTTTTGAAACAGCGCCTTGAACTTGGTGACGCCGCTGCGGATGAGACGGGAAATGATCTCTTTCGCCTTGCTGCCCACGGGATAGGGCTCCCGGCCCACGATCCCCTGAAAGGCCTGCTCCGGGGGCGGCAGCTGTTCCCCGCTCCTACGTAGCAGGGCGGCCATGGCGGTCTGCAGATCCTGGGGCTGGTGGACATAGCGGTAGGTCTTGTCCGGGGTGATGGGCTCCTGCATCCGGGTGATGCAGTCCCGACCCACTTCGTAACGGTTCTGCATCAGAGGCAGCATTACCTTGATCTTTTTATAATTCTCGTGGCGCTGACGCTCCTCCAGCGAGGCGATCAGCTCCTCCATCTCAGAGAGGGCCTCCTCATCATGGATACTCAGCAGCATCCGCGTCTTGATATAGACCAGCTGCGCCGCCATAGTGACAAACTCACTGGCCACCTCCAGATCAAGCTCCTTCCGCCGGTCCATCCAGGCCAGGTACTGATCCAAAATGAGGGAGATCTGAATATCCTGAATCTCCATCTTGTTTTTGCTCAGGAGGGCGAGAATCAGGTCCAGGGGCCCGTCAAAATCAGCGGGCTCGTTCCGGGTCTTGACCACGCTCTCCAGATGATAAACCGGTACTTCCATTTGATCTCCTCAGGCGTAGATGTAGTTGAGCAGGATAGCCAGCACTCCTATGGGCAGTCCGGTGAGCCGGCACATGCCGCTGGCCAGCAGATTCATGAGATAGCCCATGGGCCCGTCCAGCACATCAAAGAATACCAGGGCAAAAAGCAGCAGCATGACATACCGCTCGTAGCGGAGGATTAAGCCGTAGATCCGGTCAGGCAATACGGAGAAGAGCACCTTAGAGCCGTCCAGAGGTGGAATGGGAAAAAGATTGAAGATGCCCAGACCCAGATTCAGCCAGAGCAGCACCGCAAAGGCGGCCATCACCCAAAAGCCCGGCTCAGTGGCCCCTACATTGAGATTGTAGAGCAGACTGAGGATGCCGGCGGAGAGCAACGCCATGAGGAAATTGGAGACTGGCCCCGCCAGTGCGGTGAGGGCCATCCCCTGCTTTGGCTTGCGGAAGTAGCCGGGGTTGACCGGCACCGGCTTTGCCCAGCCGAAGCCCGCCACAATGAGCAGAAGAAAGCCGAAGGGGTCGATGTGCCGTAGCGGATTAAGGGAGAGCCGGCCCTGATCCCGGGCAGTGGGATCGCCCAGATGCCAGGCAGCCAGACCGTGGCAGGTCTCGTGAACGGTGAGACAGAGCAGGGCTGCCAGGGCACGGATGACAAGAACAAGAGCAGCCTGATAATCAAAAACACTGCTCAGCTGACTGAGAAAAGACAAACACTACGCCTCCCGAAGCGAAGAAATGCGGATCAAAACGCTATTTTAGTTATTATACAAAAAAACAGCGCAAAACACAAGCCGCAGACCCGGAAAGATGGGCTGCGGCTTGTGAATTTCTGATCCTCAGTTATGGATTCCCTGCTGGCCCACCAACAGAGCGCGAAGCTCCTGCGCTCCCTGCCGTTTTTCTGCGGAGAAGGGCAGCAGAATGTGCTCCTCCCCAAGCTCCAAAACCTCCCGAATGCACTGAAGATTGGGCTCGATTTCACTCTTTTTCAGCTTGTCCAGCTTGTTGGCCACCACCACCACCGGGCAGCAGGTGGATTTGAACCAGTTCATCATGGTCACGTCGTCGGCGGTGGGCTTGTGCCGGGCGTCCACAATCTGGACGCCCCGGGTGATAAGGCCGGAGGCGAAATAGGCCTCCATCAGCCTCCCCCACCGGTCCCGCTCCGCCTTGGACACCTTGGCGTAGCCGTAGCCGGGCAGG